>NZ_JBITIB010000004.1:104490-319523 GCF_044458565.1 Streptomyces sp. NPDC050433 | reverse complement strand
CCACTAATCCACCCGAAGGCTTCATCGTTCGACTTGCATGTGTTAAGCACGCCGCCAGCGTTCGTCCTGAGCCAGGATCAAACTCTCCGTGAATGCTTACCCGACCCATTGGTCAGGTGGACACCACGAGAGCGGAACAACCAGTCGGAATAAGACCGGTCGTTCACAGCGTCCTCGCTGTGTTTCTATCAAAGGAACCTCAACCCAATCCACAAACTGTGGACGAGGTCGGGGTATCAACATATCTGGCGTTGACTTTTGGCACGCTGTTGAGTTCTCAAGGAACGGACGCTTCCTTTGGTCCCGTCTCCGGGCCCTCCGGGCTTTTCCCTTCGGTCTTGCTGTCTTGCGTTTCCGACTCTATCAGAACCTTTCGGTGTCTGATTCCCAGTCAGCGGGTTTGTCTTTCCGGCCCTGCGGCCGTTCCGACGAGTGAGACTTTAGCGGAACCGTTCCCCCGACGCTAATCGGGGGTTCACGTCCTTCGTTCGAACGTGGATTCCTCATTTCGCAAAAGCGCACGCAAAAGAAAGCGACCGGATGTCGCGCGTTTGCAGTGGTCTTGCGGAATGACCGTCCGGGGATCGACCGGGGTCGATGCTCACGTCGGACAGCCCGGAGAACATTACGGTCGCGCCCAGGACGTGTCAACCTCGGGTCTTCGGGGTACGGGGCGCGTACTGTTGCCCCCATGACCACGCATGCGTGCAACTACAGCTGGCGGGCCGTCTGACGGCGGCCTGCTGACACGTGTGTGACACCAACGGCCGCCGCTCTGGCGGCCGTTCGCGTTTCTCCCCTTCTGGTGGAGGTTCGGGAGCCCGGCCGCTCGGCGGCGGCTCCGACCGGAAGAGGGACGAGAGAGATGACGCGGATCTTCAGTGGGGTCAAGCCGACGGGCCATCTGACCTTGGGCAACTACCTCGGAGCCGTACGCAGGTGGGCTGAGGTGGATCAGTACCGGGCCGACGCTCTGTTCAGCGTCGTGGACCTCCATGCCCTCACCGTGGAGCACGATCCGGCTCGTGTGCGCAGACTCAGTCGGCAGGCGGCGACGCTGCTGCTGGCGGCCGGGCTGGATCCGGCTCGGTGCACCGTCTTCGTGCAGAGTCATGTCGACGCGCACACCCGGCTCTCCTATCTGCTGGAGTGCACGGCGACGGACGGAGAACTGCGGCGCATGATCCAGTACAGGGAGAAGTCCGAGCGGGCACAGGCGACCGGGCAGAGTGTGCGGGCGTCGCTGCTGACCTATCCGGCGCTCATGGCGGCGGACATCCTCGCGTACCGGACCGACGAGGTGCCGGTGGGGGACGACCAGACGCAGCATGTGGAGCTGACGCGCAGCCTGGCCAGGCGTTTCAACCTTCGCTACGGGCCGACGTTCACCGTGCCGAGGGTCACGAATCCGCCGGTGGCCGCGCGGGTCATGGATCTGCAGGATCCGTGCTCGAAGATGGGGAAGTCGCACGAGTCGGGGGCCGGGATCGTCTATCTGCTCGATGAGACGGACGTGGTGCGCAGGAAGGTGATGCGGGCCGTCACGGACAGCGGGCGCGAGGTCGAGTACGACCCCGTCGACAAGCCTGGGGTGGCGAATCTGCTGGAGATCCTTGCGGCGTGCGGAGGCGGGAACCCGACTGAGCTGGCCGGTGCATATGACTCGTACGGCTCACTCAAGCAGGACACAGCAGAGGCCGTCGTCGAGTTGTTGCGGCCGGTCCGGGCGCGGCATGCGGAGCTGGCGGCGGATCCCGGTCATGTGGATCAGGTGTTGAAGGAGGGTGCGGAGCGGGCCAGGGGGATGGCCCGGCCGGTGGTGGATGCGGCCTGTGACGCGATCGGGTTGCTGCCCGCCGGCTGAGGGAAGGGCGCGTCCGCCCGGCCGGGGCGTTGGGGCGGGTTGGTCAGCTGTTGCCGGAGGCCAGTTCGCGGCTGCGGTCGCGGGCGGCTTCGATCGCGGCGATCAGGGCGGCTCGCACGCCGTGGTTCTCCAGCTCGCGGATGGCGCTGATGGTGGTGCCCGCCGGGGAGGTCACGGCCTCGCGGAGTTTCACCGGGTGTTCGCCGCTGTCGCGCAGCATGACCGCGGCGCCGATGGCGGCCTGGACGATGAGGTCGTGGGCCTGGGCGCGGGGCAGGCCGAGGAGGATGCCGGCGTCGGTCATCGCTTCGACCAGGAAGTAGAAGTACGCCGGGCCCGAGCCGGAGAGTGCGGTCGCCGCGTCTTGCTGGGACTCGGGGACGCGGGCGGTTTTGCCGACGCCGCCGAAGATCTCCTCGGTGTGGTTGAGGTCGGCGGGGGTGGCGTGGCTGCCACCGGAGATGACGGACATGCCCTCATCGACAAGGACGGGAGTGTTGGGCATGACACGTACGACGGAGATACCGGTGGTGAGGCGTTCCTCGATGAAGGCCGTGGGGATACCCGCGGCGGCGCTGATGACGAGACGGTCGGCGGGGACGTGGGGGGCGAGTTCGTCGAGGAGCTTGCCCATGTCCTGCGGTTTCACGGCGAGGATGAGCGTGTCGGCGCGTTTGGCCGCTTCGGCGTTGGTGACGGGCTCGACGCCGTAACGGTCCCGGAGCTGGGCGGCGCGTTCGGCGCGGCGGGTGGTGACCAGGAGGTCGGCGGGGCGCCAGCCGGCGCGGATCATGCCGCTGAGGAGGGCTTCGCCGATCTTGCCGGTTCCGAGGACTGCGATGGTCGTGGTCATGCGGGGCACCTCGCCGGTGGGGGTCGAGCGGTCGTACGGGACATCCGGGGCCATCCTCGCATCGGCGGCGGGGACGGGCCCGGTGTGTCCGAGTGTCGGACTGTGTCCGGACTATGCCGTGCGGCGGCGGAGGGTCGCGGCGCCCAGGGCGAGGACAAGGACCGCGCAGCCGGCGACGATCAGGACGTCGCGTACGAAGTTGGTGGTGACGTCGGTGGGGCGCAGGACCTCGTTCATGCCGTCGACGGCGTAGGACATGGGCAGGACGTTCGAGATCGCTTCGAGTACCGGTTGCATGTTCTCGCGTGCGGTGAAGAGTCCGCAGAGCAGCAGTTGGGGGAAGATCACCGCCGGCATGAACTGGACCGCCTGGAATTCGGACGAGGCGAAGGCCGAGACGAACAGTCCGAGGGCCGTGCCGAGCAGGGCGTCGAGGAGTGCGACCAGCAGGAGCAGCCAGGGCGAGCCGACGACGTCCAGGCCGAGGCCCCAGACGGCGAGTCCGCTGGCGAGCGCGGACTGGACGATCGCCAGGGCGCCGAAGGCGAGGGCGTAGCCGGCGATGAGGTCGGCCTTGCCGAGGGGCAGCGCGAGGAGGCGTTCGAGCGTGCCCGAGGTGCGCTCGCGGAGGGTGGCGATGGAGGTGACCAGGAACATCGTGATGAGCGGGAAGATGCCGAGCAGCGAGGCGCCGATGGAGTCGAAGGTGCGGGTGTCGCCGTCGAAGACGTAGCGGAGGAGGAAGAGCATCACGCACGGCACGAGGATCATCAGGGCGATGGAGCGCGGGTCGTGGCGCAGTTGACGTAGGACGCGGGAGGCGGTGGCCAGGGTCCGGGCACCGGAGAACGCGCGCGGGGCGGGGGCGGCCGGGATCGGGGTCGCGGTCGCGGTCGGCGTCGTCATCAGGAGGTCTCCTGGAGTGCGTGGGCGTTGGCCTCGTCGACCAGGTGGAGGAAGGCTTCTTCGACCGTTTCGGAGCCGGTGCGGGTGCGCAGGGCGTCGGGGGTGTCGTCGGCGAGGATGTCGCCGTCGCGCATGAGGAGCAGGCGGTGGCAGCGTTCGGCCTCGTCCATCACATGGGAGGAGACGAGGAGCGTGGCCGCGCGGTCGGCGGCGATGCGGTGGAAGAGTTCCCACAGGTCGCGGCGGAGTACGGGGTCGAGGCCGACGGTCGGCTCGTCGAGGACGAGGAGTTCGGGCGTCCCGAGCAGGGCGACGGCGAGCGAGACCCGGTTGCGCTGGCCACCGGAGAGCCGGCCGGCGAGGGAGTCGGCGTGTGAGACGAGGTCGACGTCGGTGATGGCGCGGTGGACCGTCTCGTCGCGGGCGTCGCGGTGGGAGCGTCCGGGGTTGAGGACGGCCGCGAAGTAATCCAGGTTCTGACGGACCGTCAAGTCGTCGTAGACGGACGGCGCCTGGGTGACATAGCCGATGCGGGCACGGAGCCTGGCGTCGCCGGCCGGGCGGCCGAGGACGTCCAGGGTTCCGGTGACCTTGGCCTGCGTGCCGACGATGGCGCGCATCAGGGTCGACTTGCCGCAGCCGGAGGGGCCGAGGAGGCCGGTGATCCGGCCGGGCGGTACGGCGAAGTCGAGGTCGCGCAGCACGGTGCGCTCTCCCCGTACGACGCGCAGACCGCTGGCGCGGATGGCGGCCTCTGATTTATTCATCATGCGATGAATAATGCTCCCGTCCGCGCCACACCGTCAAGGAGGGGGTTCAGCCGAAGCTCAGCCGAAACCGGGGATGCGCGCGACCAGGTCCGGCCGGCGGGACGCCTGCCTCAGGGCGCCGACCGTGGAGCGGACGATGCGCTCCTTCACGTACGCCGCCGGGCGGCCGGTGAGGACCCGCTCGCGGGGCGAGTCGTCGGCCCGTACGAACTGCACCAGGCCGTCGTGACGGCCCAGGCTCAAGCACTGGAGGAGGTACGAGAAACGCAGCGGTTTCGGCTCCGCGCCGCCGAGTTCGGCGATGATCGCCGTCGCGGCCTGCGAGCCGCTGGGCAGCGCCGCGGCACAACCCATGCGCAGCGAACCGGCGGTGGCGGTGTGTCCGGCGGCCGAGTCGCCCACCGCGTACACCTCCGGGTGGGACACGGACCGCAGCGACGTGTCGACCTCGACGCGTCCTCGGGCGTCGATGGCGATCCCGGCGGCGCGCGCCAGTTCGGTGTTGGGGGTCATCGAGGCGGCCCACACGACGACATCGGTGTCGATGTCGTCGGGGCCTGCGATACGGCGGCCCTCCTCGACGCGTACGCCGCGGGTGGCGAGCACCGTACGGACATGGGCGCGGCCCTTTTCCGAGAGCCCCGGGCCGACGATGTCCTCCGTAAGGAGGCCGACGCTCCAGCGGGGGTGGGTCTCGGCGAGTTCGGTGGCCAGTTCGATGCCGGTGAGGCCGCCGCCCACGACCGTCAGGGCGCCGGGGCCGTCCTGGAGGCGCTTGTGCAGTTCGGTCCCCGACTCGACCGTGTACGCCCGGTCCCGGTCGCCGAGTCCGGCGGACCGGGTGCGGCTGCCGAGGGCGTGGACGAGACGGTCGTAGGGAAGGACGCGGCCGTCGTCCGTACGGACCTCACGCGCCGCGGCGTCGATCGCCACGGCGCGGGCGGCGACGTGGCTGATGCCGGTCGGGCGGAGGAACGAGCCGAGAGGGTGCGTCACGTCGGGGCGTCCGGCCGCGCGTTCGTGCAGCCGGACGCGTTCGGTGAAGCGGTCGGCGGGGTCCACGAGGGTGACACGGGCGTGCCGGGCGAGGCGCAGCGCGCACATCAGCCCCGCGTAACCCGCGCCGACCACGACGACCCGCTGTTTTCCGGAGGGCGAAGGTGAGGACGAGGACGAGGAGGGAATGTCGTTGGGTGTCATACAAATGGGACGGGATGGCCCGCCCAGGTGTGACGGTGAGTGCGGTCACAGACTCCCGAGGTCGAGGTGGCGCAGCTTCTCCGGGTTGACCACGGCGTCGATCTCGGTGATCAGCCCGCGCTGGACGCCGAAGGCGAGGACGACGCCCCGCTCGCCGACGGGGTCGACCAGCACCACGCCGGGAGCGCCGTTCACTTCCCGTACGAGGGCGTACATCGTCTCGGGGTCGAACTCGCGCATGAGGCGCTGCGAGAAACGCACGACCTTCTCGTCGCCGATGACGGGCAGCCTGGCCGCCGTGACCTTGCCGCCGCCGTCCGAGCGCCACACCACCTCGGGGTCGAGGATCTCCAGCAGCCCGTCGAAGTCCCCGCCCATCACCGCCGACAGGAAAGCGTCGACGGCCCGCCGGTGCTCGCCCCGGTCCACGGAGCGGCGGGGCGCCTCGGCCCGTACCCGGCGGCGGGCGCGGGAGGCCAACTGCCGTACGGAATCGGGCGTACGGCCCACCACCTCCGCGATCTCCTTGAACGGCACCGCGAAGACGTCGTGCAGGATGAACGCGGTGCGCTCCGCCGGCGTCAGCCGCTCCAGCACGGTGAGCATGGCGAGCCCGACCGACTCGTCCAGCGTCACCCGGTCCTCGGGCCCGCTCTCGGTCACCACCGGCTCCGGCAGCCAGGGCCCGACGTACGACTCACGGCGGGCGCGAGCGGAACCGAGCAGGTCGTAGCAGAGCCTGCTGATGACCGTCGTCAGATACGACCGGGGGTCGTCCACCTCGTCGTCGGGCAGCCGTTGCCAGCGCAGCCAGGTCTCCTGGACCGCGTCGTCGGCGTCGGCGACGGAGCCGGTGATGCGGTACGCGATGCCCCAGAGCCTCTTGCGCTCCTGCTCGAAATCGGCCAGATCGGCCATGCTGCGGCGCTCCTCTCCCCTGCCGGTGTCACGCCCGCCGTCAGACTTCGGACGACGGGCCTCTGGTACCAGACGACGCAGCCGGGCGAAGTGTGACGATCAGATCGACCGTGTACGCCTCCTCGACGGAGCCGGTCGGAAAGACCTTGAGCAGTTCGGCGCGTTCCTCGGCCAGGCAGGCGGCGGTGGCGTCGCCGCCGAGCACGCGGAAGAGGGAGTGGCTGGAGAGGTTGGCGAGGTGGCTGTCCAGCGGCACGGTGCGAGTCCAGCGCAGCGCGCGACGCACACGCGGCAGCTCGTCGGGCAAGCCCTCGGCGCGATGGCCGCCGGCGCCGTGGGCTCCCCCGCCGCCGCGCCGGCGCAGCCGTTCGTCCTGTGCGGCGACCCAGGGCACGTCGGGGTCGGCCACGTTCCACCACAGGGCGAGCGCCCCGCCGGGCCGCAGTACGCGCAGCGCCTCGGGAAGGGAGAGGGCGGGGTCGGTCCAGTGCCAGGACTGGGCGTACGTCACCAGGTCGACCGACGTGTCCGCGATCGGCAGGGCGTCGCCGAAGCCCCTGACCAGCGGGGTGTCGGGCAGCGTACGGCGCAGCTGGGCGGCCATGCCGGGGCCGGGTTCCACGGCAGTGACCTCGGCGCCGCGTGCGAGCAGCTGACGGGTGGCGATCCCGGTTCCGGCCCCGACGTCGAGGACGCGGGAGCCGTGGAGGGGGCGGCCGGACAGTTCCTCGACGGCGTCGAACAGCGCCGGCGGATAGCCGGGCCTGGCGGAGTCGTACTGCCCGGCGACGACGTCGAAGGAGAGCGCGCGATCGGTCATGCGCTCCATGGTGCCGGGCGACGGCTCTCAGGCGCCGAAGGGGGCCCGGTGGTACCGGATGTACCGGCCGTCCCGGCTCACTTGCGCTTGGCGCGCTTGGGCCGGTTGGCCTTGCGGGCGGCCGGATTGCCCGTTCGGGTGGTGCGCCGGCGCTCGTACCGCGAGACGGCCGTCTCGTACTCGGTGCGCCGCAGCCGCTCCCCCGGCGCCTCGGCGAGCGAGCGCAGGAAGTACGCGAGCAGCGAGCCGATGAAGCCGATGCCCTTGAGGCTGCGCAGCGCCTCCTCTCGGGCGGCGTCGCCGGGACGCTTCGAGAAACCCTCCCAGGTCTTGCGGAAGGCGATGGCGCTGCACACCGAGAACGTCACGATGACGAGGACGCCGACGAACGAGCTGGCATTCGCCGTCTCCAGGCCCTGGTAGGCGAAGCGCAGCAGGAAGCACGCGCCGACCGCGGCCGCCAGCGAGCCGGCGGCGACGGCGACGCGGCGCAGCGCGTAACCGCCGTCGTGGGCGACCCAGGTGGTGCCGAAGAAGCGGATCGGTTCGGGCCGGGGGCCCTCGGGCGGGGGGCCGGTGGGGGTCTCGGCGGATTCGCCGCTCTTGTGCGGGCTCACGCTCTTACTCTCGCTCACCGGGCGATTGTCCCAGTGAGCGAGAGCTAGAGAACCGGACCGGGTTCAGTTGCAGCGCGGAGCGATGTATTCGTCACTGCCCGTCTTGACGTACGCGTCCGAGACGAACTCGCCGTTGGCGATGTTGTCCCAGATGTTCGAGCTGCCGTACGGCCCGGACACCCGCTCGCCCGGCTTCTGGCAGTAGACCGGCACCGTGGCGTTGTACGGCAGGACGCGGACCAGCGAGTACTGAGTGCCGGGACCCGAGCGCACGTTGACGCGGTAACCCGGCGCGATCGGGTAGTTGACAACCGACGCGGCGAGCGTTGCCGCCTCTCCGGCCTCTGCCCCTGCTGTCTCCGCTGTCTCTGCTACCTCTTCAACCCCTTCAACAGCCATCGCTGCCCTCCCCCTTGCTGATCTTGTTGAAAGTTCACTCTGTGCGACGCGCAGGCTAGCAACACTCTTCAGCCACAGCCGCACCATCGACTAGGCTCCGTGAGTCGCGCTCGCAGAAGCGACACGGGGGAAGCACACATGGAATACGCCGGGAGTTACCGCCTTGAGGCCTGCCTCGGCTCCGGTGGCATGGGAGTGGTACATCTCGCGCGCTCGGCGTCTGGTTTGCGCCTCGCCGTGAAGGTGGTGCACCAGCAGTACGCGGCGGACCCGGAGTTCCGGGCCCGCTTCCGTCAGGAGGTGGCCGCCGCGCGCCGCGTCAGCGGTGCGTTCACCGCGCCCGTCGTCGACGCCGACCCGGATGCCGAGCGGCCCTGGATGGCCACCTCGTACATTCCGGGTCCCACCCTGGCCGAGCAGGTGCGGAGCAACGGGCCCATGTCCCCTGCCGAGTTGCGCCGGCTGACGGCCGGGCTCGCCGAAGCGCTGCGGGACATCCACCGGGCCGGTGTCGTCCACCGCGATCTCAAGCCGGGCAACGTACTCCTCACGGACAACGGCCCCAAGGTCATCGACTTCGGCATCTCGCGGCCCGTCGACAGCGATCTGCGCACCGAGACGGGGAAGTTGATCGGCTCGCCGCCGTACATGGCGCCGGAGCAGTTCCAGCGACCGCGTGAAGTGGGGCCCGCGGCCGATGTGTTCGCGCTGGGTTCGCTGCTGGTCCACGCGGCGACGGGGAGTGGGCCGTTCGACTCGGACAGCCCGTACATCGTCGCGTACCAGGTGGTGCACGACGAGGCGGATCTGGTCGGGCTGCCCGCCGATCTGGCGCCGCTGGTCGGGCGGTGCCTCGCCAAGGACCCCGAGAACCGTCCCACGCCGGACGAGATCATGTCGGAGCTGCGCCCGCCTTCGTACGAGGCGGACGCGTTCATACCGGCTCAACGGCGGTCCGTGGAGCGGCGTTCGGTGACGCCGGGAGGGGAGCAGCGCACCCACGTCGGGGCGGGCTCGCCGTCCGGTCGCGCGCCGTCCGGTCACGGGCCGGAGCGGGAGTCCGAACCGCAGTCACAGTCGCAGTCGGCGGCTTCGAAGACCGCGGGCGGGCGGCGCGCGCGCGTCAAGTGGCCCGCGCTGGCGGTCGGCCTCGTGGTGCTCGTGTACGGCGGCCTCTGGGCCGCGCAGGGATTCGGCGGTACCCGGACGGTCCCGCCCGATTCGCGGAGCTCCGATACGGCAAGGACGACCCCAGCCGCCTTCAAGCCCTGGCTGGCCCCGGCCGTCGGCGAGAGCGCCGAACGGGGCAGCACACCGGCGTGTTCGTACACACCGGGCGACTCCGGCGCCTCCGCGACCCTGCTCTGCTCCACGCGCGGCGTCGCCGCCGCCCGGCTCGACCCGGCCGACGGGCGGGTGATCTGGTCGCACGGCTCGGGCGCCGATGACGCGTCGGTCCCCGTCGTCTCCGGCGGTCTCGTCCACACCGTACTCACCGCTCAGAAGTCCGCGCGGCTGAAGGCGTACGAGAAGGACGACGGCACCCCGGTCTGGAGCACCGACGTCTCCGGCAACCAGGGCGGCGTCCACCACGCCGGTGACACCGTCCTGGTCGTGAAGCCCGACGGACGGGTGGAGTCGCTGAACGGCGCGACGGGCGAGAGGCGTTGGGAGCACCGGCTCCCCGGACACACCAACCCCCTCTTCGCCTTCCACAGCCCGCAGACCGGTCACAGCTACGCCGCCGAGTCATCGGACGACGCCCGCACCACGCTGGTCAGCGCGGTGGACCCGGCGACCGGCGATCTCGCCTGGCAGCGGCGGCTCGACGGGAACCTGAAGCCGGTGGCCACCCAGCGCGGCGCGCTGTTCCTCGCGTCGACGGACGTGGACTCGATGACGGACGCCGTCGTGCGCTACGACCCCGCGAGCCGGGACGTACGCCGCATCCCGTTGCCCTACCTCGTGTCCGGGGCGCAGGTGGCCGTGCGCGACGACACCGCGTACCTGCTGGCTCGCGGCGGGAGCCTGCTGGCCGTCGACACCACTCGTACGGGCAAGAAGGCCAAGCCCCGCTGGCAGTTGGAGACCGACGTCGCCCGCACGTCCAGCCCTGTCGTCACGGCCGGCGACCGGCTCTACTTCTCCGCCGCCGACGGGCAGCTGATCACGGTCGACACGGCGGAGGGCACACTGATCGGCCGTACGAAACCTCGGCTGCTGTCGGGCAGGCTCGCCTACATGTCGGCGCTGCCCGCCCCCGCGACCGCGCCGGGCCGTATCTACGCCGGCGCGCCCGACGGGTCCGTCTTCGCCGTGGACAGCGAGAACCCCAACACCTGGTGACACACACCGGGTGCCGGGGCCGTCGTGCTCAGCCCGACTCGGCTCAGCCCAGTCGGGAGACGTCCCTGACCGCGCCCTTGTCCGCGCTCGTCGCCATCGCCGCGTACGCGCGCAGCGCCACGGAGACCTTGCGCTCACGCGAGACCGGCTCGTACACACCGTTCAGCGCGTCCCGGCGGAGGGCCAACTCGGCGTCGTCGACGAGCAGTTCGATCGAGCGCCCCGGAATGTCGATCCGGATGCGGTCGCCGTCCCGCACCAGCGCGATCGTCCCGCCGGACGCCGCCTCGGGCGAGGCGTGGCCGATCGACAGGCCGGACGTGCCGCCGGAGAAGCGGCCGTCGGTGACCAGCGCGCACGCCTTGCCGAGGCCGCGGCCCTTCAGATACGAGGTGGGGTAGAGCATCTCCTGCATGCCGGGGCCGCCGCGCGGACCCTCGTAACGGATGACGATCACGTCGCCCTCCGCGATCTCCTTACGGAGGATCTTCTCGACGGCGTCCTCCTGCGACTCGCAGACGACGGCCGGGCCCTCGAAGGTCCAGATCGACTCGTCCACGCCCGCGGTCTTCACCACGCAGCCGTCGACGGCCAGGTTGCCCTTCAGTACGGCGAGTCCGCCGTCCTTCGAGTACGCGTGCTCCAGCGAGCGGATGCAGCCGCCCTCGGCGTCCAGGTCGAGCGTGTCCCACCGCTCGGACTGGGAGAACGCGGTCGCCGAGCGCTTGCAGCCGGGTGCCGCGTGCCAGAGCTCCACGGCCTCCTCGGAGGGTGAACCGCCGCGCACGTCCCAGGTCTTGAGCCATTCGTCGAGCGAGTCGGAGTGCACCGAGTGCACGTCCTCCTCAAGGAGGCCGCCGCGGTACAGCTCGCCGAGGATGGCGGGGATGCCGCCGGCCCGGTGGATGTCCTCCATGTAGTACGTGCCGCCGGGCGCGACGTTCGGCGCGACCTTCGCCAGGCACGGGACGCGCCGTGAGACGGCGTCGATCTCGTCCAGGCCGTAGTCGAGACCGGCCTCCTGGGCGGCGGCGAGGAGGTGCAGGATCGTGTTCGTGGAGCCGCCCATGGCGATGTCGAGCGCCATGGCGTTGTCGAAGGCCGCGCGGGTGGCGATGTTGCGCGGCAGGACGGTCTCGTCGCCGCCTTCGTAGTAGCGCTTGGTGATGTCGACGACCGTGCTGCCCGCGTTCTCGTACAGCGCCTTGCGCGCGGTGTGCGTGGCGAGGACCGAGCCGTTGCCGGGCAGGGCGATACCGATGGCCTCCGCGAGGCAGTTCATCGAGTTGGCGGTGAACATGCCGGAACAGGAGCCGCAGGTCGGGCAGGCGTTCTCCTCGATACGAAGGATGTCCTCGTCCGAGACTGACTCGTTGACGGCGTCCGAGATCGCGTTGATGAGGTCCAGCTTGCGGACGGTGCCATCGACCAGGGTGGCCTTGCCGGCCTCCATCGGGCCGCCGGAGACGAAGACCGTGGGGATGTTGAGGCGCATCGCGGCCATCAGCATGCCCGGCGTGATCTTGTCGCAGTTGGAGATGCAGATCAGCGCGTCCGCGCAGTGCGCCTCGACCATGTACTCGACGGAGTCGGCGATCAGGTCGCGGGACGGCAGGCTGTAGAGCATGCCTCCGTGGCCCATCGCGATGCCGTCGTCGACCGCGATGGTGTTGAACTCGCGAGGGACGGCTCCGGCGGCCTTGATCGCCTCGGAGACGATCCGGCCGACGGGGGCGAGGTGGGTGTGGCCGGGGACGAACTCGGTGAAGGAGTTGGCCACCGCGACGATCGGCTTGCCGATGTCCTCGCTCGCTACGCCCGACGCCCGCATAAGGGCGCGCGCGCCCGCCATGTTCCGGCCGTGGGTGACAGTGCGGGACCTCAGCTCGGGCATCGTCGCTCGCTCCTTCGGCAGATCCTTCGGTGGAAAATGACTTTTTCGAGCCTACGCCCACCGCTCCAAGATCTGGACGGTCTGTCCGGAATACGGGACGACCGTTCAGCTTTCGGTCAGATACCGCTGGAGCGTCGGCGCGACCATTCTGACGATCTCCTCGGTGTCCACCGAGGCCAGCGGCTCCGCCTTGAGCACGTACCGCAGGATCGCGATCCCGATCATGTGCGAGGCCGCCAGCTCGGCGCGGAGGGTGGGGTCCGGTACGTCCAGCTCCTCCGCGATCCGCTCCAGCAGCCGCCGCAGCACGAACTTGCGCAGCAGGGCCGCCGCGACCTCGTTCGTCAGGGCGGAACGGACGATCGCGAGCAGCGGGGCGCGGGAGGCCGGGTTCTCCCACACGCTGATGAAGAAGCGCGCGAGCCGCTCGCCGATGCCGTCCTTGCCACCCGACAGCAGCGTGGGCAGGACCCGTGCCGGCTCGAAGGTGACCTCGATGGCCGCGCCGAAGACCTCTTCCTTCGTACCGAAGTAGTGATGCACGAGGGCCGGGTCGACCCCGGCGGCCTTCGCGATGCCCCGGACGGACGTCTTGTCGTAGCCGCGCTCGGCGAACTCCGTACGGGCCGCCTCCAGGATCCGCTCGCGGGCGCCGGGCCCGGTGTCCGCGTCCGAGCGCGCGGGGCGGCCACGGCGGCGCGGGGCCGTACCGGTCATGGGCGGCGGATCCGGGAGCGGCCGTGGGACAGGCGTGGCTGCGGGGGCCCGGACTCCGCAGCCGACGATCGCGACGCACCCGAGGGTCCCGACGGTCCGGGCGCCGTCGCCGGCGTGGAGGCCGAGGACGACGCCGAGGCCAGATGCAACCGGGTGAAGGCCAGCGCCTCCGCCAGGTCGGCCTCGCGTTCGGCGGAGGACATCGCACGCCGGGTGTTGACCTCGATCACGACGTTCCCGTCGAAGGAGCTGCCCGCCAGCCGTTCGAGCAGTTCGGCGCAGGGCTGGTTGCCGCGCCCCGGCACCAGGTGCTCGTCCTTCGCGGAGCCGTTGCCGTCGGCGAGATGGATGTGTCCCAGCCGGTCGCCCATGCGCTCGACCATGGACATCGCGTCGGAGCGGGCGGTGGCCGTGTGCGACAGGTCCACGGTGAAGTGCCGGTAGTCGTCCTTCGTGACGTCCCAGTCGGGGGCGTACGCGAGCACTTCACGGTCCCGGTAGCGCCACGGGTACATGTTCTCGACGGCGAAGCGCACGTCCGTCTCGTCGGCCATCCGCCAGATACCGGTGACGAAGTCGCGCGCGTACTGGCGCTGCCAGCGGAACGGCGGGTGTACGACGACGGTGGAGGCGCCCAGCCGCTCGGCGGCCGACCGCGCCCGCTGGAGCTTGGTCCACGGGTCGGTCGACCAGACCCGCTGCGTGATCAGCAGACATGGTGCGTGGATGGCCAGGACCGGCACCCGGTGATAGTCGGAGAGGCGGCGCAGGGCCTCGATGTCCTGGCTGACGGGGTCCGTCCAGACCATGACCTCCACGCCGTCGTACCCCAGGCGCCCGGCGATCTCGAACGCCGTCGCCGTGGACTCCGGATAGACGGAGGCCGTCGACAGGGCGACCTTCGCATCCGGGATGCGCACCACTGGTTCTGCCACGGAGACAGGGTACGGGCACCGGCAGGCCGCATCGCGGGCGCCGATGCGGAAAGTGACGAGTGCAACGGCCCGTCCTCCTTGGGAAGACCGCAGCTCGGACGGCCCGCCGCCTCCTCTTTGAGAAGGCGGCGATCTGACATCAGTCGGCGCTCAGCCCTCCGTCGTCGGCAGCTGGTCCAGCCTCCTCAGGATCACGCCCTCACGCAGCGCCCACGGACAGATCTCCAGCTCCTCGACGCCGAACAGATCCATCACCGCCTCGCCGACCAGCGCGCCGGCGAGCAGCTGGGGCGCCCGCCCCTCCGACACACCGGGCAGTTCGGCACGCTGCGCGGCGGTCATCGTCGTCAGCCTGGGGACCCACGCCTCCAGGGCTTTACGGGTCAGATCGCGCTGTACATAAAGCCCGTCGGCGGAGCGGGCGGCCCCGGCGATCCGTGCCAGCTGCCGGAAGGTCTTCGAGGTGGCCACGACATGGTCCGGCTCGCCGAAGCGGGTGAACTCGCCGACGTTACGGGCGATCTGCGCCCGGACATGGCGGCGCAGCGCCCGTACGTCCTGCGGGTCGGGCGGATCGCCGGGCAGCCAGCCCGCAGTGAGGCGGCCGGCGCCCAGCGGCAGGGACACGACGGCGTCCGGTTCCTCGTCGATGCCGTAGGAAATCTCCAGCGAGCCGCCGCCGATGTCCAGGACCAGCAGCTTTCCCGCCGACCAGCCGAACCAGCGGCGGGCTGCGAGGAAGGTCAGCCGGGCCTCCTCGTCACCCGTGAGGACCTGGAGGTCAACGTCCGTCTCCTCCTTGACCCTGGCGAGTACGTGGTCGGCGTTGCTCGCCTCGCGCACGGCGGACGTGGCGAACGGCAGCACCGCCTCGCACCCCTTGTCCTCGGCGGCCAGCAGCGCGTCGGCGATCGTCGCCACCAGCCGCTCGACGCCGTCGGGACCGATCGCGCCGTCCTCGTCGAGCAGTTCGGCGAGCCTCAGCTCGGTCTTGTGGGAATGGGCGGGCAGTGGGCGGGCGCCGCGATGGGCGTCGACCGCCAGCAGGTGGACGGTGTTCGAACCGACGTCGAGAACTCCGAGTCTCATGGGCGAACGCTACTGCGACGACGCGCATACGCTGGAGCCGTGCCAAAGACGAACAAGGCGAAGCCGGGCAAAGCCAGCCGCGCCAAGAAGCAGCACGAGCAGATCCCGCCCGACGAGAAGGGGCTGGATTTCGCGCGGTCCTGGGTGGAATTCCCTGATCCGGCGGACGACGAGCAGGTCTTCCGGTGCGATCTGACCTGGCTCACCTCACGGTGGGCGTGTGTCTTCGGCAGCGGTTGCCAAGGCATCGAGGCGGGCCGCGCCGACGACGGCTGCTGCACGCTGGGGGCGCACTTCTCCGACGAGGACGACGAGAAGCGGGTCGCCGGGCACGTGAAACGCCTCACGCCGGAGCTGTGGCAGTTCCACGGCGTGGGGGCGGACAGCGGCTGGACGGAGACCGACGACGAGGGCGCCCGCAAGACGCGCCGCTGGAACGGCTCCTGCATCTTCCAGAACCGGCCCGGCTTCTCCGGCGGCGCGGGCTGCGCGCTGCACATCCTGGCGCTGCGGGAGGACCGCGAGCCGCTGGAGACGAAGCCCGACGTGTGCTGGCAGCTGCCGGTCCGGCGTACGTACGACTGGATCGAGCGGCCCGACGAGTCGCGGGTGCTCCAGGTGACGATCGGCGAGTACGACCGGCGGGGCTGGGGCCCCGGCGGGCACGACCTGCACTGGTGGTGCACCTCGGCGACATCGGCGCACGGGGCGGGCGAGCCGGTGTACAAGACGTACGGGCCGGAGCTGACCGAGCTGATGGGCAAGGCGGGGTACGACACGCTGGTCGAGCTGTGCGAGGTACGGCTGGCGAGCGCGCTGCCGCTGGTCGCTCCGCACCCGGCGGATCCCGTGCAGGTGCCCGACGCCTGAGGGCGCGGGACGGCGGCGCGTTCGCTCACGGCGACGTGAGGGGCGCGGGCGGCGCGGGCGGTGTGTCCGAGCCGCCCGGGTCGCTCGGGCCGGTCGGGTCGCCGGGCGGGCTCGGGTCGTCCGAGGTGGGCGGGGGTCCGGTCGGATCCGTCGGGTCGGACGGAGTGCCCGTGCCGGGCGGCGGATCCGTGGGGGCGCTCGGCCCCGGATCGGTCGGCTCGCCCGGATCGCTCGGGCCGGGGCCGCCCGTGCCCGGCGGCGATGACGGGGGGCGGGTCGGGTGTGTCGGCCGGCCGGGACCCGGGTCCGACGAGGACGGCGGCCTGGCACCGTAACCGCTGATCGCGACCACCGACCCCGCCGGGGTCAGCCCCACGCGGGCGCGCCACGGGCCGGACGGCTCGCGCGCGTGGTCCACGTGGACGTGGACGGTGACGGACCGGCCGGGGGCGAGGGTGCCGGACGTACGGCTCAGCCGCAGCCAGGGCGCGCTGGTCCGGGCCGACCACGCGACGGGGTGGGTGCCGGTCGCGGTGAGCGTGATCCTCGTACGGTCGCCGGTCGACTCCGCAGTGACGGAGAGCCGCCCCGAGCCCGCTCCGGCGGTGCCGGGCGGGGCGCCCGTGCCGTCGCTGATGACCTCGACCGAGACGTCCGGGTCACCGCTGCCGGTGGCGAAGGGGGCGCCGGGGCGGTTCTCGGCGTTGCCCGCGTTCTCGTACGAATCCAGCGGATCGGCCGCCTGCGCGCCGCGCCGCTCGGCGTCACCGGCGCTGACGGACGTCCCGCCCTGGCCCTCGGCGGTCGGCGGCTCGCCCCGGTACGCCGCCCAGAGGGCGAGCACGGGCGCGGCGACGACGGTGGCCACGACGGTGGTCGTGACGGCACGCGCGCGCAGCCGGTCGCGGCGGGCGGCGCGGTCCTTGGGGTCCATCGGGAAGCCGTCACGGCCGAAGCGCGGGGTCGTGGCACGGGAGCGCGGCGTGTTCGTCATGGCGCCGTACGCCGCCACCCGAGGAGCTTCGACGAGCGGCAGGACGGCGGGCGACGCGGCCCAGGAGGGCACGCCGGGCGTGGCGGGCCGGGCGGCGCGCGCTGAGGCCGCCGAGCCCGGCCAGGGGCCCGCCGCCTCGGCGCGCTCGGCGGCGCGGCGGCAGCGCGGGCAGTCGTCCACGTGCCGGACCAGTTCGCGCCGGAGCGCGCTGGAGAGCAGCACCTGGTCGTCGCCGGTGAGCTGGGCGACGGCCGGACAGTTGCCCGTCTCGACGACGGCGAGCGCGGCCCTGGTGCGCTCGACCTCGCAGGCGGCGGAGTTGAGCAGTTCGCGGGCCGGCAGCGCCTCCATGGACAGGACGGCGGCGACACCGCGCGCGTCGAGCCGGTGGCGTACGGCCAGTTCGAGCGCTTCGCGCTGCTCGGGGGACGTACCGGCGGCCTCGGGCCAGGCCAGCGTGGCGAGTTCACGCCGACGGCGCGCGGCGACCTCCGGCGGGACGGCGGCCCCCGCGTCGGCTCCGGAGTGGGCTCCGGAATTCCCGACCGGCCCGCGGCGGCCCGTGTGCGCCCCCGGCCTGCTCCCGCGCCGCTCACCGAGCCGACGCAGACAGGCCCACCGGGCGAGCGCGTACAGCCAGACCCTGCGCTCCCCCTCGCCCCCCGGGCAACGCCCGTAGTGGCGCTCGGAGATGACCAGCACCTCGCCCAGCACCTCGGTCGCGGCGTCGTGGTCGCACAGCACGGAGAGGCAGTACGTGAACAACCCGTCCAGATACGGCTCGTACCGAACGGGCGGCCGGCGCGTAACGGATCGGCGCGGCTCCGAATGGCGCGGCTCCGATCGGGGCGGCTCCGATCGGGGCGGCTCCGTTCGGGGCGCACGGTGCGCGCCGGTGGTGTATGCGGGGGGCTCCAGTCTGCTGCTCGTCACCCGGCGACGGTAGACAGGGGAGCGCACGACCTTCCCCACGCTCGCCTGCTTTTAATCCTTACGGGTGAAACGACCGCTACGGCCGTTTCCTGCTCTCGCCCCCGCCCAAGTGGCCACCGCGGTAAGGGCTGTCAGTGGTCGCCTATACGGTGGCGTCATGGCTGTCGCCCGTACGAAATCCGCCAAGGACCGGCCGTCCTACCGCTGCACCGACTGCGGCTGGACGACGGTCAAGTGGCTCGGCCGCTGCCCCGAGTGCCAGGCCTGGGGCACCGTCGAGGAGTACGGCGCGCCCGCCGTACGGACGACGGCGGTCGGCCGGGTCAGCACCCCGGCCCTCCCGATCGGCCAGATCGACGGCCGGACGGCCACGGCCCGCTCGACGGGCGTGGACGAGCTGGACCGCGTCCTGGGCGGCGGCCTCGTCCCCGGAGCCGTCGTGCTGGTGGCCGGTGAGCCGGGCGTCGGCAAGTCCACGCTGCTCCTGGACGTCGCGGCGAAGGCGGCCGGCCCCGAGCACCGCACGCTGTATGTGACGGGCGAGGAGTCGGCGAGCCAGGTGCGGCTGCGCGCGGACCGCATCAAGGCGATCGACGACCATCTCTATCTCGCGGCCGAGACGGACCTCTCCGCCGTCCTCGGGCATCTCGACGCGGTCAAACCGTCGCTGCTGATCCTGGACTCCGTACAGACGGTGGCGTCGCCGGAGATCGACGGGGCGCCCGGCGGCATGGCGCAGGTCCGGGAGGTCGCCGGGGCGCTCATCCGGAACTCCAAGGAGCGGGGCATGTCCACCCTGCTCGTCGGCCATGTCACCAAGGACGGCGCGATCGCGGGCCCCCGGCTGCTGGAGCACCTGGTGGACGTCGTGCTGTCCTTCGAGGGCGACCGGCACGCGCGGCTGCGGCTGGTGCGAGGCGTCAAGAACAGGTACGGCACGACGGACGAGGTCGGCTGCTTCGAGTTGCACGACGAGGGCATCACCGGGCTCGCCGACCCTTCCGGCCTCTTCCTGACCCGCCGGGACGAGCCGGTCCCCGGCACCTGCCTCACAGTCACGCTCGAAGGCCGCCGCCCGCTCGTCGCCGAGGTGCAGGCGCTGACGGTCGACTCGCAGATCCCCTCTCCCCGGCGCACCACATCGGGCCTGGAGACGTCCCGCGTCTCGATGATGCTGGCCGTTCTCGAACAGCGCGGCCGGATCAGCGCGCTCGGCAAGCGCGACATCTACAGCGCGACGGTCGGCGGCGTGAAGCTCTCGGAACCGGCCGCCGACCTGGCGATCGCCCTGGCCCTGGCCTCGGCGGCGAGCGACACCCCGCTGCCGACGAATCTGGTCGCGATCGGCGAGGTGGGGCTCGCGGGCGAGGTCAGAAGGGTCACGGGCGTCCAGCGCAGACTGGCCGAGGCGCACCGTCTCGGCTTCACGCACGCCCTCGTCCCGACCGATCCGGGGAAGATCCCAGCCGGTATGAAGGTCACAGAAGTCGCGGACATGGGGGCGGCTCTGAGCGTGCTTCCGCGCCGGGGTCGTACGGAGGCCCCACGGGAGGGCAAGGACCGCCGGTAGACTTTGCCCTGGTCTCGCCCATCCGTACGAGCCGGAGGAGTGCAGTGGCAGCCAACGACCGGGCAGCAGCACCCGGAAAGTCCGGTGGTGGCTCCGGTGGATCCGGCACCGAAGCGCTGATGCGCGCCTCACTGAGCGCCGTGGCGCCAGGCACGGCGCTGCGTGACGGCCTGGAGCGGATCCTCCGGGGGAACACCGGCGGTCTCATCGTCCTCGGTATGGACAAGACCGTCGAGGCGATGTGCACGGGCGGCTTCGTGCTGGACGTGGAATTCACCGCGACGAGGCTCCGCGAGCTGGCCAAGCTCGACGGCGCGCTCATTCTCGACAAAGACATCACCAAGATTCTGCGGGCCGGTGTCCAGCTCGTCCCCGACGCGTCCATCCCGACCGAGGAGACCGGCACCCGCCACCGCACGGCGGACCGGGTGTCCAAGCAGTGCGGGTTCCCCGTGATCTCCGTGTCGCAGTCGATGCGGCTGATCGCGCTGTACGTGGACGGGGAGCGCCGCGTCCTGGAGGAGTCGGCGGCGATCCTGTCGCGCGCCAACCAGGCGCTGGCGACCCTTGAGCGGTACAAGCTCCGGCTGGACGAGGTCGCCGGCACGCTCTCCGCGCTGGAGATCGAGGACCTGGTGACGGTCCGAGACGTGACGGCGGTCTCGCAGCGCCTGGAGATGGTGCGCAGGATCGCCACCGAAATCGCCGAGTACGTGGTCGAGTTGGGCACCGACGGGCGTCTTCTCTCCCTCCAGCTCGACGAGTTGATCGCGGGCGTCGACCCCGAGCGTGAGCTGGTCGTACGGGACTATGTGCCCGAGCCGACGGCGAAGCGGTCCCGTACGGTCGCCGAGGCGATGACGGAGCTTGACGCGCTCTCCCACACCGAGCTGCTGGAACTGCCCGTGGTGGCCCGCGCGTTGGGCTACAGCGGCTCGCCCGAGACGCTGGACTCGGCGGTCTCGCCGCGCGGTTACCGGCTGCTGGCCAAGGTGCCGCGGCTGCCGGGCGCCATCATCGAGCGGCTGGTCGAGCACTTCGGCGGGCTGCAGAAGCTGCTGGCGGCGAGCGTCGACGATCTGCAGACGGTGGACGGCGTGGGCGAGGCGCGGGCGCGCAGCGTGCGCGAGGGCCTGTCGCGGCTGGCGGAGTCGTCCATCCTGGAGCGGTACGTCTGACGTACGCAGGAGGGCGGCAGCACCGGAACGACGGTGGTGCCGCCCTGCTACGCAAGCCGTCCTCGCGTGCTCGTCAATCCTCGCCTCGACCTCAGTCCTTGTCCAGCCGGATCGACGCCTGGCCCTGCTTCACCGTCGCGCCGGGCGCCGCCGCCTCCACCAGGTAGGTGCCGGGCTTGGCCTTGCCGGGCGGGGGTGTGGCGCACTGCGGGGCGCTCTGTGTGAGGTCCCAGGTGACGGTCCGCGTGACCGTCCCGCCGGCGGGGACCTTCAGCAACAGCCGGTCGATCTTGGGGCAGTCCTTGGAGGACCAGATCTCGTCGCTCTCGGAGTCGGTGACGGTCAGCACGACGGACTTCGGTCCGAGGTCCGCCTTGCAGTCCGTGGCGGACCCGTTGGTGGCCGTGATCTTGAACGAGGGCTTCTCGCCCGGCTCGTAGGCGACCTTCCGGCTCTCCAGCTTCAGGGACAGCGCGCTCGCCGCGCAGTCGGGGAGGCTCGATCCGACCGGTACCTGCTCGCCCGTACTGCTGCCGCTCGCACCGTCGGCGCCACCGCCGCCGTTCGCCGCGCCGCCCGCGCCGGCGGAACCGCCCGTACCACCGCTGCCGGTGTCGCCGCTGCCACTGCCGCCGCCGTCAGCGCCCGCGTCCGTACCGCCCTGGTCGCCGCCGTCGCTTCCGCCGGTCTCGCCCGACTCGTCGCGCCCGCCCGGCTGTTCGCTGATCGCGGGTCCGGATCCGGACGGTCCGGGGGTGATCGAGGGGGCGGGACCTTCGCCGTTCGCGCCGTCGTCGCGCTTCTTTCCGCCTTCGTCACCACCGGATGTGACGGCCCATACGACGAGCAACGCGAGCAGCGCGATCAGAGTCGCCGCGACTGCCCTCCGTCGCCAGTAGATGGAGGAGGGAAGCGGCCCGACCGGATTGCGCATAGATCCCACGGCGCAACTCTACGAGAGTTCAGGGCCAACTCCCGCCCCACATGCCGCTCGTCTGCCAAGTTTTACGGATCATCATCACGCGACTGCGGCCTGTGTGACCCCACTTACCACTTTCGTCAGGGTACGGCCGCCGTTGGTGAGATGCGTGAGCCGGAGTGGGGAAGGTACGGTCCGTGACCATGGACCCCTCCGTCACCAGCGGTCTTTACCGCGACATTACCGATCTCGCCCACGACTCCCCTTCCTGGGTAACGCACTTCGTCGAAATCGGGACGGAGGCCGTGATCGTCATCCTCGGCGTTCTGTTCCTCCTCAGCTGGTGGCGGACCCGGTCCGCGGACTCACGCGCCATGGCGGTAGCGGTAGTTGGGCCACTGGCGACCGCAGTCGCCTACGTGGGCAGCGAGTTGTTCAAGAGCGCCGTGCAGGAGGAGCGGCCGTGCCGCGCGGTCGCGGGCGCCGCCGCGTCGCTGGCGACCTGTCCGCCGGTCGGCGACTGGTCGTTCCCCAGCAACCACTCGACGATCGCCGGGGCGGCGGCGGTCGCGCTGGCCATCGCCTGGCGGAGGATCGCGTTCCTGACGCTTCCGCTGGCGCTCTTCGCGGCCTTCTCGCGGGTCTTCGTCGGCGTGCACTATCCGCATGACGTGGCGGTGGGGCTGGTGTTCGGCGCCGTGGTCGCGACGCTCGTCGTCCTGGCGCTGACGCGACCGGCGAGGGTGCTGATCGAGACGATGCGGACGAGCCGTACGGGAGTGGTGGTCTGGTTCGCGGGACAGGGACCGGGACAGGGACCGGTCTCGGCGCAGGCCGCGGGCGCGACCACGGGCCCGGCTCACGGGGCGATCCAGGGACCGGTCCACGGACCCGGTCCCGGCCCGGAGCCCGACCACGGTTCGGCGACAGAAACCCGCCGGCTCCGGCCGAGGGGCCGCCACGACTCGCACCTCTGAGCCGCATGCGCGATTCACGCGTGGAACATGTGGGATTCACGCGTGGTTCGTTCGTGCTTCACACACGGTTTCGCCCGACCGGCGGGTCTCGTACGAACCCCAACGCGCCCCCTTCACGCCCCCGTCACCCCCCAGCGACGCCCGGCGCACAGCGGTCGGCTGCGCCACCCCCACCCCGGAACGTGCCAGGATCGGTGCTGCCATGACTGCGACTTCTGCGACTACGGCGCCGGCTACCGACCCGGCCGCCCTCCACGACCCCGTCATCGCGTGGTTCGACGCGCACGCCCGCGACCTGCCCTGGCGCCGCCCCGACACGGGCGCCTGGGGCGTGATGGTCAGCGAGTTCATGCTCCAGCAGACCCCGGTCGCCCGGGTGCTCCCGGTGTACGAACAGTGGCTCGCGCGCTGGCCGCGCCCCGCCGACCTGGCCGCCGAGGCACCCGGCGAAGCGGTACGCGCCTGGGGCAGACTCGGCTACCCGCGCCGAGCGCTACGGCTGCACGGGGCGGCCCTGGCGATAACGGAGCGGTTCGGCGGCGACGTACCGCGCGAGCACGGCCAGTTGCTCGCGCTGCCCGGCATCGGCGAGTACACCGCCGCCGCCGTGGCCTCGTTCGCGTACGGACAACGGCATGCCGTCCTCGACACGAACGTGCGCCGTGTCTTCGCGCGCGCCGCCGCCGGCATCCAGTACCCGCCGAACGCGACGACGGCCGCCGAGCGCAAACTGGCCCGCGCGCTGCTGCCTGTGGACGAGCGGACGGCGGCCCGCTGGGCCGCCGCCTCCATGGAACTCGGCGCGCTCGTGTGCACCTCGAAGAACGAGGACTGCGCACGCTGCCCGATCGCCTCGCGGTGCGCCTGGCGGCTGGCCGGCAAACCGGCGCACCAGGGTCCCGCCCGCCGCGGCCAGACATACGCGGGTACCGACCGCCAGGTGCGCGGCAAGCTGCTCGCCGTGCTGCGCGAGGCGGTGGCGCCGGTGCCGCTCGCGGTGCTCGACGCCGTATGGGAGGAGCCGGTGCAGCGGGCCAGGGCGCTGGACGGGCTGGTGGCCGACGGGCTGGTCGAGCCGCTGGCCGACGACCTGTACCGGCTGCCGCTGAGCTGACCACGCGGCGCCGCACCGCACCGTTCCGCCACCTCCCCCACCCGTTCGCCCCCGACCCCCGGCCGGCCCTTCCGGGCCGGCCGTTCGTCTGTCTCCTCCCCCGTTGCTCGTTCGTCCGTTCCGTCCCCGCCGTTACACAACCGATGGGTCTCCGTGCGCCCGCCGAGGGCTGGCGCGCACGGCCTCGTGACAACGCCTCCGTAACTTCTGGGTCGTAGGGCGAAGACCACAGCAGCGGTACACGGTGCAGTTCAGGGGCGGGAGGCGGTTGGCATGGCGCACGGCGAGGTGCTCGAATTCGAGGAGTACGTACGCACCCGGCAGGAGGCTCTGCTGCGCAGTGCCCGGCGGCTGGTCCCCGACCCCGTCGACGCCCAGGACCTGCTCCAGACCGCTCTGGCCCGTACGTACGGCCGCTGGGACGGCATCGCCGACAAGTCGCTCGCCGACGCGTATCTGCGGCGCGTCATGATCAACACCCGTACGGAGTGGTGGCGGGCGCGCAAGCTCGAAGAGGTGCCGACCGAGCAGCTGCCCGAGCCCTGTGTCGAGGACGGCTCCGAGCAGCGCGCCAACCGCGCCCTGCTCGTCGACATCCTCGGCGTCCTGGCGCCGAAGCAGCGCAGCGTCGTCGTACTGCGGCACTGGGAGCAGATGAGTACGGAGGAGACGGCGGCGGCGCTCGGAATGTCTACCGGTACGGTGAAGAGCACGCTGCACCGGGCTCTCGCCAAACTCCGCGAGGAGCTGGAGGCCCGTGAGCTGGAGCGACGCGACGCGGAGCGCCGGACGCCGGGGAACCGGCGGCCCGCGCACCCCACGCCGCGCGCCGTCGCTCCGGAGCGTGCAGGTTATCGTCGCGACGGACGGGGGCAGGAGCGGTGCGCGGCCTGAAGCGCCACGGAGAGGCTACGAGCGACGGGATCACGCCCACGCAGGGCCGTCCTCCGAGGCAGGTGACCCTGACGGCGACGACCGCCACCGGCGGTGTGGCGCTGGCCGCGCTCGTCGCCTTCGCCCTGTTCGCCCTCGGCTGCTCCACGAGCACGACCGGCACCCGCGACGAAGGTGCCGCTGTCGTCGCCAGCCCCGAGCCCGCCGGGCCGCCGACCTCCGAGCCGTCGGCCGTGCCCGCCCAGGAGATCGACCCGGTGGATCTCATACGGCGGGACCCCAAGGTGAGCGGGCAGGTCAAGGCCGACCTCAAGCCGTGCGCCAAGGACGCCTACCCGGTCGACACCTCGTACGGGAATCTGACCGGCGGCGACGTGCCTGACGTGGTGGTCAACGTGATGACCTGCGACGACGCCGTGGGGCTGGGGACATACGTCTACCGCGAGTCCGACCGGAGTTACGAGAACGTCTTCTCCTCCGAGGAACCCGCCGTCTACGCCACGATCGACCGTGGTGAGCTGGTGGTGACCCGCCAGGTGTACGCGAAGGGCGACCCCGTGGCGTATCCGTCCGGCGAGGACGTCGTCACCTACACCTGGGCCGACACGAGATTCACCGAGCGCTACCGGGTGCGCAACCACTACAGCGGAGCGGTCGGCAACGGCCCCGCGGACGCCCCCGCGCCGTCCCCGACGAGCGACGACTGAGAGAGCTGAGAGCTGCCGGATGGTGGAGACCCATGTCCTGTTCGTCGAGGACGACGACGTCATTCGCGAGGCCACCCAGCTCGCGCTGGAGCGCGACGGCTTCGTGGTGACGGCCATGCCGGACGGCCTCTCCGGTCTGGAGGCGTTCCGGGCCGACCGGCCGGACATCGCGCTGCTCGATGTGATGGTGCCGGGCCTCGACGGGGTCAGTCTCTGCCGCCGGATCAGGGACGAGTCGACCGTCCCCGTGATCATGCTGTCGGCGCGCGCCGACTCGATCGACGTGGTGCTGGGCCTGGAGGCGGGGGCCGACGACTACGTGACCAAGCCCTTCGACGGCGCCGTGCTCGTCGCCCGGATCCGCGCGGTGCTGCGCCGCTTCGGGCACGCGGGCCGGCCCGCCGGGGAGCACGGCGGGCCGGAGCGGGCGGACGAGCACGGCGCGCGGTCCTTCGGCGATCTGGAGATCGACATCGAGGGCATGGAGGTGCGCAAGGGAGGTGAGCCGGTGGCGCTGACGCCTACCGAGATACGGCTGCTGATCGAGTTCTCGGCTGCTCCGGGCACCGTCCTGTCCCGTGACAAGCTGCTCGAACGTGTCTGGGACTACGGCTGGGGCGGTGACACGCGAGTGGTGGACGTTCATGTGCAGCGGCTGCGCACGAAGATCGGGCAGGACCGGATCGAGACGGTCCGCGGCTTCGGCTACAAACTCAAGGCATGAAGCGGTTCGCCCTGCGCACCGGCGTCCGGTGGAAGATCAGCATCGCGATCGCGGCGGTCGGCGCCCTCATCGCGACGGCCCTGAGCCTTGTCGTGCACAACGCGGCTCAGCTCTCGATGCTGGACAACGCCCGCGAGGTGCAGCTGGAGCGGCTGCTGTTCGCACAGCGCATGTACGACTCGACGCACGAGCTGAAGTTCGGTACGAAACTGAACGACCCCGCGCTCCCCGACGACCTGCGGGACAAGGTGCAGCAGGGCAGACGCGCGACATACATACATGACGCGGCGGACGGGACACCCGACGTCTGGGCGGCCGTGCCGCTGGAGAACGGTGTGCTCTCCCTGCACAGCAAGTTCGCCGACCGCTCAGCGACGATCATGAATGATCTCGACCGCGCCCTGCTGATCGGCTCGGTCTGCGTGGTCGTCGGCGGCTCCGCGCTGGGCGTACTGATCGGCGGACAGCTCTCGCGCCGGCTGCGCAAGGCTGCGGCTGCCGCGGGCAAGGTGGCACAGGGCAACACGGATGTACGCGTACGGGAAGCGGTCGGCGGAGTCGTACGGGACGAGACCGACGAGCTGGCCCGCGCGGTCGACGCCCTGACGGACGCGCTGAACGAACGCATCGAGGCGGAGCGCCGGGTCACCGCCGATATCGCGCACGAGCTGCGTACGCCGGTGACGGGCCTGCTGACGGCCGCCGAGCTGCTGCCTCCCGGTCGCCCCACCGAGCTGGTGAGGGACCGGGCGCAGGCCATGCGGACGCTGGTCGAGGACGTCCTCGAAGTCGCCCGACTCGACAGCGCGTCGGAACGCGCCGAACTCCAGGAGATAGCGCTCGGCGAGTTCGTCAGCAGGCGGGTGGCGCTGCTCGACCCCGATGTGCGGATCCGGGTCCTGCACGACTCATGGGTGAGCACCGACCCGCGCCGGCTGGAGCGCATCCTCGGCAATCTCCTGGCCAACGCGGCCAAGCACGGCGGCACACCGGTGGAGGTGACCGTCGAGGGCCGGGTGGTGCGCGTACGCGACCACGGTCCGGGCTTCCCCGACGCGCTGCTGCGGGAGGGGCCGAGCCGGTTCCGTACGGGCGCGAGCGACCGCGCGGGCCACGGCCACGGCCTGGGGCTGACCATCGCCGCCGGTCAGGCGCGCGTCCTCGGGGCGAGGCTGACCTTCCGCAATGCGGCACCGGAAGGCCTGACGCCCGGCCCGGACGAGACGGGCGGCGCGATCGCGGTCCTCTGGCTCCCCGAGCACGCCCCGACGACGACGGGCAGCTTCCCGATGATCAAGCTCCCGGACTGACGGCCCGATGGATCATGACGACCACTCCTTCTCCAGGTCGAGGTCACCCTCCTTGGCCTGGGTGAACGAGAACCAGTTCCCCGAGTCGTCGCGGAAGATCGCCTCCGTGCCGTACGGACGCTCCTGCGGCTCCTGTATGAACTCCACGCCCTTCGCCTTCAGCTTCTCGTAGTCCCCGTGGATGTCGTCGGTGGCGAGCACGCCCGCGCCCAGCATGCCCTTGCTGACGAGCGTCCGGATCGCTGCGGCGGACTCCTCGTCCGCCGCGGGCCCGCCCGGCAGCATCAGGGTCAGCACCACATCGGGCTGGTCCTTGGCGCCGACCGTCAGCCAGCGCATCCCACCCTCGCCCAGGGTCATGTCCGTGCGGACCTCCAGGCCGAGCTTGTCGACGTAGAACTCCTTGGCCCGTTCCTGGTCGAGCACCCAGACGGTGGAGATGACGAGACCCTTGATCATGACGTGCTCCTCGCAGAGATGTGCCGTACCCGGACCGCTCGCGTGGCCCGTGCTTCCTCTCCCACCGTAGGCAGGGGCGAGGTCAGCGGGCTTCTCCAGAATTGCGGTCCTCGCCGGGCCGGTCAGGGGCCGCCGGGCGCGGTGGCGCGCCCGTGTCCCGGTGGGGGAAGCCACCGGCCCACAGCATCGCGTAACACCCCGGTATGAGCGCGGCCCCGCGTCCCGCGTGCTTGGCGCGATACGCGCTCGGAGTGCTGCCGGTCTGCTCCTTGAAGCGCTTCGAGAAGGTGCCGAGGCTGCTGAAGCCCACCAGGACGCAGATCTCGGTGACCGTGAGATTCGCCGAGCGCAGCAGCTCCTCGGCGCGCTCTATGCGCCTGCGGGAGAGATAGCGGCCGGGCGTCTGCCCGTACACCGCCTTGAAGGCCCGCACGAAGTGATACCGCGAATATCCGGCATGAGCGGCGATCGCGTCCAGGTCGAGGGGGCTCGCCCAGTCGCGGTCCATGGCGTCCTTGGCCAGACGCAGCTGCCGCAGGTGCGTGAGGGGCACCTGCGGCGGCTGACCTGCTTGTGTACTGTCCACGTCTTCGATGCTGGCACGCTGCACTGACAACGGCCCCCCGCCGTCCACAGCGGCCTGACGCGGTCCTTTAAGCGGACTGCGCGGCTAAGCGGCCTGCGAGGCCTTTTCGGGACCGGCACCCCGCAGCGGGACCTCCTTGACGAAGAACGCCGCGAGGAAGCCGATCACGGCGACCGCACCGGCCAGCAGGAAAGCCACGTGCGTACCGGACGAGACGGCGATCTGGTACGCCTCACGCGCCGCGTCCGGCAGCTTGGCCAGGCTCGCCGCGTCGAGCTGCGCCGACTGCTGGGTCACCGCGTCACCGCCGCGCGCCGCCATCTCCTCCTGCACCTTGCTGGTGAACAGCGCGCCCATGATGGCCACGCCGAAGGAGCTGCCGAGCGTACGGAAGAGGGTGGTGGAGGACGAGGCGACGCCCATGTCTTTCGGCTCGGCGCTGTTCTGCGCCACGAGCATGGTGATCTGCATCAGGAAGCCCATACCGGCGCCGAGGACGGCCATGTAGACGCCGGAGGTGAGGCGGGAGGTCCCGATGTCCATCTGCGCGAGCAGGAAGAGGCCGGTGACCATCAGGGCGCCTCCCGCGATGGGGAAGATCTTGTACTTGCCGGTGTTGGTGGTGACCCGGCCCGCGAAGAGCGAGACGACCATCATCGACAGCAGCATCGGCAGGAGCAGCAGACCGGAGTTGGTCGCCGAGGCGCCCTGCACGGACTGCTGGTAGAGCGGCAGGAAGAGGACGGCTCCGAACATCACGAAGCCGGTCAGGAAGCCGATCACCTGCATCAGGCTGAAGTTGCGGTTGCGGAATATGTGCAGCGGCATGATCGGCTCGGGCGCCTTGGTCTGCACGTACACGAAGGCGGTGAGGGTGACGACGCCGATGGCGATCAGCTCCATGATCACCGGGGAGCTCCAGTCGTACTCCGTACCGCCCCAGGTGGTGACCAGCACGATCGCGGTGATACCGACCGTGAGCAGGGCGGCGCCGAGATAGTCGATCTTGCGCTTGGTCCGCTCCACGGCGGGCAGGTGCAGCACAGTCACGATCATCGCGAGGGCGACGGCGCCGAGCGGCAGGTTGATGTAGAAGCTCCAGCGCCAGCCGAGGTGGTCGGTGATGGTGCCGCCGACCAGCGGTCCGCCGATCATGGCGAGGGCCATCACGCCGGCCATCATGCCCTGGTACTTGCCGCGCTCACGGGGCGGGATGAGGTCACCGATGATCGCCATGACGCCGACCATGAGTCCGCCTGCGCCCAGGCCCTGGACGGCGCGGAAGCCGATGAGCTGGCCCATGTCCTGGGCCATGCCGCTGAGCGCGGAGCCGATGAGGAAGATGACGATGGAGAGCAGGAAGATCTTCTTCCGCCCGTACATGTCGCCGATCTTCCCCCAGATCGGGGTCGACGCGGCGGTGGCGAGGGTGTAGGCGGTGACCACCCAGGACAGGTGCTCCAGCCCGCCCAGCTCGCCGACTATGGTCGGCATCGCGGTGCCGATGATCATGTTGTCCAGCATGGCCAGCAGCATCGCGATCATGAGCGCGAGCAGAACCACCCGCACGCTGCGCGGCTGTGGCTCCGCCTTCTCTCTCTGTTCCGACCCCACCGTGTCGAGTGACATGGTCCCCCACTCCCCTGTTCCTGGTCCGTTCTTGGTTCTGTCCATCTGTGGTGCTGTCGTTCCAGCACTTACTTGCCGACCGGCAAGTTAAGTACACTCGGGAACGTAGACCTGTCACTTGCCGGTCGTCAAGTAAGTAATTTTCGGGAGAGCAGTCATGGGCAGCACAGCGCAGCCACGCCGGGGCAACACCCGCCAGCGCATCCAGGATGTCGCGCTGGAACTCTTCGCCGAGCAGGGCTACGAGAGGACCTCACTGCGCGAGATCGCCGAGCACCTCGACGTCACCAAGGCCGCTCTCTACTACCACTTCAAGACCAAGGAAGACATCCTGATCAGCCTCTTCCAGGATCTGGCCCGGCCGATGGACGAGCTGATCGCCTGGGGCGAGACCCAGCCGCGGACCCTGGAAGTGAAGAAGGAGATCCTGCACCGCTACAGCGTCGCGCTCACCGCCGCCGCGCCCCTGTTCCGCTTCATGCAGGAGAACCAGGCGGCGATGCGCGACCTGAGCGTGGGAGAGACCTTCAAGAGCCGCATGCTGCGGCTGATGGAACTCCTCAAGCAGCCCGAGGGCACGATGACCGACCGGGTGCGCTGCTTCACCGCGATCTTCACGATGCACGCCGGCATGTTCGCCCTCAAGGACGTCGAAGGCGACCCCGAGGAGAAGCAGAAAGCCATCCTCGAGGTCGCCACCGATCTGCTGGTGCGCTCTCAGGGGGTCACAGAGTGACACCGGCGGCGTGCAGGAACGTCACCGGGTTGATCGCGCTGCCGTAGTTCGGGGTCGTACGGATCTCGAAGTGCAGGTGCGGGCCGCTCGAATTACCGGTGTTGCCGGAGAGCGCGATGCTCTGACCCTTGCCGACCTTCTGGCCGACGTTCACCTTCACCTTGGACAGGTGCGCGTACTGGGAGTACTTCGCGCCCTTGCCGGTGCCGTGCTTGACGACTATCGCGTTGCCGTACGCGGGACCGTCACCGGCACCGTTGGGGCCGGCCTTCACGACGGTGCCCGTGTGCGCGGCCTTCACGTTCGTGCCGACGGAGACGGCGAAGTCCTGGCCCGAGTGCTTGCTGGCCCACATGCCGCCACCGCGGCCGTAGGTGGCGCTCAGTTCGTACTTGGAGACCGGCTTGGCCCAGGTCGGGTGGCGTTTGGTCTTCTTTTCCTTCTTTTCCTTCTTGTCCTTCGCCTTGTCGGCGGCCTTGTCCGTGCTCGCCTTGTCCGTGCTCGCCTTGTCCGCCTGCTTGTCGGCGGCCACGGTGGCCGAGGCCTTGGTGGCGCCGTCGTCGCCGCTGTTCGCGGCGAAAGCGACGCCCACTCCGAGCGCAGTCGACACTCCGAGTCCGGCGGCCAGGACGGCGGCACGGGTACGGAGAGTGGACTGGCGGGGCGTGGTGCGCTGCGACATTGAGAAACCTCCGGGCATCAATGGACCCGGCACTCGGGGCACCGGGCGGTGGCTTGCCCCACCTTGGTAACCCGACCGCCCATCACACCCCAAACCACCCATCTACGACATCTCGTCGTAGTCACCTCAGTGGCAACTCGACCCCTTGACGACCTGAAGCATCCCGCCCGCTCGATCCGAAATGTCCGAGTTAAATACTGTTTACCCGCACGTCAGGAGGGTGCGCATCCGGTGACCGACCGGGCCCTCACCCCGTCCCGAAGGCCCGGGACCAAGGTCCCGAGACCGACCTTTCCGAAAGTCCCGCCGGAATCACCCGCTTCACCACTATTCCGGGTCGTAGGCCGGGAAACGGGTGTGCGGCTTGTCACGGCGAAGGCCCTCGTGAGGGCACGACAGAGGGGTGGCCCGGAACCAGTTACGGTTCCGGGCCACCCCTCGTGCTGGGCTCAGTCGCGCCTCAGCCTTGCTTCAGCGTCGGCTCACGCTTCCTTCGTCAGGTTCGGACCGGCGCCGCCGGCCGCCTGCTCGATCGGCGGGACGTCGGGCAGTGCCGACTTCTCCTCGCCACGGAAGCTGAACTGCTTCTCGTCGCCCTCACCCTCGGTGTCCACAACCACGATGTGACCGGGGCGCAGCTCACCGAAGAGGATCTTCTCGGAGAGGATGTCCTCGATCTCGCGCTGGATCGTCCGGCGCAGCGGCCGGGCGCCCAGAACGGGGTCGTAGCCCTTCTTGGCGAGCAGCGCCTTCGCGTTCGGGCTGAGCTCAAGGCCCATGTCCCGGTCCTTCAGGCGCTCGTCCACCTTGTGGATCATGAGGTCGACGATCTGGATGATGTCTTCCTCGGTGAGCTGGTGGAAGACGACCGTGTCGTCCACACGGTTGAGGAACTCGGGCCGGAAGTGCTGCTTGAGCTCTTCGTTGACCTTGTTCTTCATCCGCTCGTAGTTGGACTTGGTGTCGCCCTGGGCGGCGAAGCCCAGGTTGAACCCCTTGGAGATGTCCCTGGTCCCGAGGTTGGTCGTCATGATGATGACCGTGTTCTTGAAGTCCACGACCCGGCCCTGGGAGTCGGTCAGCCGACCGTCCTCCAGGATCTGCAGAAGGGAATTGAAGATATCGGGGTGGGCCTTCTCGACCTCGTCGAAGAGGACGACGGAGAACGGCTTCCGGCGCACCTTCTCGGTGAGCTGGCCGCCCTCTTCGTACCCGACGTATCCGGGGGGAGAACCGAAGAGACGCGACACCGTGTGCTTCTCGCTGAACTCCGACATGTCGAGGGAGATCAGCGCGTCCTCGTCGCCGAAGAGGAATTCGGCGAGCGTCTTGGAGAGCTCCGTCTTACCGACTCCGGAGGGGCCGGCGAAGATGAACGAGCCACCGGGACGCTTGGGGTCCTTCAGACCCGCCCGCGTACGCCGGATGGCCTGGGAGAGCGCCTTGATGGCGTCCTTCTGGCCGATGACGCGCTTGTGGAGCTCGTCCTCCATACGGAGCAGCCGCGAGGACTCCTCCTCGGTGAGCTTGAAGACCGGGATGCCCGTGGCGGTCGCCAGGACCTCGGCGATCAGCTCCTCGTCCACCTCGGCGACGACGTCCATGTCGCCGGCCTTCCACTCCTTCTCCCGCTTGGTCTTCGCGGCCAGCAGCTGCTTCTCCTTGTCGCGGAGCGAAGCTGCCTTCTCGAAGTCCTGGGAGTCGATGGCCGACTCCTTGTCGCGGCGGACGTTCGCGATCTTCTCGTCGAACTCGCGGAGGTCCGGCGGAGCGGTCATCCGGCGGATACGCATCCGTGAGCCGGCCTCGTCGATCAGGTCGATCGCCTTGTCCGGCAGGAAGCGGTCCGAGATGTAGCGGTCGGCGAGCGTCGCGGCTGCGACCAGCGCGGAGTCCGTGATGGACACGCGGTGGTGCGCCTCGTAACGGTCCCGCAGACCCTTGAGGATCTCGATGGTGTGCGGCAGCGACGGCTCGGCCACCTGGATCGGCTGGAAGCGGCGCTCCAGCGCGGCGTCCTTCTCCAGGTGCTTGCGGTACTCGTCGAGGGTCGTCGCGCCGATGGTCTGGAGCTCTCCACGGGCGAGCATGGGCTTCAGGATCGAAGCCGCGTCGATCGCGCCCTCGGCGGCGCCCGCACCCACCAGGGTGTGCAGCTCGTCGATGAACAGGATGATGTCGCCGCGGGTGCGGATCTCCTTGAGGACCTTCTTCAGCCGCTCCTCGAAGTCACCTCGGTAGCGGGAGCCCGCGACCAGGGCGCCGAGGTCCAGGGTGTAGAGGTGCTTGTCCTTGAGGGTCTCGGGCACCTCGCCCTTGACGATGGCCTGGGCCAGTCCCTCGACGACCGCCGTCTTGCCGACGCCGGGCTCGCCGATGAGGACCGGGTTGTTCTTCGTACGGCGGGACAGCACCTGCATGACCCGCTCGATCTCCTTCTCGCGCCCGATGACCGGGTCGAGCTTGGACTCACGGGCGGCCTGGGTGAGATTCCTGCCGAACTGGTCCAGGACGAGGGAGGTCGAGGGCGTGCCCTCGGCCGGGCCGCCGGCGGTGGCGGCCTCCTTGCCCTGGTAACCGGAGAGCAGTTGGATGACCTGCTGCCGCACCCGGTTGAGATCGGCGCCCAGCTTCACGAGGACCTGGGCGGCGACGCCCTCGCCCTCGCGGATCAGGCCGAGCAGGATGTGCTCGGTGCCGATGTAGTTGTGGCCGAGCTGAAGGGCCTCGCGGAGCGACAGCTCCAGGACCTTCTTGGCACGGGGCGTGAAGGGGATGTGGCCGGACGGAGCCTGCTGGCCCTGCCCGATGATCTCCTCCACCTGCTGGCGGACCGCCTCGAGCGAAATCCCGAGGCTCTCCAGGGCCTTAGCGGCGACACCCTCACCCTCGTGGATAAGGCCCAGGAGGATGTGCTCGGTGCCGATGTAGTTGTGGTTGAGCATCCGGGCTTCTTCCTGAGCCAGGACGACAACCCGCCGCGCGCGGTCGGTGAACCTCTCGAACATCGTTAATCGCTCCTCAGAGCGGTCAGGCAGTAAAGGGGTCGGTCCCCTCCCTGTCCTTCCGCAGCTTAGTCCCGCAAGCGGGGACCGCTCATTCCAACTGCCGACATCCGCCGTGATCACCCCGCCATCGGCGGCGAACTTTCCTCACGAACAGCCGACACCTGCTCCAACCTGATGGTGCGAGACGATGTTCCCGCAGGCCAGACAGATACCCCCGCTATCGGTACGCCGATGGCGAACGTGAGACGTCCAGGACCGCGTGTCGCCCCTCCCCACTAGGAATGTCTTACCCGTAAGCACCGACAGTCCATGCGGCGCACCCTGGTTCGCTCCGCTACGGGCGAACACCCTTGCACTCCCGAATGCTTCCGCACGCCCCCATGGCGAACACATGGAGCGACCGCACATCAACACCGCGTAACTCATTGCCAGGGCGGGGAGTTGGTCCGTGCATGGCCGTTCCCTTCCCGCTTCCCCGCGCGCCGCTGCCGGTCGAAGGCGGCAGCGCCCTCTGGTACGAGCACGAGCTGGGCTGGGCCACGGCGTCGGGGCCGCCGGTCGCGCTGCTGACCGGGCTCCGCTTCGACGCGCTGGACCTGCCGGCCGCGGCGGGCGCCGCGGTGCTGCGGCGGATCGACGCGTCTGGGACCGGGCCGGTGGCGCTCGTGGACGGCCGGATGCTGCTGTTGGTGGCCGCGGGCGGCGCGGACGAACTGCCGGGGCTGCTCGACTGGCTGGAGTGGGGCGGCGTCGCGCTCGATCTGACGGCCGTCGGTGCCGACGGCCGGATGACCGCTCCGGAGCCGCCGGGCAGGGCGGCAGGCGGGCGTCTCGGGGCGGAGCAGGGGGCCGCCGTGTGGCTGCGGCCCCCCGAGCCGGGACGCGAGGTGGAACCGACGCTGCCGGCTCTCACTCATTTCGGACACGGGCCCGGAGGCAGTGCCGGACTCGGGGACAGGGGTGGGGATGTCCCCGATCTCGTTCGACTCGTGGACACGGCGGCGACGGAGTGCCACCGGGCCCGATTGCTTCGTGGAGAATCGACGGGTACGAAATCTCAGCCGTTGGCCTTCTCGTAGGCTTCGCGGATCTCGGCCGGAACGCGACCGCGATCGTTGACGCTGTAGCCGTTCTCCTTGGCCCACTTGCGAATTTCCGCGGTGTCCTTGTTCCCACCCGCGGCGGCGCGGCCCTTGCCACGGCCACCGGCGGCGCGGCCACCGGTACGACGGCCACTCTTGGTGTACGGGTCGAGCAGCCCACGGAGCTTGTCGGCATTCGCGTTCGTGAGGTCGATCTCGTAGGTCTTGCCGTCCAGCGCGAACGTGACGGTCTCGTCGGCCTCGCCACCGTCGAGGTCGTCAACAAGAAGGACCTGAACCTTCTGTGCCACCGGTTTTCCTTTCATCGAAAATGCAGTACGCCGAAAGGAAACCGCTTTTCTCAGGAAAACACAAACCCCCGGCAGAGGTTCTGTAGCACAAGAACACGGGAAACGTGCGCGATTCGGACATAGGGTTCCGGGTTCTTCCGCCGCTCACAGGTGCAGAAGCATGCGGCTGTTACCCAAGGTGTTCGGCTTCACCCGTTCGAGACCGAGGAACTCGGCGACACCCTCGTCATAGGAACGCAGCAGCTCGCTGTAGACATCTCCGTCGACAGGAGTCTCACCGATCTCCACGAAGCCGTGCTTGATGAAGAAGTCAACTTCGAAGGTGAGACAGAATACGCGCCGCACACCGAGCCACCGGGCGGTCTGCAACAGTTTGTCGAGCACATGCCGTCCGATGCCGTCACCCCGGAAGCGCGGATCCACCGCGAGTGTGCGCACTTCGGCGAGGTCTTCCCACATCACATGGAGTGCGCCGCAGCCGACGACCGTCGCGTCGTCGTCGCGTTCGGCGACCCAGAACTCCTGGATGTCCTCGTAAAGCGTCACCGTCGCTTTGTCGAGCAGGATGCCTTGACTCACGTACGGGTCGACGAGCCGACGGACCGCAGTCACATCGCTCGTCCTGGCCCGCCGGACGGTGATGGCATTTGCCGTGGCTTTCGGAACCTCACAGGACATGACTGGACGCTATCGCCCTGCGGGATGCTCTCGGTCGGCGCCCTCGGACGGGACTTCGGTGGGGACTTCGGTGGGGACTTCGCCGGACGCGGTCTCGGCGGTGTCTTCAGGCCGGTCGACGCGCACCATACGGACCGCGTCCTCCAGGGCGTCGCGCTGCGCCGGCGACATCATCCCGAAGAAGGCGACAAGAGCCGCCGCCGGGTTGTCACTCTTCGACCAGGCTTCGTTCATCAGGGCCGCCGCGTAGGCGGCGCGCGTGGAGACCGCCGTATATCTATAGGCGCGGCCGTCGACTTCCCTGCGCACCCAGCCCTTCTGATGGAGATTGTCCATTACGGTCATGACGGTCGTGTAGGCGATGGACCGTTCCCGCTGAAGGTCTTCGAGCACTTCCCTGACGGTGACCGGACGGTTCCATTGCCAGACGCGACTCATGACGGCGTCTTCCAGGTCTCCCAATTGACGGGGCACATCGTCACCATAGTGCGAGATGTCTGAATGGCCGGTTATTGACGTTACAAAGAGGACGTACGACGTGGCGGAAGTCGTACGTCCTGATCTACGACCCCGAGACCGTCAGGCGCCGGAAGGGCTGCCGCCCTGCTGCTCCACGGCCTCCGCGCGGGCGATCGCCGCGTCCACGGCCGCGTCCTCCTTGGTCTTGTTGTCCCCGCCCTGGCTCTTGACGATCGTCACGACCAGACCGATGAAGAAGGCGGCCATCACCACGGGGGGCAGGAGAGCGGATACGTAGTCCATGGCCCAAGAGTAGCTATCCGGCGGCCCGCCGCTCCGGCGGGGGCGCGGGCTTGCGACGTGGCGGGAAGACCTCGGACGGCTTGGGCATCGGACGCTCGGTGGCGGGGCGCCCGGGGGACGCCGGGCGGCGCGGCGGCGCGGGCTGCTTGCCCGGAGCCTTGGCGGGGGACTTGCCAGGGGACTTGCCCGGCTCCTTGCCGGGCTCCTTGCCGGGCTCCTCCTTGGGCGGCTCCGGGTCGGCCGCGGCACGGCCGCCCTGGAGCGCGAGCAGCCTCGTGCGGGGCGCGGGGGCGGCGGGTGAGCGGCCGGCGAGCCTGGCCCGTACGGAGTCCTCGGTGATCCGCTGACAGCGGTCGAGCAGCGCGTCGGCGACGGATGCGGCGCGCAGGGTGCGCAGAGCCATGAGGTCCTCCGGACGGGGGTCGTACCCGGCGGCCAGGGCGTCCTGGAGAAGCTCCAGATAGCCGGCGGCCGAGCCGGGAAGCGCGGCGCGGTAGCGGGCGAGGTCGGCGAGGAGGAAGGCGCGCAGCCGACCGGCCTCGCGGACCACCTCGTCCACGGACTCGGCCAGGCGCAGGCAGTCCTGGACGTCCTCGTCGGGGAGGGGAACGGGGTGGAGGGCGACGGCGAGGGCGCCTCGGAGCACACGCAACTCGTCTGCGCCGAACGCCATGCCGCCGCGGGATCCGTAGGGCGTGGGCATGAGGTGACGATACTCACGAATCGCACAAAATCGTCTAAACGCGAGAGCTGCGGCGCGGCGGGATGTGGGCCGTGACGCGGGCCGCCCCGATCCCCGGACGGCCGCTGTCGGGCCGGTGGGCGATCGGGGCGGAGCCGGGCGGGAGCTACATGCGGGAGACGTTCCGCTCGTACACCAGCCGCAGCCCGATCAGCGTCAGCCAGGGCTCGTGCTCGTCGATCACCGACGACTCGCCGAGGATGATCGGCGCCAGGCCGCCCGTCGCGATCACGGTCACCTCGCCGGGGTCCTCGGCCAGTTCGCGCGCCATCCGGGTCACGACGCCGTCGACCTGGCCGGCGAATCCGTACACGATGCCCGACTGCATCGCCTCGACCGTGTTCTTGCCGATGACGCTGCGCGGCCTCGCCAGCTCGATCTTGCGCAGCTGGGCGCCCTTGATGCCGAGCGCCTCGACGGAGATCTCGATGCCGGGTGCGATGACCCCGCCCGTGTACTCCCCACGCGCGCTGACCGCGTCGAACGTCGTGGCCGTGCCGAAGTCCACGACGACCGCGGGACCGCCGTACAGTTCGACGGCGGCGACCGAGTTGATGATCCGGTCGGCGCCGACCTCCTTCGGGTTGTCCACCAGGATCGGTACGCCGGTCTTGATGCCGGGCTCGACCAGGACCGCGGGGACGTCTCCGTAGTAGCGACGGGTCACCTCGCGCAGTTCGTGCAGGACGGAGGGCACGGTCGAGCAGATCGCGATGCCCTCGATGCCGTCACCCAGCTCGTCGCCGAGCAGCGGGTGCATCCCCATCAGTCCCTGAAGGAGGACGGCCAGCTCGTCGGCCGTACGGCGCGCGTCGGTGGACACCCGCCAGTGCTCGACGATCTCCTCGCCGTCGAACAGACCGAGCACGGTGTGGGTGTTGCCGACGTCGATGGTGAGCAGCATCAGACACCCGCCTCACGCAGGTCGAGGCCGATGTCGAGGATCGGGGCGGAGTGGGTGAGGGCGCCGACGGCGAGATAGTCGACGCCGGTCTCCGCGTACGCGCGGGCGTTCTCCAGGGAGAGCGTGCCGGAGGATTCCAGCAGGGCCCGGCCGGCGACGAGCGCCACGGCCTCCGCGGTCTCGGCCGGGGTGAAGTTGTCCAGCAGGATCAGGTCGGCGCCCGCGTCCAGGACCTCGCGGACCTGCTGGAGCGTGTCGGTCTCCACCTCGATCGCCAGGTCGGGGAACTGGTCCCGGACCGCCTTGAAGGCCTCCGCGACCCCGCCGGCCGCCACCACGTGGTTGTCCTTGACGAGCGCGGCGTCGGAGAGCGACATCCGGTGGTTGACGCCGCCGCCGCAGCGCACCGCGTACTTCTCCAGGGCGCGCAGACCGGGCGTCGTCTTACGGGTGTCGCGGACCTTCGCGCCGGTGCCTTCGAGCACGTCGGCCCACGCGCGCGTGGCGGTCGCGATGCCGGAGAGCCTGCACAGGAGGTTGAGGGCGCTGCGCTCGCCGGTGAGCAGGTCCCGGGTGCGGGTGGTGACGCTGAGGAGTTTCTGGCCGGCCTCGACGCGGTCGCCGTCCTCGAAGTGCCGCTCGACCTCGAAGTCCTCCGTACAGACGAGGGACAGGACGGCCTCCGCGACGCGCAGCCCGGCGACCGTGCCGCTCCTGCGGGCCGTGAAGTCGCCGGTGGCGACGGCGTCGGCCGGGACTGTCGCCACGCTCGTCACGTCCAGGCCGTGGGCCAGGTCCTCGCCGATGGCGACGTACGCGATGTCCTCGACCTGGACGGGGTCGAGCCCGGCCTCGGCCAGCAGCGCGGCGAGCGCGGGATCGAGACCGCACTCCTGGGAGTCCTCACCGTCGGAACAGCCGCAGCCGTCGCCGCAGCCCCCGGCGTCGGACGCCGGGGCGCCGATCTGGATGAGCGGTACGTCCACGGCCTCGGGGCGCGGACTGTCTTCGGGCGTGCTCACGGTGACGGCTCCCTGGGGACGGGGGGATCTACTGGATGTGCGGAATGTGCGGGATGTACGGCGGGAAATGCTGCGGTGTCGGTCCGGCTCAGCTCCAGGGCGCGGCCCGTGCCGAGGCGTACGACGAGGTGGCGGCGCCAGTCGGTTTCGTCGCGCTCGGGGAAGTCGTCGCGCCAGTGGCAGCCGCGGGTCTCCTCGCGTTCCAGGGCGGCGGCCACGAGGACGCGGGCCACGCACAGGAGGTTGGAGGTCTCCCAGGACTCGACGCCCGGCTGAGCGGGTTTGCCGGGGTCCTTGGGACGCAGGGCGTCCTGGAACACCGCCTCCAGGGCTTCGGCGGCCACGCCCAGGCTCGTGGCGGACCTGAGGACACCCGCGCCTTCGGACATGATCCGCTGGATCGTGAGGCGTGCCTCGGGGGCGATGAGCGGCAGGAGTGCGGCGGGCTGGGCCCTCGCGGGGGCGGGGCGGGCGACGGACGACGCGGCGGCCGGTACGGGTCGGGGGGCCGCCGCGACGGCGGCGATGTCCGCCGCGATGCGCTCGGCGAACACCAGCCCTTCGAGAAGCGAGTTGGACGCCAGCCGGTTCGCGCCGTGCACGCCCGTGCAGGCAACCTCGCCGCAGGCGTACAGGCCCGGCACGGTCGTACGGCCGCGCAGGTCCGTGACGACGCCGCCGGAGGCGTAGTGCGCGGCGGGCGCGACCGGGATCGGCTCGGTGACCGGGTCGATGCCGTGCGACCGGCAGGCGGCGAGGATCGTGGGGAAGCGGGTGGCCCACATCTGGGCGCCGAAGTGTCTGGCGTCCAGATACATGTGCTCGGCGCCCCGCTCCCGCATGCGGCGCATGATGCCCTTGGCGACGATGTCGCGGGGTGCCAGCTCGGCGAGTTCGTGCTGGTCGAGCATGAAACGGACACCGTCGGCGTCCACGAGATGGGCGCCCTCGCCCCGTACCGCCTCGGACACCAGCGGCTGCTGGCCCTCCGATCCGGCACCGAGGAACAGCACCGTCGGGTGGAACTGCACGAACTCGAGGTCGGAGACCTCCGCGCCGGCGCGCAGCGCGAGGGCCACGCCGTCCCCCGTGGAGACGGCGGGGTTGGTCGTCGCCGAGAAGACCTGGCCCATGCCGCCGGTGGCCAGGACGACGGCGGGGGCGCGGACGGCGCCGACGCCGTCGTGCTGGCCCTCGCCCATCACATGGAGGGTGACGCCGGAGGTGTTGCCGTGCTCATCCTTGAGGAGGTCGAGGACCAGCGCGTTCTCGACCGTGCGGAGGGAGGCTTCGCGCACCGCGTCCACCAGGGCGCGGGAGATCTCCGCGCCGGTCGCGTCGCCTCCGGCGTGGGCGATACGTCGGCGGTGGTGGCCGCCCTCGCGGGTCAGCTGGAGATCACCCGTCGCCGACGTGTCGAACCGCGCGCCGGTCCCGATCAGACGGCGTACGGCGTCGGGGCCCTCGGTGACCAGGGTGCGTACGGCCTCCTCGTCGCAGAGGCCCGCGCCCGCCACGAGGGTGTCGCTCAGGTGCTGCTCGGGGGTGTCACCCTCACCGAGGGCCGCCGCGATGCCGCCCTGCGCCCAGCGGGTGGAACCGTCGTCGAGGCGGGCCTTGGTGACGACGACCGTCCTGAGCCCGGCCGCAGCGCAGCGCAGCGCGGTGGTGAGTCCGGCGACGCCGGAGCCGACCACGACCACGTCGGCGTCGATGGCCCAGCCCGGTACGGGCGCGGTGAGCTGGATGCCGGCGGGCAGGCCGGCCCCCGGGGGTGTCGTCCCTCTCGGCTCCGTCGGCTCTCTCGGCTCCGGTGCGGACTCGGCGGTCACTGGGCGGCTCCGAACGTCAGGGGGATGTTGTCGATCAGCCGCGTCGCGCCGACCCGCGCGGCCACGGCGAGGACCGCGTAGCCGGTGTGGCCGTCCGGGACCTCGGTGAAGTCGGCGGGGTCGACGAGGGCCAGGTAGTCGAGCGTGAAGGACGGGCTGTCCCTGACGGCCTGGTCGAGGACGACGCGGGCCGCCGACCGTACGGCGTGCGCGCCCCAGCCGGGCGTCTGCGGCGTACCGGACGCCGCCTGGGCCACGGCGTGGGTGTCGGCGGCGGCACGGGCCTCGCCGAGCGCGGAGAGGGCTGCCGCGCGGGCCTTGGACGTGGGCGCGGACTCCGCGCGGGCACGCAGCGCGTGCTGGGCGCCGAGGCGGTCCCGCGCGGCGAAGAGCGCGCGGGAGAGCGCGAGCGCGGTGCGGCGTTCGGGCGCGGAGAGGTAACGGTTACGGCTGGACAGCGCGAGACCGTCGTCCTCCCGGACCGTCGGCACGGCGACGATCTCGACGGGAAAGTTCAGATCGCGGGCCATCCGCCGGATCAGCGCGAGCTGCTGGGCGTCCTTCTGTCCGTAGAAGGCGACGTCGGGGCGGGTGAGATGGAGCAGCTTCGCGACGACGGTGAGCATGCCGTCGAAGTGGCCGGGCCGTACGGCGCCTTCGAGGCGCTCCCCCATGGGGCCGGCGGAGATCCGCACCTGGGGTGCGCCACCGGGATAGACCTCGGCGACGGACGGCGCGAACACGGCGTCGGCGCCTGCCGCCCCGGCCGTCTTCAGGTCCGATTCGAGGGTCCGGGGGTAGCGGTCGAGGTCTTCGCCCGCGCCGAACTGGAGCGGGTTGACGAAGACGGTGACCACGACGAAGCCGGCCGGGCCGACGTGCGCGCGGGCGGCGCGTACGAGTGCGGCGTGGCCGTCGTGGAGGGCGCCCATCGTCATGACCACGGCGGTACGGGCGGCGGGCGCGGGCTCATGAGCGGCCGAGGGCCGGTCGCCGTGCCGGGCGAGCAGCCGGTCCAGCTCCGCGCGTGTGGAGGCCAGTTCGAGGCTCATCGATCGCTCCCCCGGTGGTGGTCGTCGTCGGCGAGGACGTCCAGCAGGTCCTCGGCCAGCGCCGGCTTGAGCAGGCCGTGGGCGAGCGCCCGGTCGGCCGTCGTACGGGCCATCGCGAGATAGCCGGGCACGGCGGCGGGCGCGTGCTCGCGCAGCTCGGCGACATGCGCGGCGACCGTGCCCGCGTCGCCGCGTGCCACGGGGCCGGTGAGCGCGGCGTCGCCGGAGCGCAGCGCGTTGTCGAGGGCGGCGCCGAGGAGTGGGCCGAGCATCCTGTCCGGGGCGGCGACCCCAGCCTTGCCCAGCAGCTCCATCGACTGGGCGACCAGCGTGACCAGGTGATTCGCTCCGAGCGCCAGCGCCGCGTGGTAGAGCGGGCGGGCGTCCTCCTCGATCCACTCGGGCTCGCCGCCCATCTCGATGACCAACGCCTCGGCGGCCAGCCGCAGTTCCTCGGGTGCGGTGACTCCGAAGGAGCAGCCCGCCAGCCGCTGGACGTCCACGGAGGTGCCCGTGAACGTCATCGCCGGGTGCAGCGCGAGCGGCAGCGCGCCCGCGTGCAGGGCGGGCGCCAGCACCTTCGTGCCGTACCGCCCCGAGGTGTGGACCAGCAGCTGTCCAGGACGGACGGCTCCGGTCTCGGCGAGCCCTTCGACCAGGCCGGGCAGCGCGTCGTCCGGGACGGTCAGCAGCACCAGTTCGGCGCGGGCGAGCACGTCGGCGGGCGTCACCAGCGGCACGTCGGGGAGGAGGACGGCCGCCCTCCGTACAGAGGCGTCGGAGACGCCCGACGCGGCGACAGGGCGGTGACCGGCGAGCTGGAGAGCGGCGGCCAGCACGGGTCCGACGCGGCCGGAACCGACGACTCCGACCGTGAGACGGGCGGGCCTGTCGCGCGGATCACGGGGATCGGTGGGGACTGCTGATGCGTTCACGCGGCGGGGCCTTCCGTTCCAGTCCGCGACGGGTACCGGACGATTTCTCGCCATGCTACGCCAGCGTTTCGCGGCATTCCCCGACTGTCCACAGGCTGTGGGCGGCCTCGGGAAAAGGGCTGGTCGGGCCGCTCGCCGTGGTCGATGATCCCCCCATGGGAGAGACGAGCGAGCAGGACGAACGACGACGACGGCTGGCCGCCTGGCACAACTCCGGGCGGACGCTGTGGCGAAGCTCCGCCGACCGCCCCGTCGGCGAACGGCTGGCCGCCGTGGCGGCGGACGCGTCGTCGGTCTACGACCTGGACGAATGGACGGATGTGTACGGGGGCGGGGTCGTCGCCGAACTGGAGAGCCGGGTGGCGTCCCTGCTCGGCTTCCCGGCCGCCGCGTTCTTCCCGACCGGGACCATGGCGCAGCAAGTGGCGCTGCGCTGCTGGGCGGGGCGTACCGGGAACACGACCGTGGCACTGCATCCGCTCGCGCACCCGGAGGTGCACGAGGGCGGGGCACTGTCCGCCGTCAGCGGCCTCCGTACGATCCACCCCACGTCCGAGCCCCGGCTGCCCACGGCCGACGAGATCCACGCGACGGACGAGCCGTTCGGCACGCTGATGCTGGAACTGCCGCTGCGCGACGCCGGGTTCGTGCTGCCGACGTGGGACGAGCTGGTCGCCGTGGTGGCGGCGGCACGGGAGCGCGACGCGGTGGTGCACTTCGACGGGGCGCGGCTGTGGGAGTGCGTGACCCACTTCGGCCGGCCGCTGGAGGAGATCGCGGGACTCGCGGACAGTGTGTACGTGTCCTTCTACAAGTCCCTGGACGGGATGTCCGGGGCGATGCTCGTGGGGCCTTCGGCTGTGGTCGAGGAGGCGCGGGTGTGGCGCCATCGGTACGGAGGGCAGGTCTTCCAGCAGTATCCGGCGGCGCTGTCCGCGCTGCTGGGGCTGGAGCGGGAGCTGCCGCGGCTGCCGTCGTACGTCGCGCACGCGCGCGTGGTCGCGGCGGCGCTGGCGGAAGGGTTCGCGGATTCGGGGCAGGAGTCGGGGCAGGAGTCGGAGTCGGGGGCCCCGCGGGCGTCGGCGCCGTGGTTCCGGGTGCACCCGCGGCGGCCCCACACCCACCAGTTCCAGGTGTGGCTTCCGTACGAGGCGCGGGTGCTGAGCGAGGCGGCGGTGCGGCAGGCCGAGGAGACCGGTGTGACGCTGTTCCGCCGCTGGTTCGATTCGGGCGCGGGCCCGCCGGGCGTCGCGGTGACGGAGGTGACGGTGGGGTCGGCCGGGCTGGAGTGGACGGCGGACGACGTCCGGCAGGCCGTACGGGAGTTCATGGCGCGCCTGGAGGAGGAGAACGCCCGCACCGACGGCGCCGCCGATTGACCGGCGCCGTCAATCGTCCGCCGCGTTGTCAGTGGTGGCGTGCAGCATGGGTGCATGAGCGTGACCATCGACATCACCGGGCTGCCCCACGAGCGGATCGTCTTCGGACCGTCCCCGCTCGCCGAGCTGGGCGCCGCCCTGCACGCGCTGTCCGAGCCCGGCCACCACGCCCGGCTGCACGGCTGGGTCACGTCCACGTCCGCCGGTCTCAAGCCCGAGCTGGCCGACCGGCTGCACGAGGCCGACTTCCTGTGGCGGTCCACCCGCTCCGACATCCTGCTGCCCGCCCACCCCCGCGAAACGCTGGCCGAGGAGCTCGACGACGTCGACAGGCTGCCGGACGAGCAGTACGTGGCGGCGGCGCTGGAGATCTCCTGCGCCAGCCAGTACGACACGGGCGCGCCGTCCCCGCTGGTGGACGCCCGGACGCGCGAGCGCGCGCTGGACCTCGCGGAGGCGCGCGGGCCGCACCAGTCCGCGTTCGTACGGCGCATGCTGGCCGACCCGCCCGCCGTCCGGGCGTGGATACGGCGGCTGCTGGAGGACTGCGACGAGGCGTTCTTCGCAGACACCTGGCGGCGCGTCCGGGTCCAACTGGCCGCCGACGCCCGGCACAAGACCGATCTGCTGCGGCGCAAGGGCCTCGCGGAGGCCGTGGCCGCCGTCTCGTCCGCCGTGACGCTCCAGGAGACCGGAGCGGTCACCGCCGTCGTCGTGGACAAGCTCTCGTCGGGCCGCGCGAGCGCCGCCGGGTCGGGCCTGACCTTCCTGCCGACGGCCTTCGGCTGGCCGCATCTGATCGCGCTGCACGCACCCGGCTGGCAGCCGGTCGTTCAGTACCCGGTGGGCAGCCCGGAGCCGTCCGGCGGCGCACCCTCCGTGGAGACGGTCAAGCTGCGCCTGGAGGCGGTCGCGCACCCCATGCGGATGAGGCTCTGCCGGAGTCTGGCGCGGGGTTCGTTCACGACGGGCGAGCTGGCGGACACGTACGGCATCACGGCGCCGGAGGTGTCGCGGCATCTCTCCGTGATGCGCAAGGCCGGGCTGCTGACGACCCGCCGCCGGGGGCGCTATGTGCTGCACCAGCTGGACGTGACCATGGTCGCCAGGCTCGGCAGCGACTTCCTGGAGGGTGTGCTGCGATGACGGACGCGCCCCGGGGTGCCGCTCGGACGCGCTTCTAGTCGAAGCGGATGTGCTTGATGCCCGTCCACGTGCGCCGCAGGCGGTGGCGGAGCGCGCTGTCGGTGTTCGGGGCGAGCCGCAGCCCCGCCGACGCGGCCACGGCATCGGCGACTTGGGGAATCGTCACGCTGTCGGTACGGATGTGCTCGCCGAACTCCGGCCTGGACAGCTGCTCCAGGCAGTGGTCCAGCTTGGCGACGGCGAAGCTCTCCCGCTTGAGACCCAGCCCGAGTCCTCGTTCGGTGAGCCTCTTCAGGACGGTCCCGCGTTCGGCGAGCAGCGCGAAGTGGCGTACGTCGTGCCCCTCTTCGCGCAACCGGCCGACGGTCTCCGTGAAGTAGCCCTCGTCGACGAGCGTCATGGGGGCGATCACCGTGCCGTCGTGCTCACGCAGCACCAGGTCGAGCACGTCGTGGACGCCCTGCCGCCAGACCGGCAGGTCCTGGAAGTCCCTCCGGAGCCGGGCGGGCATCATGCGGTGCAGCCCGAACCCGACCAGCTCGGGATCGCAGATGGCGCTGCCCGGCAGCCGCCGTGCGATCTCGTGCGCGGTCTGCGTCTTCCCGCCCCCGAAGGGCCCGTTGATCCACAGGAGCATCAGAGGGGCCCGCCCCCGGCGCGCACCAGCCCCGACTCGTACGCGAGCACCACGACCTGCACCCGGTCGCGCAGGGCGAGCTTCGTGAGGATGCGGCCGACATGCGTCTTCACGGTGGCTTCGGAGAGCACCAGCCGGGCGGCGATCTCGCCGTTCGACAGCCCCTGGGCGACCAGCAGCATGACCTCGCGCTCGCGGCCCGTCAGCCGCTCCAGCGCGCCGGTGGCGGTGTTCTCCTTGCCGCTGGGCAGCATGGCCGAGAAGCGGTCGAGCAGCCGCCGCGTCGTGGACGGCGCGACGACCGCGTCACCGCTGTGCACGGCGCGGATCGCGGTCAGCAGCTCGGACGGCGGCACGTCCTTGAGCATGAAGCCGCTGGCGCCCGCCTTGAGCCCCGAGAAGGCGTACTCGTCTAGGTCGAACGTCGTCAGGATGAGCACCTTGGGCGCTCCGGGCTCCGCGCAGATGCGGCGGGTCGCCTCGACGCCGTCCAGCCGGGGCATGCGTACGTCCATGAGGACGACGTCCACGGCGGTGCCGCGCAGATTCTCGATCGCCTCCGCGCCGTCGCCCGCCTCCGCGACGACCTCCATGTCGGGCTGTGCGGCCAGCACCATGCGAAAACCGGTGCGCAGCAGCACCTGGTCGTCGACGAGCATCACACGGATCGACATCGGCGGGTTCCTTCTCGATCGGGGGTGGTCGGTAAGCGGGTCGGTAAGTAGGTCGGTCGCGGTTCGGGTCGCGGTTGCAGTCGCGTGCCGTACGCCGCTCAGTGCGCGGGCTTCAGTGGAAGCAGCGCGCTGATCCGGAAGCCGCCCCCCGGCCGCGGCCCCGCGTCGAGCGTGCCGCCGACCATGCCGACGCGCTCCCGCATCCCGATGAGGCCGTGGCCCCGGCCGTCCGCGCCGCCGTCCACGTACAGCTCGTGGCCCGCGCCGCGCCCGTCGTCCTCGACCAGGAGTCCGAGCCCGTCGTCGAAGTAGACCAGACGCACGCTGGCCCCCACATCGGGTCCGCCGTGCTTGCGGCTGTTGGTCAGGGCTTCCTGCACGATCCGGTACGCGGTCAGCTCCACCCCGCTCGGCAGCGACCGAGGGGTGCCCTCGACCTTGAAGTCCACGGTGAGCCCCGCCGACCGCACCTGCTCGACCAGATCCTCTATCTGCTGGACGTCGGGCTGCGGCACGTACTCGCCGCTCTCCTGGACGTCCCCCGTCCGCAGCACACCCAGCAGCCGGCGCATCTCCGCCAGCGCCTGCCGTCCGGTGCCCGAGATGGTCTCCAGGGCCTGCCTGGCCTGCTCGGGCGCGGTGTCCAGGACATAGGCGGCGCCGTCGGCCTGGACGACCATCACCGACACGTTGTGCGCGACGACGTCGTGCAGCTCGCGGGCGATCCGCGCGCGCTCGGCGGCGACGGCCACCTTGGCCTGCGCCTCGCGCTCCTTCTCCAGCCGGGACGCGCGCTCCTCCAGCTGGGCGAAGTAGGCGCGGCGGGTGCGCACGGAGTCGCCGAGCACCCACGCGAGCGCGAAGGGCACGCTCATCACGACGGTGAGGAAGATCTGCCCGCCGAGACCGGCCTCGGCCGTGGGCCAGCGCAGCTGCGCCAGCGGCGTCGCGGCCAGGCCGCCGATCAGGCCCAGCTGCTTGGCCCAGGGCGGGCCGCCCCGCGCGGCGACGGTGTAGATGAGCGCCAGCATGGCGAAGTTCGCCGGATTGGGCCGCACGCCCGTCAGGAGCTGCAGCACTCCCAGCACGGCCAGGAGCAGCAGCATCTTGTCCGGGGCCCGGCGGCGCAGCGCGACGGCCAGCGACAGCAGCAGAGTGATCCCCAGGGACAGGGGGCTCAGCCGGGTGCCGACATCCGCCTGCACCACCCACAGCCCGGAAAACCCGAAGAGCATCACAGCCCAGAAGCTGTCGACGCCCGTCGGGTGTCTGCGGAGGAAGTCATAGAGGCGCTGCACGTAACCCAGCGTAGGGAAGCCGCAGAGGTAGAAGGGTCAACCGGAGGGCCGATCCGGTCGCTCGGCACGTACTCCCCAAGGTGGAGACTTGGGCCTGTGACGGATGAGACGTGTAAGCGCGACGGGATTCACGGGGCCGCTCACGGCTCTCCGTGGGGCGTGGAGCCGCGTGGCTGGGCCGCGGCCATGGAGAGCGCCCTGTACGGCCCGGAGGGCTTCTACCGGCGTCCTGAGGGCCCTGCGGGGCACTTCCGCACCTCCGTCCACGCCTCACCGCTCTTCGCGTCGGCCGTCGCGCGGCTGCTGGTGGCGACCGCGGAGGCGCTGGACACCGACGAGATCGCTCTGGTCGACGTCGGGGCGGGGCGCGGGGAACTGCTGACGGGGGTCCTGGCCGCCGTACCGGACGGACTGGCCGTACAGCCGTACGGCGTTGAACGGGCCGCGCGCCCGCCGGGGCTCGATCCGCGCGTCGAGTGGACCGACAAGCCGCCGGCCGGTGTGCGGGGGCTGCTCTTCGCCAACGAGTGGCTGGACAACGTGCCGTTGGACGTCGCCGAGACGGGGCCCGACGGCACCGTGCGGTACGTCCTGGTCGGCCCCGACGGTACGGAGCGGCCCGGCGCGCCGGTCGACGGCCCGGACGCCGCCTGGCTGGCGCGCTGGTGGCCGTCGGCGGAGCCGGGCGCGCGGGCGGAGATCGGCCGCACCCGTGACAAGGCGTGGGCCGCCGCGGTGGCGACGCTGGACCGGGGGCTGGCGGTGGCCGTCGACTACGCCCATGTACGGGCCGACCGGCCGCTGTTCGGGACGCTGACCGGGTTCCGGGACGGCCGCGAGGTACGGCCGGTGCCGGACGGCAGCTGCGACATCACCGCCCATGTGGCGCTGGACGCGTGCGCGGCGGCGGGCCGGACGGCGGACGACGCGGACGCCTCCGCACGTGCCGAAGGCACGGGTGGGACGGGCGCCTTCGTACTGAGCCAGCGCGATGCCCTGCACCGCCTCGGCGTCAGCGGCGAGCGCCCGCCGCTCTCCCTCGCCACGACCGACCCCGCCTCCTACGTACGCGCGCTCGCCACCGCCGGCCAGGCGGCCGAACTGACCGCCCGCGGCGGCCTCGGGGACTTCGGCTGGCTGCTGCGGCCCGTCGGTACGGCTCTGAGAGACTGGGCCGCATGACGGAGACCACCCGCACCACGGTCGGCATCGGCGGCGCGGCCGAGAGCACGGACATGGTGCTCAACATCGGGCCCCAGCACCCCTCCACGCACGGGGTGCTCCGGCTGCGTCTGGTGCTCGACGGTGAGGTGATCCAGCACGCCGAGCCGGTCATCGGCTACATGCACCGGGGCGCCGAGAAGCTGTTCGAGGCGCGCGACTACCGCCAGATCGTCATGCTCGCCAACCGCCACGACTGGCTGTCGGCGTTCTCCAACGAGCTGGGTGTGGTGATGGCCGTCGAGCGCATGCTCGGCATGGAGGTGCCGCAGCGCGCCGTCTGGACCCGGACCCTGCTCGCCGAGCTGAACCGGATGCTGAACCATCTGATGTTCCTCGGCTCGTACCCCCTCGAACTGGGCGGGATCACCCCGGTGTTCCACGCCTTCCGGGAGCGCGAGGAGCTTCAGGCCGTCATGGAGGAGATCTCCGGCGGCCGGATGCACTTCATGTTCAACCGCGTCGGCGGTCTCAAGGAGGACCTGCCCGCGGGCTGGCTGGGCCGCGCCAGGCACGCGGTCGCCGAGGTCCGTTCGCGGATGGACGTGTACGACAGGCTGGTCCTCGGCAACGAGATCTTCCGGGGCCGGACCCGCGGTGTGGGCGTCCTCTCGGCGAACGCCGTGCACGCGTACGGGGTTTCGGGGCCGATCGCGCGGGCCTCGGGCGTCGACTTCGACCTGCGCCGCGACGAGCCGTATCTCGCGTACGGCGAACTCCAGGACACGCTCAAGGTCGTCACCCGCGAGGAGGGCGACTGTCTCGCCCGCTTCGAGTGCCTGCTCGGTCAGACCCACAACTCGCTGGACCTCGCGGACGCGTGCCTTGACCGCATCGCCGGTCTGGAGCCCGGTCCGATCAATCAGCGGCTGCCCAAGGTCCTCAAGGCGCCCGAGGGGCACACGTACGCCTGGACCGAGAACCCGCTCGGCATCAACGGCTACTACCTGGTGTCGAAGGGCGAGAAGACGCCGTACCGGCTGAAGCTGCGCTCGGCGTCCTTCAACAACATCCAGGCACTCACCGAGCTGCTGCCGGGCACCCTGGTCGCCGACATGGTGGCGATTCTCGGTTCACTGTTCTTCGTCGTCGGCGACATCGACAAGTAACGCGCTCCGACGCGATTCAGGAGCCGATCGCGCTGCGCAGCTGCCCCAGCGGCTCCGCCTCGTCGTGTTCGGTCAGGTCGATGACCTGACCCACGGCCCGGTCCTCGCCCCTGCGCTGCCCGGCCAGGGCCTCCTCGCCTGCCACATCGGCCAGGTCCTCGTGCTGCACGCGCTCCAGCTGCGCCGGGTCGGCGGGGCCGTCCTCCGTCGCGTCGCCGGCGGTGGAACCGTCAGCGGCGGGACCGCCCTTCTGCGTACCGAAGAAGTCGAAGCCTCCCTCGGGGCCCCGCTGGAGCCGGTGCCGCCGGTTGTACGGGACGATCGCCGACGCGCCCGGATGGGGGCGGGTGGCGGGCAGGGCCGACGTCGGCCGGGCCTTCAGCGGCAGCGCGGACGACGGGCGCGCGTGCTCCGCGGCTGCCGCCGCCTCCGCCTCCGCGCGGCGCTTCCTGTCCGCCTTCTCCTGCTCGGCCCTCTCGGCGCGGGCCTTCCGCTCGGCCTTCGCCGCCCGCTCCGCCCGCTCCGCCTCCACCGCTGCCTCGCGGGCCGCGCGCGCTGCGAGTTCACGCCGACGGGCCTCTTCGAGGATCCGCTTGGTGTACTGCGTCGCGCCGTTGCGCGTCAGGTCCTCCAGCGCCTGCGCGGCGCGGAAGTACGCCGACGCGGTGGGCGTACTGCCCGCGGGGGGCAGGGCCTTGGGCTCGCGGGCCGCTTCGATGGCGAGCTGCCGCCTGCCCTCCAGCGCGCTCGCGCGCGCGGTCTCCGCCGTGGCGTACCGGCGCAGGAGCGCGGCGTGCTCACCGCGCAGCTTGGCGAGTTCCACCCGCTTGGCGCGCAGCTTCGTGTCGAGCCGGGTGCGAATCTCGCGTGATTCCTCGATATCCGTTTCGAGTTCGGCTATTCGCTCCTCGGTCTTCCACGCCTCGCTCTCCTGCGCGCGCAACAGTTCCGCGACGCGCCTGCCCGCCGCCCGGTCCCAACTGCGCATCAGATACGCGCCGGTGGCGGCGGCCGCCGCGGTGACGGCCACCAGGCCCCGGAGCGCCACGGGTTCCGCGAGGAGCCAGGCACCCGCGGCGCACAGGGCCGCGGCCCCCGCTACGGCCGACGGCGGAAGAATCCTGTGGAGGGGCGGGGAATGGCGGTGGCGTCCACGTGGCATGGCCCGAAATTTACCGCGCGTGGACGCGGAATGGGGGTCGGCCGGACAATCTTTCCCCGTCCGTTGCCGACTCCACTCCGGTTCCCCTGCTTCCCGCTGCTTCCTGCCTACTTGCCGATCAGGTCTTTGGACTCCAGATACTCCTTGGCGACATCCGCGGGCTTCGCGCGCTCCGCGTCGACCTTCAGGTTGAGCTTCGCGAGATCCTCTGTGGTGAGGGTGTCGGTGAGCTTGCCGAGAAGGTCCGCTATCTCCTGGGAACCAGCGTCCTTGGCATTGACCACCGGAAGTACGTTGTCCGCGTTCTGGAGCTTCTTGTCGTCCTCCAGGACCACCAGTCCGAAGCTGTCGAGCGTGCCGTCGGTGGTGGTGCTGAGGACCAGTTGGTCCTTGCCGTCCTTGACCGCCTGCTTGGCCTGCGGAGTGCCGACACCCTGCGGATCGATGCCGGTCACGTCGATGCCGTACGTCTCCTTGAGACCGGGCGCGCAGAACGGCCGTACCTCGCACTCGTCACCCGCGGCGATCTTCACCTTGAGCTTCGACGCACCCAGATCCGAAAGGGTCTTGAGGTTGTTCTTCTCGGCGTATTCCTTGGTGACGGCGAAGGCGTTCTGGTCGACCGCCTTGCCGGCGGGGAGCACCTTCAGTCCGCGAGGCTCGGCCAGCTTCTGCAGGGCGGCGACCGTGGCGTCCGCGTCGCTGGAGGCGAGAGGCTTCTTGACGGCCTCTTCCGCACCGTTCACCTTGGCGTTGAGGAATTCGGTGAGCGTCGCCGCGTATTCCGGGACGACATCGATCTCGCCCTTCTCCAGGGACGGCTCGTACAGCTCGCGGTTCTTCACCGTGGTGACGGAGGCGTCATATCCGCCGTCGTCGAGGATCTGCGCGTACAGCTCGGCGAGCACCTTGGACTCGGTGAAAGCGGCGGCACCGACGACGAGGGAGCCCTTCTTGTCGGAGGCCGAGCCCTTGTCCGAGCCGCCGTCCGATTCGAGGCTGTCGCCGCCGCACGCGGCGAGCGACCCGGTCAGGGCGACAACGCCAAGTACCGCACCCGCCATGCGCGAGGTCTTGCTCATGAGAATTCACCATCCGTAGAGAGGCCAGAGGAAAAGGCCGGAGAAGTCGGTCGTCACACGCTTGCTCGTCACACGCTCGGTCGTGTCACACGGTCTTGGTCACCCGGTCCCGCGGAAGCACGTCGTCGGTACTGAGGGCGTCAGCCGCACCGCCGTCCCGCGCGCCGGGCACCGGTGCCCGGACGACGGCGGCGGACGGAGACGGGTCCAGCACCCGGTCCAGCGCCATGAGCACGCCCTCGACGAGCAGCGCGAGCAGCGCCACCAGGAGCGCGCCCGCGACCACCTGGGGGGTGTCGTACGTGTTGAAGCCGGCGGTGATGATCCGGCCGAGGCCGCCCTGCCCCACCATCGCCGCGATGGTGGCCGTGGCGACCACCTGGACGGACGCCGACCTGAGGCCGGTCATCACCATCGGGTACGCGAGGGGCAGCTCGACCCGCAGAAAGAGCTGGCGCCCGGACATCCCCATGCCCCTGGCCGCTTCGAGCACCGCGCGGTCCACCTCCCGCATGCCCACGTAGGCGTTGGTCAGCAGCGGCGGCACGGCGAAGAGCACCAGCGCGATGATCGTCGGCACATAACCCGCGTTGCGCAGCGGGGAGAGCATGAACAGGGCGAGCACGGCGAAGACCGGGATCGCCCGCCCCACGTTGGAGATGTTGACGGCGAGCGCGCCGCCCTTGCCGATGTGTCCGAGGTAGAAGGCCGTCGGAAGGGCTATCGCGCAGGCGAGCGCGAGGGCGATCCCACTGACGTACACATGCTCGCCGAGCCTGGCCAGCGCCCCGCCTTCGCCGGACCAGTTGGAACCGGTGATCAGCCAGGTCCACGCCTCGCCCAGAACACCCATGGGTCAGCCCCCCACCTTCACCGGGCGGCCGGGGCCGCCCGCGCGCGCGGGACGTGGCGCCCCGTCCTTGCCCGTACGTATGCGGGTCCAGGGCGTGAGCAGCCGCTGGAGTCCGAGGAGCAGCAGGTCCGCGGTGACGGCCAGCAGCACGCAGAGCACGGAGGCGGCGAGCACCTGTGCCTTGAACAGGCTCGGCAGCGCGTCCTCGATGAGATTGCCGAGCCCGCCGCGCCCCACGATCGAGCCGACGGTCGTCAGCGCGATCGTCGAGACCGTCGCGATCCGGACACCCGCCATCAGCGCGGGCAGCGCGAGCGGCAGCTCGACCTCCCACAGCAGCCGCCCGGAGCCGTACCCCATCCCGCGGGCCGCCTCCTTGGCATCGGCGGGGACGGATTCGAGGCCCGCGACGACATTCCTCACGAGGATCGTCAGTGAGTACAGCACCAGGCCGGTGACCACCAGCGCCGACGACAGCCCGAAGAACGGCAGCAGCAGCGAGAACATCGCCAGCGACGGGATCGTGTAGAGCAGTGTCGTCAGTCCCAGCACGGGGCCGGCGAAAGCCGGTTTGCCGCGGGCGAGCAGGGCCAGCGGAAAGGCCACGAGCAGCCCGATGAGGACCGAGACGACGGTGATCCAGATGTGCTGGACCGTCGCATCGATCAACTCCTGGCTACGGGAGCGGAGATACTCTCCGCAGATCCATTCGTTCGCCGCCAGACAGCTTTGAGCGCTCATCCACCCCCGCCTCCCCTATCTCCCCGAACGTATGTCTGGTGTGTTTGTCTGGGCGACCCTATCCCCGACCACTGACAATCACGGAAGGCCGCCACATTCCAGCAACATTGCCTTCACACAAGACCCGTCACAATGGGGAAATCATGATCCGATTCGAGCACGTCACCAAGCGGTACCCGGACGGCACCACGGCCGTCGACGACCTCAGCCTGGAGGTCGGAGCGGGCGAGCTGGTCACGCTCGTCGGACCGTCGGGCTGCGGCAAGACCACCACGATGAAGATGGTCAACCGGTTGACCGAACCGACCGAAGGCCGGATATTCATGGACGGGGACGACATATCGACCATCGATCCCGTTCAACTCCGCCGCCGGATCGGCTATGTGATCCAGCAGGTCGGCCTGTTCCCGCACAAGACGATCCTGGACAACACGGCGACCGTCCCCCATCTCCTCGGCTGGCAGCGCGGCAAGGGCCGGGAGCGTGCCGCCGAACTCCTCGACCTGGTCGGCCTCGATCCGTCCGTCTACGGCGACCGCTACCCCGAGCAGCTCTCCGGCGGACAGCGCCAGCGCGTCGGCGTGGCACGGGCGCTGGCCGCCGATCCGCCCGTCCTGCTGATGGACGAGCCCTTCGGCGCGGTCGACCCCGTCGTACGCGAACACCTCCAGAACGAGTTCCTGAAGCTCCAGGCCGCCGTCAACAAGACCGTGCTCTTCGTCACGCACGACATCGAGGAGGCGGTCCGGCTCGGTGACCGGATCGCCGTCTTCGGGCAGGGCACGATCGAGCAGTTCGACGCCCCCGCCGCGGTCCTGGGCGCGCCCGCCACGCCGTACGTCGCCGACTTCGTCGGCGCGGACCGAGGCCTGAAGCGGCTCTCGGTCACACCGATCGAGGAGGGCGACCTGGAGCAGCCGCCCGTCCTGCATCTCGACGACCCGTTGCGGGCCGCCGCGGCGAAGCTTTCAAAGGAGGGCGCGCGCTGGGCGGTCGTCCTGGACGCCGAGGACAATCTGCACGGCTGGATCTCCACCGAGCAGACCGGCCTCTCGGGCACCGTTCGCGAGCACGCCCGTCGGATGGAGGCCTGGCTGCCCGTCGGGGCCTCACTCAAGCAGGCGTTCTCCACGATGCTCCAGCACGACGCCGGCTGGATCGCCGTCATCGACAAGGAGGAGACGGGGCGCTTCCTCGGTGTGCTGACCCCGGCCCGGCTGCACGAGGCGCTGCGCCGCTCGATCGACGCCGACGCGCAGGCGATCCCCCGCACCGAGGTGGAACTGGAGACCGTCGCCCAGATCGCCGCCTCCTGACCGCGCCCCGAACACGTCCTGACCGCGTTCCGACCGCGTCCTCCGGTGGGGCTTCCCTTCGACGGGCCTAGGGTGGGACGTATGAGTACGTTGCGTGCGCAGGGCGGCAGGGGCACGGTCGACGGCCTGCCGGAATGGGACCGCTGCGCGGTCATGGGGGTCGTCAACGTGACGCCCGACTCCTTCTCCGACGGCGGTCGCTGGTTCGACACCACCACCGCCGTCAAGCGAGGCCTCGATCTGGTCACCGAGGGCGCCGACCTGGTGGACGTCGGCGGCGAGTCCACCCGCCCCGGCGCCTCGCGGGTGGACGAGGAGGAGGAGCTGCGGCGCGTCGTGCCCGTCGTGCGGGGCCTGGCCTCAGAGGGCGTCACCGTGTCCGTGGACACCATGCGGGCCTCCGTCGCCGAGCGGGCGGTGGCCGCCGGCGCCGTCCTGGTCAACGACGTCAGCGGCGGCCTCGCCGATCCGGCCATGGTGCCCGTGGTCGCCGCCGCGGGCGTGCCCTTCGTCGTCATGCACTGGCGCGGCTTCAGTCAGGAGATGAACAGCCGCGCGCACTACACGGACGTCGTCGCCGAGGTGGTGGCCGAACTGCGCGAGCGCATGGAGGCGGTGATCGCCGGCGGTATCGCCGCCGAGCGCCTGGTGATCGACCCCGGCCTCGGCTTCGCCAAGGGCGCCGAGCACGATCTCACGCTGCTGGCCCACCAGGCGGACCTGCGGGAGCTGGGCAGACCCCTGCTGGTCGCCGCGTCCCGCAAGCGGTTCCTCGGCCACGTACTGGCCGGTGCCGGCGGACCGCCGCCCGCGCGCGAGCGGGACGCGGCCAGCGCCGCCGTCTCGGCGATCGCCGCGCACGAGGGCGCCTGGGCGGTACGGGTGCACGAGGTACGGGCGACCGCCGACGCCGTCCGCGTGGCGCGCGCAGTCGAGGGAGCCCGGTGAGGAGCCTGCCGAGCGGGACCGACAGGGAACAGGTCGACGCCCTCAACACGGCCTTCTACGAAGCCATGGAGCGCGGGGATCTCGACGAGCTGTCCGAGCTCTGGCTGGACGGCGACAACCCCGGTGTCAGCTGCGTCCACCCCGGCTGGCCGGTGCTCTCGGGCCGGGGCGAGGTGCTGCGCTCGTACGCGCTGATCATGGCCAACACCGAGTACATCCAGTTCTTCCTTACGGATGTCGTGGTGTCCGTCGCCGGTGACACCGCCCTCGTGACCTGCACCGAGAACATCCTCAGTGGCGGACCGGCCGAGGAGAGCGGCGCGCTCGGCCCGCTCGTGGGCCAGCTGGTGGTCGCCACGAACGTCTTCCGCCGCACCCCCGACGGCTGGCGGGTCTGGTCCCACCACGGCTCACCGGTACTGGCCGAAACCGACGACGAGCAGGACGACGAAACTCCCGCCTGAGTGGGTAAGCGACCCTACGAGAGGCGGTTCCGCGCCGCTGGGGCTACCCTGCGGTCCCTGTGACGCGAAGCCCGCCGCGGGCGCTGTCCGCGGCGTCCGAGGCCCCCACGGGCAGGTCGTGTCGGTGCCCGCGAGTAGATTCGACCGGGACATCCGCCTCCGCATACGGCATAGTGCCCCACTTGACCAACGACAGCAGGAGTGATTCGCGTGGACCGTCTCGCGCTGCGCGGGCTCAAGGCTCGTGGGCACCATGGCGTCTTCCCCCACGAGCGCGAGGAGGGGCAGACCTTCATCGTGGATCTGGTGCTGAGCCTCGACACCCGCCCCGCCGCGGCCGGAGACGACCTCGCGAGAACCGTCCACTACGGAGTCGTGGCCGAGGAGGTCGTGGCCATCGTGCGGGGCGAGCCGGTCGACCTCATCGAAACGCTCGCCGAGCGCATCGCGGAACAGTGTCTGAAGCACGACGGCGTCGACGAGGTCGAGGTGACGCTGCACAAGCCGGACGCCCCGATCACGGTGCCCTTCGACGATGTGACCATCACCATCACCCGGAGCCGAGTATGAATCCCCAGAGCGACCCGACCGTTCAGCCGGTGCCGGCCTCCGTGGTGGCTCAGGTCGACGCGGCGGACGTCACCCTGTCCAATCCGAAACGCGCCGTGATCAGCCTCGGATCCAACCTCGGCAACAGGCTGGAGACCCTTCAGGGCGCCATCGACGCGCTGGAGGACACGCCGGGCCTTCGGGTCAAGGCCGTCTCCCCGGTGTACGAGACAGTGCCCTGGGGCGTCGAACCGGGCTCCCAGCCCTCGTACTTCAACGCGATCGTCGTGGTGAAGACCACGCTGCCGCCCTCGTCCCTGCTGGAGCGCGCTCAGGCCGTCGAGGAGGCCTTCGACCGCGTCCGCGTGGAGCGCTGGGGGCAGCGCACGATCGATGTCGACATCGTGGCGTACGCGGACGTCGTCTCGGACGACCCGGTGCTCACCCTGCCGCACCCGCGCGCACATCAGCGGGCCTTCGTGCTCGTGCCCTGGCACGACGTGGAGCCCGAGGCGCTGCTGGCCGGTCGGGGCGCGGTCTCCGAACTGCTCGCCGTGGTGGAGCAGGACGGCGTGGAACCGCGAGCGGACCTGGAACTTCGCCTGCCCGACTAGTCGTTAGGCTCTGCGAATCGGTCGGTCGGCGGTCGGTCGGTCGGTCGGTCCGACCGACCACAGGCGGCGGCGGTGTGCGCGGGTGGTGTGCACCGGTGAGGATGACGGTGAAGGGCGGGCTCACGCGGTGAGGCAATTGCGGATCAGGGTTCTGGCGGGCGTCTTCGCCGTGGCCGGGGTGCTCTCGTGGGCCGGTGCGCGCCTGTGGGACTCGCTCGGCACCCTGCCCAGCGTGCCCCTGGCCGCGCCCATCGTGCTCGGGCTGATCGCCGTCGTCCTCGCGGCGACGGCACTCTCGCTGCGCTCCCGGCTGCGCGCCCAGCGCGAGCGCCGGCCGGGGGCCAAGGGCGTGGATCCGCTGATGGCGGCCCGCGCGGTCGTCTTCGGCCACGCGAGCGCGCTGGTCGCGGCGCTGGTCGCCGGGATGTACGGCGGGACGGGCGTCTTCCTGCTCGGCTCCCTGGACATCCCCGCCCGACGGGACCAGGCCATCTACGCGGGATTCTCCGTGGTGGCCGGCATCGCGGTGATCGCCGCCGCGTTCTTCCTGGAGCGGGTCTGCAAACTGCCCGAAGGGCCCGACGACGAGAACCTGGGGCGGGGCCCGGGCGCCACCCGCGCCTGACCGCACCGGCACTCGCGGCGGCCGTAGCGCTCACGGTGGTTCAGCGGGCCATGATCAGGCTCATCGCTTCGTTACGGGTCGCCGGGTCGCGCAGCTGTCCGCGTACCGCCGAGGTGATCGTCTTGGCACCGGGCTTCCGTACCCCGCGCATGGACATGCACATGTGCTCGCACTCGACGACCACGATCACGCCGCGCGGTTCCAGGATCGTCATCAGCGAGTCCGCGATCTGCGTGGTCATCCGCTCCTGGACCTGCGGCCTGCGGGCATAGACGTCCACCAGGCGCGCCAGCTTCGACAGCCCGGTGATCTTGCCGTCGGTCGACGGGATGTACCCGACGTGCGCGACACCGTGGAACGGCACCAGGTGGTGTTCGCAGGAACTCTGTACCTCGATGTCCTTGACCAGGACCATCTCGTCGTGGCCGATGTCGAACGTCGTCGTCAGGACGTCCTCGGGCCGCTGCCACAGTCCCGCGAATATTTCCTTGTACGAGCGGGCCACCCGGCCCGGCGTCTCACGCAGGCCCTCACGGTCCGGGTCCTCCCCGACCGCGATCAGAAGCTCCCGGACGGCGTTCTCGGCCCGCTTCTCGTCGAACTCGCCGATCACACCCGCGCCGTCGAGCCTCACGGGGTTGGTCATCTGGGCCTCGTTCCTCCGCCGTTCCATGCGCGGCCACACAAATGCCGCGCCCCACCAGGCTAAGACCTGTGGGACGCGGCATCTATTCCGGGCCTGGTAAGAGGCTCGGGATCAGCTCTCCGGACGCTCCTCCGGGACGGCCTCGGCCGACGAGTCGCCGGTCGCCACACCGGGAAGCGCGCCGTTGCTACCGGTCGCCCCGTTCGTGAGGGCCAGCTCCTTGGGCGAGAGCACCGGCGGACGTGTCGAAGGTGTACGCCGCGAGGAACCGGTCCAGGCCGGACGGGCCGGGCGCCGCACGATCGTCGAGAAGATCTCGGCGATCTGATCCTTGTTGAGCGTCTCCTTCTCCAGCAGCGCGAGGACCAGGTTGTCGAGAACGTCGCGGTTCTCGACGAGGATCTCCCAGGCCTCGTTGTGCGCCGTCTCGATCAGCTTCTTCACTTCTTCGTCGACCAGCGCGGCGACCTCTTCCGAGTAGTCACGCTGGTGGCCCATCTCACGCCCGACGAAGGGCTCCGTGTTGTCGCCGCCGAACTTGATCGCGCCAAGCCGCTCGGTCATGCCGTACTGCGTGACCATGGCCCGTGCCGTCGCCGACGCCTTCTCGATGTCGTTGGCCGCGCCGGTGGTCGGGTCGTGGAAGACCAGCTCCTCCGCCGCGCGCCCGCCCATCATGTAGGCGAGCTGGTCGAGCATCTCGTTGCGCGTGGTCGAGTACTTGTCCTCGTCCGGCAGGACCATGGTGTAACCGAGGGCCCGGCCGCGGGACAGGATCGTGATCTTGTGCACCGGGTCGGAGTTCGGAGACGCCGCCGCGACCAGGGCGTGGCCGCCCTCGTGATAGGCGGTGATCTTCTTTTCCTTCTCGGACATGATCCGGGTCCGCTTCTGCGGGCCCGCCACGACTCGGTCGATGGCCTCGTCCAGCGAGTGGTTGTCGACGAGCTTCTTGTCGCTGCGCGCCGTCAGGAGCGCCGCTTCGTTCAGCACGTTCGCCAGGTCCGCGCCGGTGAAGCCGGGCGTACGACGGGCGACAGCGCCCAGGTCGACGTCCGGGGCGACCGGCTTGCCCTTCTGGTGGACCTTGAGGATCTCCAGACGGCCCTGCATGTCGGGGCGGTCGACGGCGATCTGACGGTCGAACCGTCCCGGACGCAGCAGCGCCGGGTCGAGGATGTCGGGCCTGTTCGTGGCGGCGATCAGGATGACGCCGCCCTTCACGTCGAACCCGTCCATCTCGACGAGCAGCTGGTTGAGCGTCTGCTCGCGCTCGTCGTGGCCACCACCGAGGCCCGCACCGCGGTGCCGGCCGACGGCGTCGATCTCGTCGACGAAGACGATCGCCGGGGCGTTCGCCTTGGCCTGCTCGAAGAGGTCACGAACTCGGGAGGCACCGACACCGACGAACATCTCGACGAAGTCGGAACCGGAGATCGAGTAGAACGGGACGCCGGCCTCACCGGCGACGGCGCGGGCGAGCAGTGTCTTACCCGTACCGGGCGGGCCGTAGAGCAGCACGCCCTTCGGGATCTTGGCGCCGACGGCCTGGAACTTCGCGGGCTCCTGAAGGAACTCCTTGATCTCGTGAAGTTCCTCGACGGCCTCGTCGGACCCCGCGACGTCGGCGAACGTCGTCTTGGGGGTGTCCTTCGTAATGAGTTTGGCCTTGGACTTCCCGAACTGCATGACTCGGGAGCCGCCGCCCTGCATCTGATTCATCAGGAACAGGAAGACCACGACGATGAGGATGAAGGGCAGCAGGGTGAGCAGCACAGAGATGAACGGACTCTGCTTGGAAGGCGAGACCGTGTAGCCCTGCTTGATGTCACCGCTCTCGAACTTGTTCTGCAGCTTCTCGGCCAGAGCGGAGCCCTGCGAGCCGATGTAGCTGGCCTGAACCTTGTCGCCGCCCTGGACCTTCTGACCGTCCTTGAGGTCGATCTTGATGGTCTGTTCGTCGCCTGTGGTCAGCTTGACCTGGTCGACCTGGTTCTTGTCGATCGCCTGGACGACCTCGCCGGTGTCCACCGTCTTGTAGCCGCCCGACGAGCCGACGACCTGCATCAACACGACCACGGCGAGGACGGCCAGCACGATCCACATGACCGGCCCACGGAAGTATCGCTTCACGTCCATCCATACGGAGCGAGAACGCCCCGTCCCTCCTGCCCGTAGGTAAATGCTGCTGTGAGAAAAGACTGTTCTTCGGACGGTACCCCAGCATTGTCACCCGCGACCGCGCGGGACTGCCGGTAAACCCGTCTTCCCATGCTCCAACGGCGGGACGGGCGCCGGGGTTCCCGGTCCGGCCCGGCGGGCTCGGTGGCCGGCTCAGCCGCCGTACACATGGGGGGCGAGCGTGCCGACGAATGGAAGATTCCGGTACTTCTCCGAGTAATCAAGGCCATAACCGACGACGAACTCATTGGGAATGTCGAAACCGATCCATTTCACATCGATCGCGACCTTTGCGGCATCCGGCTTACGGAGCAGCGTGCAGACTTCCAGCGAGGCGGGCTCGCGCGAACCGAGGTTCGACAACAGCCATGAGAGCGTCAGACCCGAGTCGATGATGTCCTCGACGATCACGACGTGCTTGCCCTTGATGTCGGTGTCCAGGTCCTTGAGGATCCTGACCACACCGGACGACTGCGTCCCGGCGCCGTACGAGGACACGGCCATCCAGTCCATCGTCACCGGGGTGGACAGGGCACGCGCCAGGTCCGCCATCACCATGACGGCGCCCTTGAGGACGCCGACGAGGAGGACGTCCTTACCCGCGTACTCCGCGTCGATCTTGGCGGCCAGTTCGACCAGCTTGGCGTCGATTTCTTCCTTGGTGATGAGCACCGACTTGAGGTCGGCGCCCATGTCCTTGTCGTCCACCCGCATCACTTTCGTTGTCGGCCAGGAGGCCGGAACTCGCCACCCCGGTAGACACAGCCGTCGTGCTTCAGCGCTTCAGCCCTGCCGGATGACCAGTCTGCCACCCTGCCGTTGGGCCTCGACGCGGCCCGGCAGATTGATGGCTCCCTGCCCTCGCCAGCCCGTGATCAGGCGGTCGATCTCCTCGATGTGCCGGGCGAAGAGCGACCCGGCGGGTGCCCCGGCGACCACGGCGGCCCGGCGCAGCACGCGGCGCCGTACGGCGGGCGGCAGGGCGTACAACTTGGCGCATTCCAGCTGTCCGGCGTCGTCCCGTACGGCGGACTCGACGTCGGCCGCCCAGGCGTCGAGGGCGTCGGCGTCGTCGCGGGAGAGCTGTGCCGTACGGGCCAGGGCCTCGACGACGCCCTTGCCGAGCGCCTTCTCCAGGGCGGGCAGGCCCTCGTGGCGCAGGCGCGAGCGGGTGTACGCGGGGTCGGCGTTGTGCGGGTCGTCCCAGACCGGGATCGACTGGACCAGGCAGGCCTTGCGGGCGGTCTGCCGGTCGAGTTGGAGGAACGGGCGGCGGTAGCGTCCGGTGGCGCCGGAGACGGGGGCCATCCCGGAGAGCGAGCGGGTGCCGGAGCCCCGGGCGAGGCCGAGCAGGACGGTCTCGGCCTGGTCGTCCCTGGTGTGGCCGAGCAGGACGGCGGCGGCACCGTGGCGCTCGGCGGCGGCGTCGAGGGCGGCGTAGCGCGCGTCGCGGGCCGCGGCCTCGGGGCCTCCGTCGCGGCCGACGGTCACGGCGACGGACTCGACGGGGTCGAGCCGCATGGCGGCGAGCCGGGAGACGACTTCGGCGGCACGGAGATCGGATCCGGCCTGGAGGCCGTGGTCAACGGTGACGGCGCCCGCGCGGACAGAGAGCTTGCGGGCCTCGAAGGCGAGGGCGGAGGCGAGGGCCATGGAGTCGGCGCCTCCGGAGCAGGCGACCAGGACCAGCGGCCGGCTGTCGGTCGGGGGCGGTGCGGCGGCGCGGTCGGCAGCGGCTGCCGGGGTGGGCCGGGAGCGCTCGGTGTCGGAGCTCGCGCGTTCGGAGCATTCGGTGATGATGTCGTGGAGTACGCGGCGGACCGCCAGGCGTATCGCCGCGACCGCAGGATGGGGACCCATGTCCGGTGCCCTTCGTGGTATTTGGGGGGTGCCTCGGTCGGAGTAGGGACGGGATTCAGTCACACAGAGTGCGTCAATGGTGACAGAACCGGGCCGTTCTCCGAGCATTGCACGCCTACCCAGCGCCCACGGTCCCTCGGATGGGTGATGCTGGCCCATTCCGGTGGACACCTGTGCACGTTGACATCCGGCACGGGCCTCGCGGCACCCTCTCAGGAGTCTCAGGGGTCTCAGGAGTCCTGGGAACCCTACGAACCCTGAGAGTCCTGGGGCCCTGGGAGTCCTACGACTCGGCCTTGCGGTGCACCCGTGCGATCCAGTCCGCCGGCTTGGCGATCTCCCCCTTCGTGGGAAGGGTGTTGGGGGAGGTCCAGACGCGGTTGAAGCCGTCCATGCCGACCTCGTCCACCACGGCTCGTACGAAACGCTCCCCGTCCCGGTACTGCCGCAGCTTCGCGTCCAGGCCCAGCAGTTTGCGCAGCGCCTGGTCGAGCCGGCTGGCGCCCTTGGCCCTGCGCTGCTGGAACTTCTCGCGGATCTCCGCCACCGAGGGCACGACCTGCGGCCCGACGCCGTCCATCACGTAGTCGGCGTGGCCTTCGAGCAGCGACATGACGGCGGTGAGGCGGCCGAGGATCTCCTTCTGGCCGGGGGTCTGCACCAGTTCGACCAGGCTGCGGCCGTCGTCCTCCTCCTCGCCCTCGGGACGGCTGCCGGTGAGCGACTGGGCCGCTTCACGCAGGCGTTCCACGACGGTCGAGGGGTCGACTTCGGTCTCCTCCAGGAATGACTGGATCTCACCCTCAAGGTGGTCACGGAGCCACGGCACACCGGTGAACTGGGTGCGGTGGGTCTCCTCGTGCAGGCAGACCCAGAGTCTGAAGTCGTGCGGGTCGACCTGGAGTTCGCGCTCGACGTGCACGATGTTCGGCGCGACGAGCAGCAGTCGGCCGCCGCCTCCGTCGCTCGAAGGGAGGTCACGGCTCGGCGGCGCGAACGTCTCGTACTGGCCGAGGACGCGGGAGGACAGGAACGACAGCAGCATGCCCAGCTCGACGCCGGTCACCTTGCCGCCCACGGCGCCGAGGACGGCGCCGCCCGCCGTGCCCGAGCGGCGGTCCTGCATCTTGTCGAGGAGCGGCTTGAGCAGTTCGCGGAAGCCCGCGACGTTCGCCTTGATCCAGCCCGCCCGGTCCACGACCAGGACCGGGGTGTCCGGTGGCTCATGGCCTTCCGGGATCATCCGCGTGTAGGCGCGCACATGCTCCTCGGCCGCCTTGGCGTGCCGCCGCAGCTCGGCGACGATCTCGCGGGCCTCGTCCCGGCTCACTTCCGGTCCCGGCCGCGCGAGGCGGGTCGCGGTTGCCACCGCGAGATTCCAGTCCACCATCTCGGCCCCACCGATGCTCGTCATGCGTCAACCGTACGTGCTCGGGCCGGAAGGCGGCGGGGTGTCGGCCGGGCTGTCGCTGTCCCGGCCGGTCCGCGCCGGCGCCGGTGCGGGCGTCCCGTGCCGCTGTCCGGGCGCCGGGACGCGCCCGGTCAGGACGCCAGCTCCGCCGAGAGGTGGTCCAGGGCCCGTTGGGCCGTATCGGGGGCCGGGGCCTCTTCCGCCAGGAAGGCGAAGGCGAGAAGCCGTCCGCCGGGGCCGACGACCGTCCCCGCCAGGGAGTTCACGCCGGTCAGCGTGCCGGTCTTGGCGCGGATGAGGCCGCTGCCGGTGATCGCGTCGGCGTCGGCGTACCGGCCCTGGAGCGTCCCGCTGAATCCGGCCACCGGGAGGCCGGTGAGGACCGGCCGCAACTCGGGCCGGTCGGGGTCGGCCGCGCGCGCGAGCAGCGCGGTGAGGAGGCCGGAGGTGATCCTGTCGTGGCGGTTGAGACCGCTGCCGTCGCGCAGGAGCGCCCCGTCGACGGGCAGCTTCTGCTCCTTGAGTTCGTCCTGGACGGCCTGTTGGGCGCCGGTGAAGCTCGCGGGTCTGCCCGTCTTGAGGGCGGTCTGCCGGACGAGTGACTCGGCGATGTCGTTGTCGCTGTTCGTCAGCATCCGTTCGACCAGGGCGGACATGGGGCGCGAGTACGTCACGGCGAGGCGGTCAGCGTCCTTGGGCGCCTTGCCCAGGGTCGGGGGCTTCGAGGTCTTGAGGCCGCGTTCGCGCAGCAGTTCGGCGAAGACGTCGGCGGCGTCGCCCGCCGGGTCGCCGCTGCGCGGTGCCGGGCCGCCGAAGGAGTCGCGGGCGGAGTCGTCGAGGCGGCCCTGGCCCGCCATCAGGGCGGTGACCGGCGCGATGTTGTCGTTGGGGCCGATCGGGTGCTCGCGCGGTCCGGAGTAGAGGGAGACGTCGAAGCGGAGGGTGACCCGGTGGACGCCGCGGTCGCGCAGCGCCCTGGCGGTGTCCTCGGCGAGGGCGCGCAGGCCCTTGCGGTCGAGGGTGGCGTCGCCGCCGCCGACGAGGGTGATCTCGGTCGGATCCTCGTCGCCCTTGCCGTCGTCGTTCCCGCTCCCACTCCCGCCCTTGCCCTTGTCGTCGCCCTTGCCCTTGCCGTCAGCGGTGACGACGGTCGTGGGGATGCGGTGGTCGGGGCCGAGCGCGGAAAGCGTGGCGACCGCCGTGGCGATCTTGATCGTGGAGGCCGGTGTCATCGCCCGGTCGGCGCGCTCGCCGAACAACTGCTCACCCGTCGCGACGTCCACGACGGACGCCGCGGGCGCGGGGCCGAGGTCGGGAGAGCCGAGCAGCGGCCCGAGGGTGTTCCTCAGATCGGCGGGGAGATCGGCGGGGGCGGACAGGGACTCGACCGGCGCGCCGAGTTCGTCGAGCACACCGGCGGCGCTGGGCGCGGGCGCGGGTGTGCGCGCGGACTGTCCTCCGTGATGTGCGCCACCTGTACGGCCCTGGGCGGCCACCCGGTCGCGCTCGGCCTTACGCTGACCGTTGTCCCAGGGGCCGGCCATGGCCACCGCCCCGGCCGCCAGTACCAGGCCGAGCACGGCGGAACCTGCCGTGAGCTGCCACACTTTCGGCTCAAGCACGGTTGACCAGCCCCTTTCGCGATCACACAGCTGCGTGGGGGACACTTAATCACTGCGCGTTGCGACGAGCACGGTGCCCCGGCCAGCGATGGCCGATCCTGCTCGGTACCACCGGGTCGGCCCCGGTGACGCGCGGTACCACCGACCGACAGCAGCATCACCGACAGTTGTGTTGATCATGGAGGAGCCACCCGTGGAGTTCGACGTCACCATCGAGATCCCTAAGGGTTCGCGAAACAAGTACGAGGTGGACCACGAGACCGGCCGGATCCGCCTTGACCGTCGTCTCTTCACCTCGACCAGCTACCCGGCCGACTACGGCTTCGTGGAGAACACCCTGGGCGAGGACGGCGACCCGCTGGACGCGCTGGTCATCCTGGACGAGCCGACGTTCCCCGGCTGTCTCATCAAGTGCCGCGCGATCGGCATGTTCCGGATGACGGACGAGGCCGGTGGCGACGACAAGCTGCTGTGCGTCCCCGCCTCGGACCCGCGCGTGGAGCACCTGCGGGACATCCATCATGTGTCGGAATTCGACCGCCTGGAGATCCAGCACTTCTTCGAGGTCTACAAGGACCTGGAGCCCGGCAAGTCGGTCGAGGGCGCGGACTGGGTCGGCCGCGCCGAGGCGGAGGCCGAGATCGAGGCCTCGTACAAGCGCCTTGAGGCGCAGGGCGGCGCGCACTGAGCGCGTGTCCCACGGACAGGCCCTGAACGTTGCCGGGCCCTGACGGGTCGGCAGCCGGGGGGCACGAGCGGCGGGCAGCGCACCATGCGGGTGCGCTGCCCGCCGCTCGCGTGCGCCCATCCCGGCGCCCGTGTCCATACTGAACGGTGGTTGTGCGAACCGTGCCGGAGCGGCACCGACGAGAGTGAGTGAGGGCGAGATCTGTGGTGGCCGAGCGGGACGAGGCGGAGGACCGTAAGTCTCCGTCCGACGAGTCGCACAGCGCCTTCACTCCACCGGCCGGGACGGAACAGGTGCCGGCCCCCGAGGAGGACAGCCCCACCTCGGAATTCGCGATTCCGCGGGGCCTGAGCCCGGAGAGCACGCAGGAGACCGAGCGGTCCGCCTTCGACCCGCCGCGGACCTACCGCGCGCGGGAGTCGCCCCCGGCGTTCACACCGGCGCAGGGCATGCCCGTCGTGCGGCTGCCCAAGGAGGCGCCGTGGCAGGACCAGATGCGTACGCTGCTGCGGATGCCGGCCGGGGACCGGCCGGTGGTGGAGATCGTGCAGCGGCACGACGAGGCCGGGCCGGCCGTGCCGCGCGTGCTCGACCTGACGCTGCGTATCGGCGAGTTGCTGCTGGCGGGCGGTGAGGGGGCCGAGGACGTCGAGGCCGCGATGTTCGCGGTCAGCCGCGCGTACGGTCTCGACCGCTGCGAGCCGAACGTCACCTTCACGCTGCTGTCGATCTCGTACCAGCCATCGCTGGTGGACGACCCGGTGTCGGCCAGTCGTACCGTACGCAGGCGGGGCACCGACTACACACGGCTGTCCGCCGTCTTCCACCTCGTCGACGACATCACCACCGAGGACACGGACGTCACCCTGGAGGAGGCGTACCGGCGGCTGGCGGAGATCAGGCGTAACCGGCATCCGTATCCGGGCTGGGCTCTGACCGGCGCGAGCGGGCTGCTGGCCGGGTCCGCGTCGGTGCTGGTCGGTGGTGATCTGGTGGTCTTCCTCGCGGCGATGATCGGCGCGATGCTCGGCGACCGGCTGGCGTGGCTGTGCGCGGGGCGCGGGATTCCGGAGTTCTACCAGTTCGTGGCCGCGGCGATGCCGCCGGCCGCGATAGGGGTGGCGCTGACCGTGGCCGGGCCCGCCATGAACTGGGAGGGCCGGCCGTCCGCCGTGATCACCGGTGGTCTGTTCGCGCTGCTGCCGGGGCGGGCTCTGGTGGCCGGCGTGCAGGACGGGCTGACCGGCTACTACATCACCGCCGCCGCGCGGCTGCTCGAAGTCATGTACTTCTTCATCGCGATCGTGATGGGGGTGCTGATCGCGCTGTATCTGGGCGTCCAGCTGGACGCCCAGCTCGACCCGGAGTCGGCTCTTCAGCCCGGCGAGGGGCGGCCGGTGCTGCAGATCTGCGCCGCCGTGGCGCTGAGTTTCGCCTTCGCGATCCTGCTCCAGCAGGAACGATCCACCGTGCTGATGGTGGCCCTGAACGGGGGCGTGGCCTGGACCGTCTACGGGGCGATGCATGACACCGGCGGGATCTCGCCGGTGGCGGCGACCGCGGTCGCCGCCGGAGTGGTGGGGCTCTTCGGGCAACTGTTCTCGCGGTACCAGTTCGCGTCGGCGCTGCCGTACGTCACCGCCGCGATCGGGCCGCTGCTGCCCGGCTCGGCGACGTACTTCGGTCTGCTCGGTCTCGCGCAGAACCATGTGGACGACGGGCTGGCCTCGCTGTCCAAGGCCGCGGCGCTGGCCTTGGCGATCGCCATCGGGGTGAATTTCGGCGGCGAGATCTCCCGGCTGTTCCTGCAAGTGCCGGGTACGGGACGCGGGGCGAGCCGCCGCGCGGCCAAGCGGACGCGCGGCTTCTGATCCGGCGGTGCGGGCGGTGTGGCTGATGCGCCTGATTCGTTGACCGGGGAGCCGGGCCGTCAGCGCCTGGCGTGGCGCCCGCGCGGCGGGGACTCCGGGTCGTCCGGCGCACCGTACGACTGGGAGACGGGGGCGCCGTACTCGTCGCGCGTGACCCGGAGCTGCTGGGTCTGGAAGTCCTGCGGCACCTGGCTGTGGTCGCCCGGAGGCCCATATCCCGCGGGCCTTGCCGGCTCCGCCGACTCGCCCGCCGCAGCGGCCTTCTTGGACTTGGAACGCGCCCGCATGAACTCGATCACGATCGGCAGCACGGAGAGCAGCACGATCAGGATCAGGATCATCTCGATGTTCTTGTGTACGAACTCGATCTTGCCCAGCGCCGCACCGAGCAGCGTGACGCCCGCACCCCAGAGCACGCCGCCGATAATGTTGAACGTGACGAACGACCGGTAGTTCATCCGGCTGACGCCCGCGATGATCGGCGTGAACGTCCGCACGATCGGCACGAAGCGGGCCAGCACCAACGACTTGGGACCGTACTTCTCGAAGAACTCGTGGGCCTTCTCCACGTTCTCCTGTTTGAAGAACTTGGAGTCGGGACGCTTGAACAGCGCGGGGCCGACCTTGCGGCCGAAGAGATAGCCGACCTGGTCACCGATGATCGCCGCCAGCACGATCAGGACACAGACCAGCCACAGCGGCCTGTCCAGCGTGCCGGAGGTCACCAGCAGCCCAGTGGTGAACAGCAGCGAGTCGCCCGGCAGGAAGAAGCCGATGAGCAGGCCTGATTCGGCGAACACGATGACCAGGACACCGATCAGACCGAAGGTCCCGATCAGATAGTCCGGGTCGAGCCAGCTCGGTCCGAGCGCAAGGGTTTCCACGAGGTCCGGGCTCCTGAGTCGATAGTCGGTCGATCGTCGAAATCGGCCGTCGCTGCATCAGCGTCGTCCAGCCGCCATCAGCGGTTGTCGGCTGCCCAAAGCTATCAACGCTCCGCCCCTGGCTGAGGTTCCACCCGGTCCGCAGAGATTGCGATCGGCACGGCCCGGTGACGAAGCGCGCTTTTCATCCCCGGCCCCGTCCCCGGCCCTCGGCGAGCGATCCCTCCAACGAGGACGCTTTGCGGCATTTGTGCCATTACGGTATGCGCGTGGCCACTGACGCTCCGTCCGCCCCTCCGGCCCCTTCGGGGCGTACGCTCCTCCCGCTGATCCTTCCCTCCCTGCTTGTCGGTGTGGTCGCGAGCCTCGTCCTGCTCGGGATCAGCGAGCTCGCCGATCTGCTCAAGGACGTGCTCTGGCAGACACTCCCCGACGCTCTCGGCATCGGCGCCCACTCCTCCCTCTGGATGATCGTGATGCTCACGGCGACCGGGCTCGCGGTGGGCCTCGTCGTCTGGCAGGTGTACGGGCACGCGGGACCCGACCCCGCCACGACCGGGCTCGTCGACCCCCCACTGCCGCCAGGCATCGTGCCCGGTCTGCTGTTGGCCGCCGTGCTGGCACTGGCGGGCGGGGTGAGCCTCGGACCGGAGAACCCGATCACCGCGGCCAACATCGCGCTCACCTACTGGCTCGGTCGCAAAGCCGCTCCCGAGGCCCCGGCCGCGATCTGGGTCCCGCTGGCCGCCGCCGGCACGATCGGGGCGCTGTTCGGCACCCCCGTGGCCGCCGCGCTGGTCCTGACGGAGACGCTCGCCGGCCGACCGGGGCCGGGCTCGCTCTGGGACAAGCTCTTCGGGCCACTGGTGGCCGCCGGAGCCGCGGGGCTGATGACCGTGCTGATCTCGCAGCCGACCTTCAACTTGTCCCTGCCCCCCTATCCCGGCACCCACTGGGGTGACCTCCTGGCCGCAATCGTGATCGCGCCGGCCGCCGCAGCTCTGGGACTGGCCGGTGTGTACGCCTTCCCGTACGTCCACACCGCCTTCCGGCGCCTGGGGCACCCCGTGCTCGCCCTGACCCTCGGCGGACTGCTGCTCGGCCTCCTCGGGGCGCTCGGCGGATATCTCACCCTCTTCAAGGGCCTGGACGAGGCCAGGACTCTGGCCGCCGACCCGGACGGCTGGTCGGCCGGGTCGTTCGCACAGATGGCCGTGGTGAAGGCGGTCGCGCTGGTGATCGCCGCGGCGTGCGGCTTCCGCGGCGGGCGGATCTTCCCGTCCGTCTTCATCGGTGTCGCGCTCGGACTCTGCGCCCACGCGCTCGTGCCCTCCGTGAACCCGACCCTGGGGGTCGTCTGCGCCGTGCTCGGGATGCTGCTCGCCATCACCCGGCACGGCTGGCTGAGCCTGTTCACCGCGGCCGTACTCGCCGCCGATCCGAACATCCTCCCCCTGCTGTGCGTGGCCATCCTGCCCGCCTGGCTGCTGGTGACCGGTCGCCCGCGGATGCAGGTCGGCGCGGACGGCAAGGCCCTGCGGTGACAGCCCGGGGCCAAACGGACGCCCGGCGAGCCGACGGCCCGTTTTGTCCGTATCGTCTCGCCTGACGTCCCCGCCGCCGCACCCTGACGACCGAGGTAGCCACCATGCCCACGTCCGTGAACGTCGCCGTGATCTACTACTCCGCCACCGGCACCCTCACCACCATGGCCAAGGCCATCGCCAAGGACGCGGAGGCGGCGGGAGCGGCCGTACGGCTCCGCAAGGTCGCCGAGCTCGCCCCGCAGGTGGCGATCGACACCAATCCGGCCTGGGCCGCCAACATCGAGGCGACCGCCGACATCGGTGAGGCCACGCCCGACGACATGCGCTGGGCGGACGCCGTGATCTTCGGCTCCCCCACCCGCTACGGCAATGTCTCGGCGCAGCTCAAGCAGTTCCTCGACACCCTCGGCGGCCTCTGGCAGGAGGGGCGGCTCGCCGACAAGGTCTACAGCGGCTTCACGGCGTCGGCGACGCTGCACGGTGGTCAGGAGACGACGCTGCTCGCCCTCTACAACACGATCCACCACTTCGGCGGGATCCTCGTGGCGCCCGGCTACACGGACGAGTCGAAGTACGTCGACGGCAATCCGTACGGCACGTCGCACGTCTCGGGACAGGGCGACCTCCCGGTGAACGAACAGACGCTGACCGCCGCCCGCGTCCAGGCCGAGCGGGTCGTGAAATTCACCCGCGCCATCAAGGCCGGTCTCGGCAACTGACCAGCGCGACCACGGGAGACAGGGAAACCGATGGCACTGCAACACGGTAGGCAGCGCGCCGAGGGCAACATGCGGGGCCCGGCGGACGATCCGGCGGAGGACCACGCCGAGCGGCGGCGGCTGTCGCTCAACCCCTTCTTCGGGGAGGCCGACCCGACCGGCGACATGGAGTCCGCCCCGCCCACGCACCGGCTGCCCGACGGCCCCATGCCCCCGTCCACGGCCTACCAGCTGGTCCATGACGAACTGATGCTGGACGGCAACTCCCGGCTCAATCTGGCAACTTTCGTCACCACCTGGATGGAGCGGCAGGCCGGTGTGCTGATGGCGGAGTGCCGGGACAAGAACATGATCGACAAGGACGAGTACCCGCGGACCGCCGAGTTGGAGCGGCGGTGCGTCACGATGCTCGCCGATCTCTGGAACGCCCCCGACCCGTCCGCCGCCGTCGGCTGCTCGACCACCGGCTCCAGCGAGGCATGCATGCTCGCCGGGCTCGCGCTCAAGCGCCGCTGGACGGCGAAGCACCGGGACCGTTATCCGGGGAGTGCGAAGCCCAATCTCGTCATGGGTGTCAACGTCCAGGTCTGCTGGGAGAAGTTCTGCAACTTCTGGGAGGTCGAGGCCCGCCTCCTTCCCATGGAGGGCGACCGCTTCCATCTCGACCCGCAGGGCGCCGCCGATCTCTGCGACGAGAACACCATCGGGGTCGTGGCCATCCTCGGCTCCACCTTCGACGGTTCGTACGAACCCGTCGCCGAGCTGTGCGCGGCCCTCGACTCCCTCCAGGAGCGCACCGGTCTGGACATCCCCGTCCATGTCGACGGCGCGTCCGGCGCGATGGTCGCGCCGTTCCTCGACGAGGACCTCGTCTGGGACTTCCGGCTCCCGCGTGTCTCCTCGATCAACACCTCCGGGCACAAATACGGCCTGGTCTACCCGGGCGTCGGCTGGGCGCTGTGGCGCACGTCGGCCGAACTGCCCGAGGAACTGGTCTTCCGCGTCAACTACCTGGGCGGGGAAATGCCCACCTTCGCGCTGAACTTCTCGCGGCCCGGCGCACAAGTCGTCGCCCAGTACTACACGTTCCTGCGGCTGGGCAGGGACGGCTACCGCGCCGTCCAGCAGACCGCGCGGGACGTGGCCTGCGGGCTGGCCGAGCAGATCGGGGCGATCGACGACTTCCGGCTGCTCACACGGGGCGACGAACTGCCCGTCTTCGCCTTCACCACCGCGCCCCACGTCACGAACTTCGACGTCTTCGACGTCTCGCGGCGGCTGCGGGAGCACGGCTGGCTCATGCCCGCCTACACCTTCCCGGCCAACCGCGAGGATCTGTCCGTCCTGCGCGTGGTGTGCCGCAACGGATTCTCGGCCGACCTCGCCGCGCTGCTGCTCGCCGATCTGCGGCTGCTGCTGCCGGAACTGCGGCGCCAGCCACACCCCTTGGGCCGGGACAAGTCGGCGGCGACCGCCTTCCACCATTGACCGGCGCGTGGACGTGGAGATCACGCGCATGAATGGCCCCGAACCCCGCCAAGGTTCCGCCCCCCCCGGCGACCGGTGGCGTCCGCACGCCACCGATCGCCCGAAGATCAGTGGCTGAGCCTGCGGAAGCGCCCCACGGCGAGCGGGAAGAACAGCGCGATCAGCATCACCGGCCACACCACCGCCAGCAGATGCGCGTGCTCCGCCGCCCACGAACCGCTCAACTGCCCCGGAACGCCCGCCAGATCACGTACCGCGGTTGCCGTCGCCGACAGCGGGTTCCACTCGACCGCGGTCCCCAGCCAGCCCGGCATGGACTGCGGTGTCGCGAAGGCGTTGGAGAAGAAACCGATCGGCCAGACCAGGATCTGCACCGCCTGCACCATCTCCGGCTTCCCGGCCACCATCGCCAGCTGGATGCCCAGCCACAGCATCGCGAAGCGCAGCAGCAACAACAGCCCCACCGCCCCCAGCAGCGCCGCGAATCCGCCGTGCCAGCGCCAGCCGAGCGCGTAACCGACCCCGATCATCACCACCAGGCTCAGCGCCGACTGCATCATGTCCGCGACGCTCCGGCCCACCAGCACCGCCGAGGAGGCCATCGGCATGGAGCGGAACCGGTCGATGACCCCCTTGCCCAGATCCTGGGTGACGGCCAGCATGGTGGACTCCAGCCCGAAGACCATGGTCAGCGCGAGCATTCCGGGGACGAGGAAGCCGATGTACTCACCCTCGATGCCGCGCCCCGCCCCCATCAGGTAGCCGAACATCAGCAGCAGCATCACCGGGAAGACCAGCCCGACGACCACCTGGACCGGCTGCCGCTGCCAGTGGGCCAGTTCACGGCGCGTCATCGTCCAGCTGTCGGTGAGCACCCAGGCGTTCGTCGTACTCATACGGCCTCCTTCGTACGGTGCGTCAGCCGCAGGAAAGCCTCGTCCAGCGTCGGTCTGCGCACCGCGACGTCCTCCGCCTCGATCCCGGCCGCCTCCAGATCCCGTACGGCCCTGCTCAGCGCCGCCATCCGGTCCACGGCGGGCACGCTGACCAGCCGGCGGTCCTCGTCCACCGTCGCCTCGTCCCCGAACAACCGTGCCACTGTGGTCAGTTGACCCGGGTCGCGCACGACCACATCGATCCGGTCGCCGCCGACCTCCGCCTTCAGCTGGTCCGCCGTCCCCTCGGCGATCACGCGTCCGCTGTCGACGACCGAGATCCGGTCCGCCAACTGGTCGGCCTCCTCCAGATACTGGGTGGTCAGCAGTACGGTCGTGCCCGCGCCGGCCAGTGAGCGCACGGCGGACCACACCTCGGCCCGCCCGCGCGGGTCGAGCCCCGTCGTCGGCTCGTCCAGGAAGAGCACCGCCGGATCGGTGATCAGCGAGGCCGCCAGGTCGAGGCGGCGCCGCATGCCCCCGCTGTACTGCTTGATCGCCTTGCGTCCCGTGTCGGCGAGCCCGAAGCGCTCCAGCAGTTCGCCGGCGCGCGACGCGGCCCGCCGGGCGCCCAGGTGGTGGAGCCGCCCGAACATGTCCAGGTTCTGCCGCCCGCTCAGTTCTTCGTCCACGGCCGCGTGCTGTCCGAGCAGTCCGATCCGCCGGCGCACCTCCTGCGCCTCCGTACGGAGGTCGTGCCCCGCGACCCGCGCCACTCCCTCGTCGTGCCGCAGCAGCGTGGCCAGCACCCGTACGGCCGTCGTCTTGCCCGCTCCGTTCGGGCCGAGAACCCCGTGCACGGTGCCGCGCGCCACCACCAGGTCGAGCCCGTCCAGGGCGGGCTTCTCGCCGTATCGCTTGCGTACGCCTTCCATGACGATCGCGTCCGTCGCGTCAGTCAATGCCTTCGCCTCCCAGCCCCTCCGCCACGTAGTCAAATTTGACTACAAGCCCGAAAAGGTAGCTCAGGAGATTGAATTAATCAAACTTGATTAGAGAGAGTGTCCCACCGCGTCAGCCGTCGCCCGCCACCGTCAGTCGTCGTCACCCTCGGCGGGGGTGCCCGTCGCGTACGGGTTCTCCTCACCCTCGGCGAGCACTCCGACGAACGGGTCGCCCTCACCCGCGAAGACATGGGCGCCGGCCTCGATGCGCTCGATGAAACCGCGCGTCCACTCCACCCCGGAGTCGGCCTGACTGATCCACATGTTCATGATCTCGCCGATGTGCCCGAGCTGTTCCGGGCCGTCCTCGGGCGTGTAGTGCTCGGTCACGGCCGCCCGCCAGCCCTCGATCGCACGCACGCGCTCCCTCAGCAGCTCGACAGCCTCGGCGCGCGGCAGGTCGACGATGAAGCCCACACCGGCCGACAGCACGTCCATCTTCTGGTCGTAGGCGACCAGGGACTCGCGCAGCAGCCGGAAGTACTCCGCGGTCCCCGCCTCCGTCAGCTCGTACTCGGTGCGCGGCGGACCGCCCGCCGTGCTCGGCGCGACCTCGTGCGCCAGCAGTTCGCCATGCTTCGCCATCTGCTTCAGCGCGTGGTAGATCGAGCCGGGCTTGGCGTTCGACCACTCGTGCGCGCCCCAGAACTCCAGGTCGTTGCGGATCTGATAGCCGTGCGCGCGGCCGTGCTGGCGCACGGCACCGAGCACCAGAAGCCGGATCGCTGACATCGCCGTACCCTTCTATTCAACTTTGACTAGACTACTCGGCCTGACAGAGAAGACCATCCCGCTCCTCCCGTGTCAGACCATCCAACCCGTAGTCGACTTCTACTCGGCACTCGGCTTCGAGATCACCTTCCTACAGAAGAGCCCTTACCCCTACGCGGTCGTCGAGCGCGGGAATGTGGAACTGCAGTTCTTCGCGATGAAGGCGTACGAGCCCACCGGGTCGATCAGCGGCTGCCAGGTGCTGACCGACGACGTCGACACGATGTACGGCGCGTTCCGGTCGGGGCTGAAAGCCGGGGCGAGCGACGGCGGCCTCGGTAAGGAGGGCGCGTCGCCGACCGCCGTGCAGCTCTACCGGCTGCTCGTGCTGCGCGGCGATGTCGCGCAGCGTCTGAACGACATCGAGGAGGCACGCGGCTTCCTCGGGCGGGCCGCCGCCGTCGAGTTGACGGAGGCGGAGCGCACCGAGGTGAGCGACGACGTGCGAAGGGCCGCGGAACTGCTGGAATCACTCGCGTGGCAGCGGTGTCGATCGCGGCGGTCACGGCCGCTGCCGCCGCACGGTCAGAACGGGAAGGTCGATCGCCCGTACTGCACCGAGATCCACTTCTGCGTGGTGAAGGCGTCGACCATCGACTCGGCGTTCACCCACTCCGCACCGGAGTGCTTCTCACCGCCGAACGGGACGATCGGCTCGTGATGACCCGTGCTGTCGTTGATGTGGATCATGCCCGTGTTGATCCGCCGCGCGACCCGGACGCCCCGCTCGACATCGCCGGTGTGGATGGCGCCGCTGAGCCCGCACCGGGTGTCGTTGGCGACCCTGATCGCCTCGTCCACGCCGTCGAAGGGCAGCAGGATCGCGACCGGGCCGAGTATCTCCTGGGTCAGGACGGGCGAGTCGAGAGGCAGCCCGGTCAGCACGGTCGGTGAGACGAGATTGCCGTCGACGGTGCCGTGCACCAGCGCGGTCGCGCCCGCCGCGACGGTCTCGTCGACCAGCGCGCCGACGGCGTCGGCCTGCTGGGAGCTGATGAGCGGGCCGATGACCGTCTTCGGGTCGGCCGGGTCGCCGACGGTCAGCATCTTGACCCTGGCGACGAACTTCTCGGTGAACTCCTTCTCGACCGCGCGGTCCAGCAGGATGCGGTTCGCCGCCATGCAGACGGGGCCCTGGTACGCGTACCGGCTGAAGACCGCCGCGTGGACCGCGTAGTCGACATCGGCGTCCCCGAGGACGATCAGCGCGCTGTTCCCGCCGAGATCGAGTACGGAGCGCTTGAAGTTCTTCGCGCAGACGACGGCCACGTGCTGTCCCACCCGGTCGGAGCCGGAGAAGGAGATGACCTTCGGTATCGGGTGCTCGATCAGCGCGTCGTCGATCTCGGCGATGTCGGTGATGACGACGTTCAGCAGTCCGGCGGGCAGACCCGCGTCCTCGAAGACCTTGGCCACCAGGGACCCGCCGCAGATCGGCGTGTTCTGGTGCGGCTTCAGTACGACGGCGTTGCCGAGCGCCAGCGCCGGGGCGACGGACTTGAGCGACAGCAGGAACGGGAAGTTGAAGGGGCTGATGACGCCGACCACACCGACGGGGGCGCGGTGGACCCTGTTCTCCGTGCCGTCGACGGGCGAGGGAAGTATCCGGCCCTCGGGGCGCAGCGTGAGCTGTACGGCCTCGCGGAGGAGTTCCTTGGCGAGACGCAGCTCGAAGGCCGCCTTCAGGCGCGTACCGCCGAGTTCGGCGATGATCGCCTCGGTGATCTCTTCCTCAAGGTCCTCGACGACGCGCAGCGCGCGTTCGAAGACCTGCCTCCTGGCGTACGGGTTGGTATCCGCCCATGTGGTCTGGGCGCGCTCGGCTGCCCGGTACGCCTGGTCCACCTCGTCGGCCGTCGCCACCGCGATCGACGCCAGTTTCTCGCCGTCGTAGGGATTGAAATCGATGATGTCCCACGAGCCACTGCCGGGCCGCCACTCGCCGTCGATGTACTGCTGGTCGAGTTCGGCGAAGAAGGACATGTGATCCCTAACCTCAGAACCGGAAAACTGATGTCACGTCATCATACTTACGCTGCGTCAGAGTCAAGGGGCTTCAAGAACGTCCGAAAATCGCCGCCCGTGTGGCTCAACGGCTTCAGGAGAGTTGCAGCAGACCTCGCAGCAGGTCACGGCTCTCGGCCGGCCCGAGGCTGTCCTCGTGCAGTCGCGTCATCACCCGTTCGTACTGGGTGACTTCCTCCCGCTTGTCGAGATACAGCGCGCTCGTGAGCTGTTCCAGGTACACGAGGTCGGAGAGATCCGACTCGGGGAAGCGCAGCATCGTGAAGGCGCCGCTCTCGCCGGCGTGCCCGCCGAAGCTGAAGGGCATCACCTGGAGCGTGACCGTCGGATGCTCGGAGATCTCGATCAGATGCGCCAACTGGCCGCGCATCACCGACCGGTCGCCGTACGGGCGCCGCAGCGCCGCCTCGTCCAGCACCGCGTGGAAGCGCGGGGCACGCTCGGAGACGAGCACCTTCTGGCGCTCCTGGCGCAGCGCGACGCGGCGGTCGATGTCCGCCTGGGGCGCGTTCGGGATGCCACGCTTGACGACCGCGTGGGCGTACGCCTCGGTCTGCAACAGGCCGTGCACGAACTGGACTTCATAGATGCGGATCAGCGAGGCGGCGCCTTCGAGTCCGATGTACGTCTGGAACCAGCCGGGCAGTACGTCGCCGAAGCTCTGCCACCAGCCGGCGACGTTGGCCTCACGGGCGAGACCGATCAGGGACCCTCGTTCCATCTCGTCGGCGACTCCGTAGAGCGTCAACAGGTCCTCGATGTCCCTGGACTTGAAACTCACCCGCCCCAACTCCATACGGCTGATCTTGGACTCGGACGCGCGGATCGAGTAACCGGCCGCCTCACGCGTGATGCCACGCGACTCACGCAGCCGCCTCAGCTGCGAGCCCAGCAGTATGCGCCGCACCACGGATCCGCCCGGTTCGACTGCGGTCACGTCTCCAACCCTCCCCATACGGTCCATCTCCCACTATTTATCCCACGACACTCTCGGAGTACCCCCGAACCCTGAGAGCCGGATTGTGCCATCAAACGCATCAGCCCGTACTCATTCGATTACAGAAATGAGAAGCCTTTGGGAAGAGCGCGAAAGTAGCCGCCAGAAGAAATAATCCGGAACTTCACATCCCTGGACGAGTCGGGCGCGTGCACGTGCATCTGCCCTTGCATCTGCCCTGCGCATTGGGAACCATGGTCCTCGCCGCACCTGCGTGCTCGTTCGTGTTTGACGTGTTGTGACGCTGTACCACCGCACCACCGCAGTATCGCTACGGCCGCGAATCCCGGGGAGTGCCTCGCATGGGGACGAATGGATCGACCGTGCTCGAGCCGTTAAGGCAGGGGCTTCCGCCGATCGATCCCTCAGCCGTCTCCAGCTCGGCGTCGTGCGCTCTGCCCGCCCGCTACGAAGCGGTACGCGGCGCGCGGCAGTTCACCCGGACGACACTGCGCCAGTGGGAACTTGACGACCGTTTCGACGACGTCGCGCTGGTCGTCTCCGAACTCGTCACCAACGCGCTACGCCACGCCCTCCCTTCGGACACACCGCGCGAGCCGCAGGAACCGCCGGTACGACTGCATCTGATGCGCTGGACGACCCGGCTGGTGTGCGCGGTGCGCGATCCCAGTTGCGCGGGTCCCGCGGCGCGCGAGTCGGACGAGGATTTCGCCGCGGAGTCCGGCAGAGGGCTGTTCCTGGTGGACTCGTTCAGCGATACGTGGGGCTGGCATCCGCTGGCCGGCTCGCTGCACGGCAAGGTGGTCTGGGCGCTGTTCCGGCTGCGGGCGGAATGACGACGGGCGGCCGGCGGACTCAATCCGAGGGCCGGTCTCAGGCCGTCAGATGATCGAATTCCCCGTCCTTCACACCCGCCAGCATGGCCACGATCTCGGCCCGTGTGTACACGAGGGCGGGGCCTTCGGGGTGGCGTGAATTCCGTACCGCCACACCCCCGCCGGGCAGTTTGGCGAACTCGACGCAGGAGCCCTGCGAATTGCTGTGCCTGCTCTTCTGCCAGACGACTCCGTGAAGCTCGGTGGCCGCCATGCCGTTGTACGCGTGGTGCACAGGACGCTCCCCGAGTTGCAAGGTGCAGGTGTCAACTAGCTCGGATCATAGCTGTGTTCACATGCCAATGCATGAGCAGATGCACGTGCACGGGGGGTGTTCCCTTGACTACAGGCTTGCGAACGTATGACTCATTCATTGAGACGTACGGAAAGCCCTTTCGGTGCCGGGGTTTCAAGGGTCGTCCGGAACTCGCTGCCACAGTTGTGAGGCGGCCGTCCTGGTAGCTTGGCGCGGTCTTGGAACTGAAGGGGGACAGCTACATGCACAAGCTTCTACGGACCGGCGTCGCCACGGCCGGACTCGTCGTCGCGCTCACTCTCACCGGCTGTGGCGGCGGTGACAGCGGTGACGACTCCGGTAAGGACAAGGGGTCCGGCACGCCGACCCCGACGGCGCCGGACGGGGGCGCCGGCGAATCCACCCCGGACGCCGACTCCACCGCCGACAGCCTGGAAGGCACCTGGGCCGGGACGACGGAGGGCAAGGCCATCGCGCTGTCCGTCAAGGAGGGCAAGGCCGCACTCATCGCCGACGAGCACATCTGCCAGGGCGATGTCGAGGAGATGGGCGGCGAGCCGATGCTGTCGCTCAAGTGCGCCGACGGTAACACCGACCGCACGATGGGGTCGATCGACTCCAACGACGGGAAGACTCTGGTGCTTTCGTGGGAAGGCGGCACGAAGGACAGCCTCGCCAAAACGGAGCCGGGCAAACTCCCCGAGGGGTTGCCGACCGACATTCAGGTGCCGTGACGGAGACCGCTTTCCCCTCTTGAGGGCGTCGGGTTACGGGAACTCGGCGTCCTCATTATGAGGAGGTGACGCGGGCCCGGTCGGCCGCCGCCGTGCCGTGCGCCCATCCTTCACCGTCGGTCACGCCGCGCACTCTCGTGCGTACCGTTTCGGGGAACATCCGCTCCGCGCGGTCGGCGACCGCCACGTCCCGTGCCGCCAGGACGGGCAGCAGGCGCCCTCCCCGGTCGGCCGTGAGCTGTCCGGCGGTGAGCCGGTCGGTGGCGGCATGCTCAGTGGTGACCTGCTCGGTGGTGACCTGCTCGGTGGCCGCCGCGAGCCGTTCGCCGATCCGGTGGGCGTACGCCATGAGGAACGACTGCCGGAAAGTCTTCGTCCGTCGACGGCCCGACGCCCGCTGAGCGGCCTCCGCACGCGTCATCGCCGCAGTCCCCTGCACGAGCAGCGACGTGTGCAGCAGCTCGACCACCTCCAAATCCGGCTCAAAACCGACCACGGTGGAGAAGCCGAACGTACTGCTCCACACCGACCGGCAGCGGTTGGCGGACGCGACGGCGTCGAGCAGGATCGCCTTCGCCGTCTCGTACGGTGCGTCCACCCCGATCCGGCACGCGGCCGGTACGTCGCCGCTCTGCGTGCGGTCGGCGAGCAGGGCCTCGTCGATGCTGTGCCGGGCCATCAGCTCCTGCGCCTTGGCGCTCAGCGCCTCGGCCTCCTCCGGGTAGTCCGTGCCCTCGGCCTTGGCCAGCAGGGCGCGGATGCGGGTGAGCATGCGCGGCTCGCCGTCGGTCGCCGGGAGATGGACGGGCGTGCCGGGCACCGGCCCCACGGACTCGATCGCCGGGAGCCTGACGAGCAGCCGGTACAGCTCCAGTGCGGTGGTCGCGTACGAGAAGCGGTCGGCGGACCGGGGCGGGGTCCCGGCCCTGCGGTCGGCTTCGAGGTCGGCGGCGATCTCCGTGAGCTGGGCGTCCCAGCGCGGGGTCAGCCGTTCGTACCGGACTGCCTCCGCCGCGATCAGCTCGGCGACGAGACGCGTGTGCGGCTCGTCGAGGTCACGGCGTACCAGCCGTACGACATCGGCGGGCCGCCAGCCCCGTTCCCACGCGCGACGCAGGAACCCCTCGCCCCGCAGGCGCAGCTCGGTGTCGGCCGCCGGATCGGCGGCGAGCAGAGAGGCGCCGGTGTCCAGGCCCCTGCCGCCGTCGGTCTGCGGGTCGGCGTAGAGCGCGGCGGTGAAGGCGCGGTCGACCGTGCCGCCGACCGCGTCCGACTCGCCTCGCGTACCTGACATGGAACCGTCTCCCCCTGCCCTTGTTCGCCCCGCTCCGGACGTCGCGACGACAGGCCGTCGTCCATGGTCGCAGAAGACGAGTTATCCACAGGCTGTGCATATCGAACTACTGCACGACCTGCGTGGCTGCCCGTCTGTCCACAGGCTGAGGGGGTTCCTTCACGCGATCCGGCGCACCGCCCTACCGTGGTGGAACTCACGACGAGAGGGCAGGGGCGCACATGGGCGAGAACAAGAAGCTGATGCTGGCCGGCGACTGGTATCTGCCGGACGACGAGGAGCTGGAGGCGGAGTCCCGGCGGCGGGCCGACCTCTGCTCCGCGTACAACGGGACGGGCGGGGGCGCGCTCCCCGACGCGGAGGGACGCGAGCGGATCCTGGGCGAACTGCTGGGGTCGATGGGTGAGGGCGTACGGATCCGGCCCCCGTTCAACTGCGACTTCGGGACCTACATCAGCATCGGCGCCCGGACGTTCATCAACTTCGGCGCGGTCTTCCTCGACACCGCGCCGATCACCGTCGGCTCCGACGTCCAGATCGGGCCGAACGTCCAACTGCTCACACCGACCCACGAACTCGACACCGAGCGCCGCCGGGCGGGCTGGGAGCGGGCGTCGCCCGTGACCATCGGCGACAACGTCTGGCTCGGCGGTGGCGTGATCGTCTGTCCCGGCGTGACGATCGGCGCGAACACGGTGGTCGGCGCGGGATCCGTGGTCACGAAGGATCTGCCGGCCGGGGTCCTGGCGGTCGGCAACCCGGCACGGGTGATACGCGAGCTGGGGTAGGGCGGACGGGCGGGCGCCGCCCGGCGCCCCGGCTGCCCGGCGTCCCGGCGTCCCGGCTGCCCGGCATCCCGGCATCCCGGCTCCCGCCCAGGGGGCGACGCGTCAGCTCAGGGCTTGATGATCAGCTTGCCGCGCGTATGGCCCGACTCGCTCGCCGACTGGGCCTGGGCCGCCTCGGCCAGGGGATACGTCCGGGCCACCAGGACGCGCAGCGTGTCGTCAGCCGCCAGCCTGGCCTGCTCGGCGAGGCCCGCGCGGCTCTCCTCGGGAGTCGAACCGCCCGAGGAGAACGGCACGCCGTGCTCGGCGGCCGTCGGGTCGGCGATCGTGATGATCCGGTCCGTCGTGCCACCGCGCAGAGTGATCGAGTCCGGCAGCGCGCCCTTGCCCGCCGTGTCGAAGACCGCGTCCACGCCCTGGGGCGCGGCGGCGCGGACCCGCTCGACCAGGCCCTCGCCGTACGTCACGGGGGTGGCGCCGAGCAGCCGCACGTAGTCGTGGTTGGCCGGGGAGGCGGTGCCGATGACCGTCGCACCCCGTGCCGCGGCGAGCTGGACCGCCATCGATCCGACGGATCCGGCCGCGCCGTGCACCAGCAGGGTCTCGCCCTCCTTGACGGCCAGGTCGTCCAGCACCCGCCGGGCCGTCTCGCCGGCGACCGGCAGCGCCGCCGCCACGTCCCAGCTCAGTCCGGCGGGTTTGGGCACGACGAGGGTGGCCAGCGCGTACTGCGCGTAGGCGCCTCCGATGGACCAGCCGAGGACCTCGTCTCCTACGGAGAGTCCGATGACGCCGTCGCCGACAGCGTCCACGACCCCGGAGAACTCGGCACCGGGGACGGCGGGGAACACGGTCGGCATGATCTCCGCCATCCAGCCCTTACGGATCTTCACATCGGCCGGGTTGACCCCCGCCGCCCGGACGGACGCGCGGATCTGGCCGGGCCCTGGCTCCGGCTGCTCGATGTCCTTGATGTGAAGCACCTCAGGACCGCCGAACTCCTCGAAAACGATCGCCTGCATGTCAGCCTCCGTAGAGCGATTTCGATGTGATCCGTATGAGTCGGTTCGTGTGTGCGTCACTTCGATGTTCGCTGGGCGCAGTCCCGTCCGCCTCTTGAAATGTTCTGAGATGTTCCAGCCGGGTCAGTTCGGCGGCGGTCCGTTGTCAGACCCGGCTGGAAGACTCGGATTCGTGATCGGACGGTGGGCTCTGGCCCCGGCGGAGGGCGGCGGCGCGTGGCTCGCGCCGCTGGGCGCGGACGCGCGCCCAGCCGGGCCCGTGCTGCGCGAGCCCGATCTCGTCGAGGCGGTCAGGGCGCGGCTGCCCGAGGTGACGCGGTGGGTGTGGCGGTCCACCGCCGAGGTGGCGCCCCGGCTGCTGGCCGCCGGGGTCCGGGTGGAGCGGTGTTACGACATCGAGGCGGCGGAGCTGCTGCTGCTCGGCCATGAGGGGCGGCTCGGGGAGCCCCGGTCGGCCGCCGCCGCCTGGGCGCGGCTGCGGCGGGGGCCCGTACCGCCGGATCCGCCGCAGCGGGCCGCCGAGCCGGGTTCGCAGTCCTCGCTCTTCGAGCCGCAGGCAGGTGCGGAGGTGCCGTTCGACGGACTGCTGGAGGTGTACGAGGAACAGCAGCGCCGGCATGACGCGGCGGAGCGGCCCGGCCGGATGCGGCTGCTGACGGCGTCGGAGTCGGCGGGGATGCTGGTGGCCGCCGAGATGCACGCGGCGGGTGTGCCGTGGCGGGCGGATGTGCACCGTGCCCTGCTGGACGAGTTGCTGGGCGAGCGGTACGCGGGCGGGGGCGAGCCGCGGCGGCTGGCCGAGCTGGCCGAGCTGGTCTCGGAGGCGTTCGGGCGGCGCGTGCGGCCCGATCTGCCGGCGGACGTGGTGAAGGCGTTCACGCGGGCGGGGATCAAGGTGAGATCGACGCGGCGGTGGGAGCTGGAGGAGATCGACCATCCGGCGGTGGCTCCGCTGATCGAGTACAAGAAGCTGTACCGCATCTGGACGGCGCACGGCTGGAGCTGGCTCCAGGACTGGGTGCGGGACGGCCGGTTCCGGCCGGAGTATCTGCCGGGCGGCACGGTCTCCGGCCGGTGGACGACCAACGGGGGTGGCGCGCTCCAGATCCCGCGCGTCATACGGGGAGCGGTCGTCGCCGACGAGGGCTGGCGGCTGGTGGTCGCCGACGCCGACCAGATGGAACCGCGTGTGCTGGCCGCGATCTCCCGCGACCGGGGGCTGATGGAGGTCGCCGGGCACGACGAGGATCTGTACAAGGTGCTGTCGGACCGCGCGTTCTCCGGCGACCGGGGGCAGGCGAAGCTCGCCCTGCTGGGAGCGATCTACGGCCAGACGTCGGGCGACGGCCTGAAGAATCTGGCCGCCCTGCGAAGACGGTTCCCGCGGGCCGTCGAGTACGTGGACGACGCGGCTCGGGCGGGTGAGGAGGGCCGGCTCGTACGGACGTGGCTGGGCCGGACGAGTCCCCCGGTGGCGGGAGCGGAGGACGGCGACGAGGCGGGCATCCCACAGGAGGCCGGTGACCCGGCATCCGGTGAAGTGCCGTCCGGCGGGGGCGAGTTCGTGCCGGGGTACGCGTCGACGAACGCCCGCGCGCGGGGGCGCTTCACACGGAATTTCGTGGTGCAGGGCAGCGCGGCGGACTGGGCGCTGCTGATGCTGGCGGCGCTGCGGAGCGCGACGGCGGGGATGCGGGCGGAGCTGGTCTTCTTCCAGCACGACGAGGTGATCGTGCACTGCCCGCAGGACGAGGCGGCGGAGGTGGCGGTGGCGATCCGCGAGGCGGGTGAGCTGGCGGGCCGGATCGCCTTCGGCGAGACACCGGTGCGGTTTCCTTTCACGACGGCGACGGTGGAGCGGTACTCGGACGCCAAGTGAGGGCATGGAGGGGCGGGAAGCCGACGCCTGGCGCGGGCGGGGGCGGTCTGGTGCGGTGCGTCGCAAGGCGGAGGGGACGCCTTCCCTGCCCGCCCGCCGCGTTGCGGCCGGAAGACTCCTTGGAGCACGCCATCACGCGACGGATCAGCCGTGTGGGGGCCGGACGTATGTCCGCAGCTACCGCCGGTCGTCGGGGACGCTGTTGTACGGGAGGCGACGCTGCGGACCCGCCGCCGTGCGGCAAGCTCCTTCCTTCGCTGTCCAGTTGAGGTCCAAAAGCCCGCACCTGCCGACGGAGGATCAGCGACGGGCGCCACAGCCAGTGGCCGGGGGCGCTGCGTACGGCAGTCGGCGCCGACGACGCCAGTCCGGCGGCACAGCCGGGACCGCCGCCGTGCGGCAAACGCCGCCCTTCGCCGTCCAGTTGGCGCCCAGACGCCCGCGCCTGCCCCCGCCATCAGGCATGACGCCGGTGTTGACCGGTTGGCGTAATCCCTCCGAGCCTTTACGATCCCCGATGGGCATCGCGCGTTGGTCACCGGCTGGGTGAGGCGTGGAGGTTCCCGTGAGATGCCTCTGGAGGCATTCCACCGTGTCAGTAGAGTTGAATCACACGATCGTTCACGCCCGTGACAACCGGGCTTCCGCCGAATTTCTGGCGCACATCCTGGATCTGGAGATCGGCACCGAATGGGGCCCCTTCATTCCGGTCGACACCGGCAACGGCGTCACTCTCGACTTCGCGACTGTCGGTCAGGAGTCCATCACTCCGCAGCATTACGCCTTCCTGGTGCCCGAGGAGGATTTCGACGGAATCTTCGGGCGGATCAAGGAGACCGGAGTTGATTTCTTCGGTGATCCGCACGGCAGGCTTCCCGGCGAGATCAATCACAACTACGGCGGGCGTGGCGTGTATTTCATCGATCCGGCGGGTCACTACCTGGAAGTGATCACGCAGCCGTACGACAACGTCGTAACGGACGCGGACGAGTAGGACCGTAAGCCGGTAGCAACTCGCCTTCGCAGCAAGGGCAAGCAAGGGCGTTGGGGACCGGCCGCAACCCTGCGGTCTCCAACGCCCGCCCCACGCCGTCGGCGTCAGCGGCGCCCCGTCAGGAACTCCGCCGCCGCCAGGCCCGAGACGCGGGTCGCGCCGTGGGTGACCAGGTGGACGGCGCCTGGCGCAGAGCCGTTCGGTACGCCCATCTCCACGACCACCGCGTCGGGCCGGCTCCCCAGCAGCCGCGTCATCGCCGCCGACATCCAGCCGTGCCGCGCCGCGTCGCGCACCACGACCACGAGTGAGCGTTCCGCCGCCGGGTCGAGCCCCTTGCGGTCCAGCAGGTCGCCCGACTCCGTCAGGTCGGCCTCCGTCAGCCGTACGGATGTCGTGCCCGGCAGCAGATCGCTCAGCGGAGCCGCCACACCCCACGGGGTCTGCCCGTCGACGGCCAGATTCATCGTCGGCGACAGCTCCACCACATGGGGCGCGCCGACGAGCGGCAGCACCGACTCGCGGCTCTGCTCGGTCAGGACCCGCAGCGCGCGCCTGGCGGCGACGAGGCCGATGTCGGACGCGGTGTCGTCGGTGGTCACGGCGCGCGTGCGGCTGCCCGACCAGGCGGCGAACTCCGCGACCCGCGCGGCGGCTTCGCTGATCCGCGCCTCGGGCAGCGTGCCGTCGACCACGGCCTGGACGAGGGCGTCCGTGAGCTGGTCGAAGGTGGCTTCACCGGCGTGCTCCCCGCCGACGCACACCGCGTCGGCCCCGCCGGTGACCGCCCGTACGGTGGCCCCGTCGATGCCGTAGCGGGCGGTGACCGCGCTCATCTCGATACCGTCCGTCACCACCAGACCGTCAAAACCCAGCTCGTCGCGGAGCAGGTCCACGAGGATGCGGGGACTGAGGGTGGCCGGCAGCTCGGGGTCGTACGCGGGCGCGAGCAGGTGCGCGGTCATCACCACCCGTACGCCCGCCTCCATCGCGGCGACGAACGGCGGCAGCGCGACGGCGGCGATCTCCTCGGCGCTCCCCGAGACCTGCGGCAGGCCGTGGTGGGAGTCGACCGAGGTGTCCCCGTGGCCCGGGAAGTGCTTGGCGCAGGCGGCGACGCCGGCCGACTGGAGCCCGCGGACCCAGGCCGCGGTGTGCCGGGAGACGACGTCCGTACGGGCGCCGAAGGAGCGGGCACCGATGACCGGGTTGAGGGGGTTGGAGTTCACGTCGGCGCTGGGCGCGTAGTTGAGGGAGATGCCGGCGGCGTGGAGCTCGCGCCCGATGTCGCGGGCGACGGACTCGGTCAGGTCCACGTCGTCCACGGCACCGAGCGCGAGATTGCCCGGCCGGGAGGCGCCGCTCCAGGCTTCGAGCCGGGTGACGTCACCGGCCTCCTCGTCGATGGCGATGATGAGGTCGCGGTTCTCCGCGCGTAGCTCGGCGGTGAGGCGCGCGACCTGCTCGGGGTCGACGATGTTCCGGCCGAACAGGACGACGGAGGTGAGGCCGCCCGCGATTCTGCGGCGGACCCAGTCGGGCAGGGTCGTACCCACGAATCCGGGCTGGAGCACGGTCTCCGCGAGACGCGTCAGTTGCTGGTGACGGCTGCTGCTCGGCTCCATGCGGGGTCCTCCGAGTGAACACAAATTTGGTACAGGCCAATCGGATGTTGGCTTAGACCAATAGGCATGTCAAGGAGGTATCGGACTGCCCCGTTGTACGAACTCGACCCGGAAGCTGGTGGATTAACCCGGTCATGAATGTTTGGTGAGGCTTCGAGGGAGCGGATGTACACCCGCTAGGCTGGTTGTGCAGCTGGTTCGTTTCCGTCCGATGGGGCGGGAGCGTCGTAAGAGGGAACCCGGTGGGAATCCGGGACTGCCCCGCAGCGGTGAGTGGGAACGACCGCCGTCATCAGCACTGGGCCCGTGCGGGCCTGGGAAGCGACGGCCAGTAGGTGCCCCGTATGCGACGTGCGCGACGTACGCGACGTACGCGATACGGGACTGGCCCACGAGTCCGAAGACCTGCCCGCTGCCCGTGCGCGGCCGATCGCGTACGGAGATCCCGGTGACCTCGTGGGCGGGTCGGCGTGCATATCGGTCGGGCGCTCGCCCGCCCGGTTCTGTACCCCTTCGTGTCTCCGATCCGTCCCCGGTAACCAGTCACCAGGGATCGCAGGAGACGACTCGCGAAGGAGAGTTCCGTGACAGACAAGTCCGCAGCCGCGGCAGCACGCGCCACCGTGTACGGCTACCCCCGGCAGGGCGCGCATCGCGAACTGAAGAAGGCCGTCGAGGGCTACTGGAAAGACACAGTCGGCCCCGACACCCTGCGCGACACCGCCGTCGGCCTGCGCCGCGCCAACTGGGAACAGCTGGCCGCCGACGGCGTCCACGAGGTCCCGACGGGCGACTTCTCGTACTACGACCACGTCCTGGACACCAGCGTGATGGTCGGCGCGATCCCGCAGCGGCACCGCGCGGCGGTCGACGCCGACGCGCTGGACGGGTACTTCGCGATGGCACGGGGCACGCAGGACGTGGCGCCGTTGGAGATGACGAAGTGGTTCGACACCAACTACCACTACCTCGTGCCCGAACTCGGCCCGGACACCGTCTTCTCCGCCGACTCCGCCAAGCAGGTCGCCGAACTGACGGAAGCCCTCGCGCTCGGCCTCACCGCGCGCCCCGTGCTCCTCGGCCCCGTCACGTACCTCCTGCTGGCCAAGCCCGCCCCCGGCGTGGCCGACGGCTTCGAGCCGCTGACGCTGCTCGACCGGCTCCTTCCCGTGTACGCGGAGGTCCTGGCCGATCTGCGTGCGGCCGGCGCCGAGTGGGTGCAGCTGGACGAGCCCGCGCTCGTCCAGGACCGCACCCCGGCCGAACTGAACGCCGCCGCCCGCGCCTACCGCGACCTGGGCGGCGGCGCGACCGACCGGCCGAAGCTGCTGGTCGCCTCGTACTTCGACCGGCTCGGCGACGCGCTGCCGATGCTCGCCAAGGCACCCGTCGAAGGGCTCGCGCTCGACTTCACCGGCCCGGCCTCCGCCAACCTCGAAGGCCTCGCGGCCGTCGGCGGGCTGCCCGGCAGGCGGCTGGTCGCGGGCGTGGTCGACGGACGCAACATCTGGATCAACGACTTCGAGAAGTCCCTCGCGACCCTGGGCACGCTCCTCGGCCTCGCCGACCGCGTCGACGTCGCACCGTCCTGCTCCCTGCTGCACGTCCCGCTCGACGCGACCGCCGAGCGGGACATCGACCCGGAGATCGCGAGCTGGCTGGCGTTCGCCCGCCAGAAGAGCACCGAGGTGGCGACGCTGGCCCGCGCCCTGGCCGAGGGAACCGGCGCGATCACCGCCGAACTCGCCGCCAACCGCGCCGCTCTCGCCTCCCGCGCGGGCTCGGCGCTCACCCGCGACCCGGCCGTGCGCGCCCGCGCGGCGGCGGTCACCGGCGCGGACGCGCGCCGTTCGCAGCCGTACGAGGTGCGCACCGCCGCCCAGCGGGCGCACCTGGGGCTGCCGCCGCTGCCCACGACCACCATCGGTTCCTTCCCGCAGACCGCCGAACTGCGCGCCGCGCGGGCCGACTTGCGCAAGGGGCGGCTCGACACCGCCGGATACGAGGAGCGGATCAGGAAGGAGATCCGCGACGTCCTCTCCTTCCAGGAGAAGGCCGGGCTCGATGTCCTGGTGCACGGCGAGCCCGAACGCAACGACATGGTCCAGTACTTCGCCGAGCAGCTGACCGGCTACGTCGCCACCCGGTACGGCTGGGTGCAGTCGTACGGCACCCGTTACGTACGCCCGCCGGTCCTCGCGGGTGACATCTCGCGGCCTGAGCCGATGACGGTGCGCTGGACGTCGTACGCGCAGTCGCTCACGGACCGGCCGGTCAAGGGCATGCTCACCGGGCCGGTCACGATGCTCGCGTGGTCCTTCGTCCGGGACGACCAGCCGCTCGGCGACACCGCGCGGCAGGTCGCGCTCGCGCTGCGCGACGAGGTGAACGACCTTGAGGCGGCGGGCACTTCGGTGATCCAGGTCGACGAGCCCGCACTGCGCGAGACGCTGCCGCTGCGCGCGGAGGGGCGGGCCGCGTATCTGGCGTGGGCGACCGAGGCGTTCCGCCTCACGACCGGAGGTGTCCGTCCGGACACGCAGATCCATACGCACATGTGCTACGCGGAGTTCGGCGACATCGTCCAGGCCATCGACGACCTCGACGCGGACGTCATCAGCCTCGAGGCCGCCCGCTCCCACATGCGGGTCGCGGACGAACTCGCCGCGCACGGCTATCCGCGCGAGGCGGGACCCGGCGTGTACGACATCCACTCCCCGCGCGTCCCGAGCACGGCCGAGGCAACGGTGCTGCTGCGCAAGGGACTTGAGGCGATCCCGGCCGAGCGGCTGTGGGTGAACCCGGACTGCGGCCTGAAGACGCGCGGCTGGCCGGAGGTCCGTACGTCACTGGAGAACCTGGTCGCGGCGGCGCGGGAGATCCGCGCGGGGCTGCCGACGACGGGCTGATCGGCGAGGCACGACGTGTGTGGCCGGGGCCTCGTACCCCCGGCCACACTCTGGTGGCTCTACAGCCCGAAGAGTGCCAACGACCGCTCCAGTCCGTGCACTTCGACCGGGACCGTACGGTGCGCCTCCCACCCCGCGCGGTCCAGGCGCAGCCCCCGCTGGGTGCGTGCCTCGCCCCGTACCGACGACACCATCAGCCCGTCCGGCCGGTAGCCGAGCTTCTCCGACACCCGCAGCGACGGCGCGTTGTCGGTCATGGCCGACGACGTCATGTACCGCGCCCCCAGCCCCGCGAACGCCAGATGCAGCACGGCCGCCCGCATCTCCGTACCGATACCGCGCCCCTGGTACGCCCGCCCCAGCCACGAGCCGGTGTGCGCCTCACCGGTCACCGCGAAGTCCGTCGCGCCCAGGTCCTGGCGGCCGACCACCTTTCCCTCGCAGCTGACCGCCAGGCTCAGCAACCATGTCCGCGGGGTCCAGCCCGCCACGGTGCCGAGCAGATGCTGGAAGGTCGACCGCGCGCGTTCCTCGGGGGTCGCGTCGGTCCATGCCACGGCGAACGGCATCCAGTTCTCGTCGTGCACCCCGGCGGCGGCGACCGTCGCCAGTTCGGACAGCCGCTCCAGGTCCGGGAGCCGCAGTTCAAGGCGCGGGGTGGTGATCCGCAGGGCGTACAGGGGCCAGATAGGAGGTTCCATGACGGAAGCCTGCCGAACCGGCCGTCGGGGCGTCGAGCGGATTACGTGTCAGGCCGCCAGGGCGACCAGACCCGGACCCAGGTGTTCCGAGGCGGTGGGGCCGGGCGCCGGCCCGCCCCCTACTCCGTACGCAGCCCCTCCGGCCGCATCATCCGCCACAGCGGGGGCAGGGTCGCCAGCGTCACCAGCAGGATCACCGAGGCGCCGACCGCCGCGTATGGGACGAACACCCACCAGTCACCGATCGGCTTCCCGACGATCCCCAGCATGAACCCGGCCAGGACGAGCCCGCCCCCGACCGCGAGAGCCGTGCCCAGCAGCACCGGCACCGCCGTCTGCCACAGCACCGACCAGACCAGCGTCCTGCGCCGCGTACCGAAGGCCACCAGGACGGACAACAGGCGCTTGCGCTCCCGCAGTTGCTCGATCTGGGAGACCAGCAGGCTCGCCGCGATCAGCATCATCGTGAGGGTGCCGCCCACCAGGAGACCGTTCTGGACGCTCCCGTACTGCTTGTCGCGCTCCTGGTCCGTGAGCGGGTTGATCCGCAGCGTCGGGTCGATGTCGGCCGCCGTTCCGCGTACGTACTCGGCCGCGTCCGGCACCGTACGGTCGACCTTGATCGAGGCCCTGGCCGTGGCTCCGGGCAGTTTCACCGAGCCGAGGGCGCCCGGTGTGACGAGGATGCCGTCGTGGACGTCACCCATCGGGTCGGGGAAGGTGACCACCGTGCGAGCCGACTCGGGCAGCGTCCACAGCAGGGGCTTGCCCCCTTCCTCGTAGTTGCCGGTCAGGTCGACGGGCCTGCCGGGAACGGCGGCCTCCTTCAGCCGGTCGTTCTGCTCCTTCACCCCGGCCGACCCGACCTTCTTCGCGGCCCTGGCGTCGAGGCGCCCCACGAAGGTGTCCCCGTCCCGGCAGGAGGGCAGTTCGGCGATCTCCTTCAGCGTCGCGCAGGTCCCGACCGTGAGGCTGGTGATCGGCTGCCAGCCGTGCTCCGTGGGGGCGCCGGTGGCGGCCACATACGTCTCGACGGTGCCGATGACCTTCGAGACGCCCTTGGTGTCACGGAAGTCCTGGATCATCCGCTCGGCGAGCGCGGAGTCGCCGTAGTCGCCGGAGACGTAGAAGTCGGCCCGCTCGGTGTCCTGCCCCGTGATTTCGAGGAAGTCCTTCTGCATCGCGCCGAACATCATCTGGAGCGCGATGGCGCCCGCCACGGCGACGGTGATGCCGCTCACCGCCCGCGCCGCCGTGCCGCTGCTCAACTGGAGCCTGCGCGTGGCCAGTTGCCAGGGCACCGGTCCGCCGCGCAGCCGTGAGACGGCCAGTTCGACGAGCCAGGGCAGCAGCCCGGCCAGTCCGATCAGCACGCACGAGGCGCCGACGGCGATGGGAACGGCCCCGACCGACTGCGACATGGCGTCCACGCGCCCGGTCGTCGCGAGGATGCCGACGCCGAGTACGGGCAGCAGCAGCCGCCACCAGAGCCTTCGTCGGCGCGGTCCGGTGTCGCGTACGACTCCGAGGGGTTCGATGGCCACCGAACTCAGCGCGGCCTGGGTGACCAGGACGGCCGCGGCCGGCACCGCGAGCACGATGAGCAGGGCCAGTCCGGGCACAGGGGTCAGGTCGGAGGGGAAGGCGCCGTATCCCCAGAGCCTTACGTGGCCGACGACCTGACGCAGTATCAGGAACAGCGCGGCACCGACGGCCAGCCCGGCCACCGTCCCGCCCAGGGCCTCCCCCGCCGCGATCCGCCGCACCGTCCTGGCGTCGGCCCCCACCAGGCGCAGGGCGGCCAGTCTGCGGTCCCTGCGGTCGCCGCCGAAGCGGACGGCGGTGGCGATGAAGATGCCCACCGGCACCAGCAGCACCACGCACATCAGGATGACCAGCACCACGAGCAGCGGGTCGAACGGTGCGGGGGACTCGTCGAGGCCGTAACCGGGCGACCGGATGCCGACGCCGTCGACGGTCAGCGTCGAACTGCCCGCGTAGAAGCGCAGTTCGCCGGGGTCGACCAGACCCGCGTCCCCGATCGTGCCGACGATCCGGTCGTCCAGCCGCTCCGCGAGCAGCGCGCCTTCGGACGAGGCGAGCAGATCGCGCAGGGCGGGCGAGACGACCATCTCGCCGGCGCCGGGGATCGCCGCGACCCCCGGCGGCGGCGGTGCTTCGGCCCCTTCGGGGCGCAGCAGCCGGCCGGTCACCGGGTCGCCGCGGTATTCGGTGCTCGCCTCGGCCCAGAGGAAGGTGGTGTCCGTGATGCCCTTGCCGACCGCCTGCGAGGTGGCGTTCGGGGTGTCGCGCGCCTCGGTGCGGCTCTGGCGGACGTCGAGGAGCTGCGGTACGGAGGCGGCGGCGAGGAGCAGCGCGACGCCGAGGCCGACTCCGAGGGCGGTCAGCGCCGTACGGGTCCAGCCCTCGCGCCCGCCGGACGCGGCGAAGCGCAGGCCGAGGGCGAGGTCACGCGCCCAGGCGCGGGCGCCGGTGGGGGCGGCGGCGGGAGGGGGCGGGGGCGGTGGGCAGCGTGGTGGTGCCTCCCGGTCGAGAACCGTCATGCCGCGTGCCCCACGCCGCTGTTCCCGTGACCGGCGCCGGCCACGTACGCGTCCATGTCGCGTGTCCTGCCGTCCCGTACGACGACCTCGCGGTCGGAGTACGCCGCGACCCGCACCTCGTGCGTGACCAGGACGACGGCCGTTCCCGTCGACCGCGCCGCGTCGGTCAGCAGCTCCATCACGCGCTCGCCGTTGAGCGAGTCGAGCGCGCCCGTCGGCTCGTCGGCGAACAGCACGCGGGGCGAGGTGACGAGCGAACGCGCGACGGCGATGCGCTGCCCCTGACCGCCGGAGACCTCGCCGGGCCGCTGGGCCCGTACGTCGGTGACCTCCAGGCGCTCCATCCACTCCAGCGCGATCCGCTCGGCCTCCTTGCGGCGGGTGCCGCTCAGCCGCAGCGGCAGCGCCACGTTCTCCACGCAGGTCAGTTCGGGCACGAGCTGGCCGAACTGGAAGACGAAGCCGAAGTCCGTACGGCGCAGGGTGCTGCGGGCGGCGTCGGACAGTTCGGTGAGATCGCGGCCCTGGTAGGTGATGGTGCCGGAGTCGGCGGGCACGATGCCGGCGAGACAGTGCAGCAGCGTCGACTTGCCGGATCCCGACGGGCCCATGACGGCGACGAACTCACCGGGGTGGATCGAGAACGAGGCGCCGTCGAGTGCGTGGGTGGAGCCGTACGTCTTGCGCAGGTCGTGCGCGACGAGCAGCGAGCCCGCAGGCGCGGCGCTCATCGGCGTACCTCTTCGGCGAGCTTGTCCAGCCGGGCGGCCGCAAGTTCCAGCCAGCGCAGATCGGCCTCCAGATGGAACAGCGCGTGGTCGCAGATGAGCTGGTCCGAAAGGTCTCCGTGCCGCTTGCGCTCGGTCAGGGTGCGCATCATCCGCAGATGCTCGGCCCGCTGGGTGTCGAGCAGATCGGCGGCGCTGCGGCCGGTGAGCAGCGCGATGACGACCTTCGTGTAGAGGGTCGACTGGAGATACGGCTCCGGCTTCTCCGGCTGCGCGAGCCAGCGCTCGACATCGGTGATGCCGGCCTCGGTGATCGCGTACCGCTTCCGCTCGGGTCCTCCCCCGGCCTCTATGCCGTCGACCTCGACGAGCCCGTTCTTCAGCAGCCGGGACATGGTCGAGTAGACCTGCCCGTAGTGCAGGGGGCGATCGTGGCCGAAGGAGTCGTCGAAGGCGCGTTTGAGGGTGTAGCCGTGCTGGGGGCCTGATTCGAGGAGCCCGAGGAGGGTGTGACCGATTGACATACCCCACACTCTACACACGGCGTATACATGCTGTGTATAGGGGGGGTGCGGTGACGAAGGCCGGACAAGGTCACCGCAGGGGTCCCGCCCCTGACGGTCGCCGATTCATTGACAGGTACAACCCCGGTTGTTTGGATGCGGCAAGCGCTTTCCGGCCGTGATTGGAGCAGTCCCTTGCAGCTCTCGCGCCGCACCCTGTTGACGATGTTGCCCGCGTCCGCCCTGCTCGCCCTGGCCGCGCCACTGCGCGCCCGTGCCGCCGCGCCGCCCGCAGCTGCTGGAGCCGCTCGCGCCGCCGACCCCGTCCCCAACCACGCCGCGCTCCTCGCCAACACCCTCGCGATCTTCGCCGGCACCGCCGAGTCCAACGCCCGCCCCGAGGTCGCCGCCAAGCTCGCCGCCCTCACGTCGACGGCGCGCACCCGCCTCGCCGCCCTGGACGGCGCCGGACCCGGCGAGCTGTTCAAGGGCGTCGCGCTCGGCACGAGCGACGCGAACCTCAGCACGTCGTACCAGTACCTGTACGAGATAGCCCTCGCCACCCGCGCCCCCGGCCCCGCCGCCTCGGACCTCCGGGACAACGTGAGCGTCCAGCGCCGCGTCATCGACGCCCTGGCGCTGCTCCACACCACGTACTACGGCGATCAGTCGAAGGGCTACTACGGCAACTGGTTCCACTGGGAGATCGGCATCTCCGCGAGCGTCAGCAAGACCCTCGTCCTGCTGAAGGACGAACTGGCCGCGTACAAGCCGGACCTGGCCGCCACGTACCTCGCCTCGATGGACGCGTACCTGCGCAACGGCAAGGACGGCGACGTCGACCTCGACTCGCGCTTCCACACCGGCGCCAACCTCGCCGACATCACCACCAACCGCATCCTCCAGGGCGCCGTCACCGGCGACGACGCGCGCGTGACCAAGGCCGTCGCCGACCAGCTCACCGTCTACGCGACGGTCGATCCGTATCACCCGCGGCACGGGGTCACCGACGGCTTCTACGCCGACGGCTCCTTCATCCAGCACGACTCGGTCGCCTACACCGGCTCGTACGGCAAGGTGCTGCTCACCCGCGCCGTACAGACCGTCAAGATCCTCCAGGGCACCGATTACCTCGACACCGCCACCGCCGACCTGGTGGCCGTCGCGCAGGGCTGGGTCGCCGACGGCTTCGCCCCGCTCGTCTTCGAGGGCTGGATGATGGAGGTCGTCAAGGGCCGCGGGGTGTCGCGGACGGCGACGGGCTACACGGATGTCGCCGTCGTGGTCGAGGCCGTGGTCGACCTCTCGGGACACGCGACGGGCGAGGACGCCACGGCCCTCGCGGGGTACGTGAAGTTCGTACGGCAGACGTCGAAGGCCGCGCTCGACCCGGTCGTCTTCGTCTCACCGGTGAGCGTCGCGCGCTACGCGGACATCCTCGCCGACACGTCCGTGCCGGCGCGGGACCTCGGGGCCGCCGAGAGCCACACCGCGTTCAACGCGATGGACAAGACCGTGCACCGGCGGCCCGGTTACGCGTTCGCGCTGGCGCGCAGCTCGAACCGGATCAGCAAGTACGAGTACATGAGCGGCGAGAATCTGATGCCGTGGTTCCAGGGCGACGGCACCCACTATCTGTATCTCGCGGGCCAGGACCAGACGCTCGCCTTCGGCGTCGACTACTACACGACCGTGTCGCCGTACCGGCTGGCCGGTGTCACCGCGCCCGTGGAGACGCGCCGGACGATCCCCGAGCTGTACGGCACCGCCTGGTACGACAACCCGGAGCGCGGCTTCACGTCGTCCTCCGAGTCGCAGAACACGTACGTCTACTTCCCGCGCGGCACCAACTCCCTGTCCGGGGGCGCCCGTCTGGGCACGTACGGCGCGGCCGGACTCGTGCTCGGCGACGACGTGGCGTACGCCGCGAAGCAGGCCGGCGAGCTGCCCGACGACTTCGTCGCCTACCGCAACGCCGCCGCCACCAAGTCGTGGTTCATGTTCGACCACGAGATAGTCGTCCTGGCGGCCGGGGTCGGCGACCCGGCGGGCCGCGCGGTGACGACCACGCTCGACAGCAGGATCGCCGCCGCGCCGGACGCCGTCACGGTCACGGGGCGGCTGCGGGACGGCGGGGCCTGGTCGGGAAGTGGTACGGCTCCGGGCCCGGTGGCGTGGCTGCGGTACGCGGACGCCGGGCAGGGGGTGTCGGTCGGGTACGTGTTCCTGGACGGGCACCGCCTCCCGACGGTCCGGCTCGACACGGTCTCCAGGAGCCGCCGCGTGGTGCGCACGTCCAACCCCGACACCCTTGTCACCAAGCGGGTGTTCTCGCTCTCGGTCGACCAACCGGCGGGCGCGCGACGCCTGTCGACGGCGTACGCGCTCGTACCGAACGCCACGGAGGGGCAGTTGAAGGCGTACGGACGCGGGCGCGGTCCGCTGTCGGTGATCGCCAACACCACGCGGGTCCAGGCCGTCGAACACCACGGCCTGTCCCTCCTCGCCGCCAACACCTTCACCCGCGGCACGCACCACGCCGACCGCCTGTCGATCGACGGCGCCGCGTCGGTACTCCTGCGGACGTCCCTCGACGGCACCCTCTCGATCGCGGTGTCCGACCCGACGATGGAGCGGGACACGGTCTCGGTCACTGTGCGGGGCCGTTGGCTGCGCGCGGTGTCGTCGGACGAGGGGGTCGGCGTCCGCAAGGTCCTCGGCGGCACCCGCGTCGACGTCAACACCCACCAGGTCCACGGCCGCAGCCTGACGGCACGGCTGCGGTAGCGGGCGCGGCCGTACCACAACCGGAACCCGGTCCCGTCAGAAAGGCCGCGAAGACGGCCGAATCCGGCATGCACGGGCACCTTTCGGCCAACGATTCAACTCTCCTCGGTTCACAGACAACCCACAGCGCCCTCTCCCGCCTCTCAGCACAAGGGAGACAGTTCCGCGACAGGGTTCCGTATTCGCGCCGACTGTCCGTCCACCGTCCACGAGGCATTCGGAGAACTCGGAAAACGAGGAACGATGACCAGAACGCACCAGGCCCGGATCCGGCGGTCGGTGATGGCCGCCGGCGCGGCGCTCGCCGTGACCGCGGGCGTCGTGGCCGCGGCACCCGACGGCGACGCGGCGCAGACCACGCCGAGGCTCAGCCTGATCGCGGCGACCAACTCGCTGACACTCGACTCGTGGAAGGAGGACCCGGGCGTCTACCTCGACCTCGGTACCTACCTCACGGCCGAGGGCGGGCCCTTCGAACTCAAGGTGACCCGCAAGTCGTACAAGGACCCGGTCGTCGTCGAGCAGATCATCCACAACGGCGGCAAGACCACCGCCAAGGCCCTTCCCGCCGGACTGGTCGAGGACTTCTCGGGGCTGCCGGACTTCGCCCGGATCAGCGTCACCGACACGAACCGCAAGGTCGTGCTCGACAAGAGCGAGAAGTACTGCCCGAACAACGCCGCCGGCCGGATCGACCCGGACGCGCCGTCGAAGTCGAAGTACCCGGAGAGCTGCCCGCCGAACGCGTTCACCCTCGGCTCGGTGTGGGGCGTCGAGGGCGGCTGGGCGTCCAACACGTACGCCGGTTTCGACTCCGAGCCCGTGAAGCTCGCCCCCGGCAAGTACACCGCCAAGGTGACGGTCAACAAGAAGTACCGCGACCTCTTCGGCATCTCCAGCAAGCCGCAGATCATCAAGCTGACGGTCCGCGAGCGCAGTTGGGAGGACGAGGGAGCTGCCGGCATGAGCAGCAGGAGCGCCGCGTCCGGTCACAGCGGCCACGACATGTCGGCCATGAAGGGCATGGCCGGGATGGCCGGGATGGCCGGGCACGGTGCGATGCGCCCCAAGGCCCCCGCCGCCCCGACGAGCGGCGCCGGTCCCTCGTACAACGTGGGCCACGGCCCGCTCATCCCCGCCCCGCCGGCCCTGCCGTGGGCGCTGAAGAAGGCCTCGCTCAGGAGCGCGGTGGCACCCGTCGGTGACGGCCCCGGCCGTACGGACGGCTCGCGCAAGGCGCCCGCCGTGGAGCCCAACGCCAAGCGCCCGACGGGCAAGGCCCTGGTCCCGGACGTGCCGAAACCCGACCTGCGTTCGCTGCCCGCCTACGGCATCGAGATCAGCGACGGCGGCCAGGACGTCAAGGGCAAGGACTACCTCGCCTTCAGCGCCAACGTCTGGAACGCCGGTCCCGCGCAGCTCGTCGTGGACGGCTTCCGCAGCCCCGGCAAGGAGCTGATGGACGCCTACCAGTACTTCTACGACGCGGACGGCGAGCAGGTCGGCTACACCCCGACCGGCACCATGGAGTGGGACCCGCGGCCGGGCCACGAGCACTGGCACTTCACCGACTTCGCCAGCTACCGGCTGCTGAAGGCGGACCAGAAGGAGACGGTGCGCAGCGGCAAGGAGGCGTTCTGCCTGGCGAACACCGACGCCGTCGACTACACGGTGAAGAACGCCAACTGGCACCCGGGCAACACCGATCTGTCCACCGCGTGCGGCCAGGAGAACTCGGTCTCCGTCCGTGAGGTGCTGGACGTCGGCTCCGGCGACACGTACACGCAGGACCTGCCCGGCCAGTCCTTCGACATCACCAACCTGGCGAACGGCACCTACTACATCCAGGTGCTCGCCAACCCGGAGAACCGCCTGAAGGAGACGAGCCTCGACAACAACAGCGCGCTGCGCAAGGTCGTCCTGGGCGGCAAGCCGGGCGCCCGCACGGTGAAGGTCCCGGCCCACGACCTGGTCGACTCCAACTGACCTCGCTCAAACGGTAGTCACTCTCGATCGGCCCCCGGGTTCCTCCGTCCCGGGGGCCGTTGCCGTCCGGCGCCTTCTGTCACCGCAGGTCGAGGACGGCCTTGCCGTGGAGCCGGCGTTCGAGAAGTGCCTCGACCGCCTCGGGCGCCTTGTCCCAGCCGCCGCGCCAGGAGATCTGGGCGTCGAGTTCGTCGGCTGCGACCTTGGCCGCGAGCAGGCCGAGGTCGGGGGCGAGGTCGCGGCAGCCGAGGAGATAGAAGGTGACGAGCGAGCGGTCGTGCCGTCCGTCGTTGCCGAACAGCGCGCCGTAAGGGAAGTGCTCCCCCTCGTCGATCGCGACGTGCCCGACCGAGACCAGCGTCCCACCCGCCGTCAGCAGCCCGAAAGCGTCGACGAGTTGATGGCCGCCGACCAGATCGACGACTCCGTCGACGGGCGCGTCGAGCGCCGCCGGTCCGGCGACCACCTCGTGCGCGCCGAGCGCCCGCAGGCTCTCCCCGTGGGCGTCCGGGTCGCCGGTGGAGGCAATGACGTGCGCGCCGCCGAGCCGGGCGAGCTGTACGGCGTACCGACCGGTGCCGCCCGTCGCGGCGGTGACCAGGATCCGCCTGCCGAGGATCGGACCGATCCGCCGCAGCGCGCGCAGGGCGCTGGCGCCCGCCACGGGGACGGTGCTGATGGCCCCGAGATCGGCGCCGGCCGGGACCGTACCGATCAAGTCGGTGCCGACCGCGCGGAGTTCGGCCCAGGCGCCGTCGGGGCCCAGGGTCACCACCGGCGTACCGGCGGGCGGGCCCGACCCGTCGGCGGCGGCGCGTTCGACGACTCCGGCGGCGTCCCAGCCCAGTACCGCCCCGTCGGCAGCCTCCCGGAGGACGAAGCGGACCTCACCGTGGTTCAGGGAGGTCGCGGCCACCCGCACGAGGGCCTGGTTCGGCGCGGGTTCGGGGTCGGGGGCCTCGCCGAGCCGCAGGCCGGTGGGCGTGGAGTGGTCGACAAGCAGAGCGCGCATGGAGGGACGCCTTCCTCGGGATCCTCGGGAACCTCCAATGTGCCACCGAGTGGCATTGGCGCACAAGCGGCATTCGCTTCTCCCGTACGGTGGTGTCATGAGCACCACGCCGCCGCCATCGCCACCCACTCCGCTCACTCCGCCCACTCCGCCCTCGCTGCGCGAGCGCAAGAAGCGGCGCACCCGCCGGCTCCTGGCGGACACCTCCCTCGAACTGTTCACAGAGCGCGGCTTCGACAAGGTGACGCTGGACGAGCTGTGCGACTCGGTCGAGGTCTCCAAACGCACGTTCTTCCGGTACTTCACCAGCAAGGAAGACGTGGCGATGGCCCCGACACAGGACCTGTGGCTGACGTTCCTCGACGTACTCGAAACGACCGACCTCGGCCCCGCCGACGGGGCATCCACCGGCCTGCCGGTCCTGGAGCTGGTCCAGGACACCCTGCTCACCGCCCTGGACCGGACGGCCGACGACGACTGGAACCACCGCGTGCTGCTCAGCCGCAATCTGACCGAGCGGACCCCCTCGATGGACGCACACGGCCTCCACTTCTGCGACCGCACCACCCGCGCGGCGCTGGCCACCCTGCACCACCGCCTCGACATCCCCGACCCGCTGGACCTCCGCCCCCGGCTGGCCCTGGACATGGTCGTGGCCGCGTTCCACTGCGCCCTGACGATGTGGGCGTCCGCCCCCACCGCCGCACCGCTGTCCACCCACACCCACCACGCCTTCGAGGCCCTGACGGAGACCCCCACTTTCACGGCAACGCCGCGCCGACCGGCCCCGGACGCGTGAACCGCCTGCCCCCGGACAGTGAAGTGCCGGCCCACCTCCTCAGCTGCGGCATGGATACGGCGCATGACCGCCAGGGCGGCCACGTGGTGCGGCAGTACCTGCTCACACCGTAGGTGAGTTCCGGGCCTCCGGGCCCCCGGACCTCAACGGGACGCCGGGTCCGGGCTGTTGCTGTTGCTGTTGCTGTTGCGGTGGCGCAGGGCGCGGGAGCAGAGGCCGATGACCGTGGCGTTGACCAGTGCGCCGAAAGCCACGCCGACGACGATCGTCGCCCTGTGGTCCGGCAGCACGAGCATCACCAGACTGGCCGGGGCGGTGGCGAGCGCCGGGATGACGCCCGCCATGGACTCGTCCGAGCTGTCGGTGGCGGTCACCACGTACGCTCCCACGAGCAGGACGGCGCAGATGCCGAGGTAGACGCGGGCGAAGATGTCGCTGAGCGCGTGGCGCAGACGGTGTGAGACGGAAGCGATCACGGCGGTGCACTCCTTGGTCGTTGTGGCTGTGCTGGTCATCGGCCGAGTTGTCAGATGCCGGTGCCGGGCGGGTTCGGGCTGGCGAGGCCGAGGTCGTACGCGAGGATCGTGGCCTGCACCCGGTCGCGCAGCCCGAGTTTGCGCAGCAGCGCGTTCAGATGGGACTTGACGGTGCGCGCCCGCCGCATGGCCAGCCCGGCCCCGACCAACCCGGCGACGAGGGCCACCACAAGGAGGTCGTCGGCGCGGGGCACCACCCCATGCACCAGCCCGGCCCCGGGCCACACCGCGGTCTGGGCGCCGATCAGCAGGACCGGGACGAGCCGGTCGTCGTTTCGTTTCATGACCGCTCAAGGCTATGGCGGCGGCAGCACGGCCCGGCTCCGGCTGAAGTCGGATTCCGACCTCTTACCCGGGTTGCAGACGGGAGGTTCCGCTCGACCCTGCCTGTGGTGCTCGACCGGCATGGCCGGACCGGCAGGAGCGGCCTCAGTCGCGCCAGCCGTAGCGGCGCTCGGGTCTCCCGGCGACGCCGTACCGCAGGGACACCTCGGCGCGGCCGGTGTCGTGGAAGTGTTCGAGGTAACGGCGTGCGCTGACGCGGGAGATGCCGGACCGGGCCGCGCACTCGGCGGCGGACAGCGTTCCGTCGATGGCGCACAGGGTGCGTTCGATCAGCTCCGCGGTCTCCACGCTCATGCCCTTCGGCAGCGCGACACTCGGTGTCGGCAGGCCGGCCCCGGTCAGTACCCGGTCCACGTCGGCCTGGCCTCGGACAACTGCGGTGAGCAGGCTGTTGCGCCGGGCGGCGTACCGCTCCAGGCGGGGACGCAGATCGTCGAAGTCGAACGGCTTCAGCAGGTAGTCGACCACCCCCTGGCGGACGGAGCGGCGGACCGCTTCGGTCTCGCGCGAGGCGCTGATCACCATGACGTCACAGTCGTGCCCGGCGGTCCGCAGGCGTGGCAGGACGTCCAGGCCGAACATGTCCGGAAGATAGAGGTCGAGCAGGACCAGGTCGGGGCGCAGCTCGCCGACAGCCTTGATCGCCTGCTCGCCGGTGTTCGCCGTGCCGACGACCCGGAAGGGCTCGACGCGGTCGACGAAGGTCTGGTGGACACCGGCCACCATGAAGTCGTCGTCGACGACCAGTACGTCGATCATCGGGAGGATCCTTCCGGTACCGCGCCGACCGGATTGCCGACGGACATCCTCGCGGTGAACATCGCACCGTCCGGGGTGTTGGTCACCGCGACCTCGCCGCCGCGTCGCTCGCAGACGAGCCGGGTGAGCGCCAGCCCGATGCCGCGCTCCCCCTCCTGAGCGGCCTTCGTGGTGAAGCCGTGCAGGAAGACCTCCTGGGCGAGCTCGGGCGCCACGCCGGGGCCCGAGTCGCGCACCACGATCTCCACGCTGGACGCGTCCTGCCTCAACTCGACCTCCACCCAGGCGCCGTTGCCGTCGTCGCCCGCCGCCGCGGCGTCAACGGCGTTGTCTACGAGGTTGCCGACCACCGTCGCCACGTCCACCGATTCCTCCGGTGCCAGCCGGTCGAGAGCCGTGTGCTCCGAGACGCGCAGCACGACCTTGCGTTCGGCCGCGAGCGAGGACTTCGCCATCAGCAGAGCACCGACAGCCATGTCGCGGACCCGCCTGGTCAGGGTCGTGTCCAGCGACTGGCGGTGCTTGCTCAGCGCGCGGACGTACCCCACCACCTCGTTGTGCTTACCGATCTGGATCAGCCCGGAAATCGTGTGCAGCTGATTGGCGAACTCGTGGGCCTGCGCCCGCAGCATCTCGGCGGAGCTGCGGAACGATCCGATCTCCCGTTCCAGATGCGCGAGTTCGGTACGGTCCCGCAAGGTCGTGACCGAGCCCAGCCGGCGGCCGTCCTTGGTGACGGTCATCCGGTTCATCACCAGCACCCGGCTCCGCCGTATGACGACTTCGTCGCGCCGCTCATCCGTGTCACCGGAAGATCCGGCGAGTACGTCGTGGAGCCGGCCCTCGATCCGGAGGTCGGCCAGGCTCATCCCCACACAGTGCTCGGGGAGATCGAGCAACCGCCTGCCGACCTCGTTCACCAGGGTGAGCCGCAGCTGCGGGTCGAGGGCGATCACGCCTTCCGCGATCCCGTACAGCATCGCCTCGCGGTGCTCGACGAGCCCGGCGATCTCGCGTGGCTCCATACCGAGGGTCTGGCGTTTGGTACGGCGTGCCAGCAGCCACGATCCGACCAGGCCGAGCCCGCTCGCGATGCCGAGGTAGGCGAGCAGATACGACGACGCGCCACTCAGCCGCTGCCAGATCGTCGGTGACGCCTCACCGATCATCACCGTGCCGAGATGCCGGCCGAGGTCGGGCTGATCCGGTTTGATCACCGGCACCTGGGCCACCAGCTGCCGGCCACCGTCCAGGACCAGCTCGCCCGACCAGCCGCGGGCCTCGGCGACGCCGGAGCCGAGCGGCAACTCCGAGCCGATCACCGTGGGATTCGTGGAGCTGACGATCCTGCCGCGGCTGTCGGCGACCGTCACGGAGGTGACGACCGACTGGGTCTGTGTGGTCTGTACGAGCGGGGCCAGCGTCCTGCCCGCCGCCAGACTGCCGAGCTGGCTGGAAACCAACGGGTTGCCGGCAAGCTGCTCGGCCAGCGCGGTGACCCGGCGTCCCTCGACACGGTTGAAGGTCGCTTCCGACTGAGCCAGCGAGACGGCTGCGACCGCCAGCAGCACCACGACGACGATGGCGAGCTGCAGTACCAACAGCTCACCCGCGAGGGTATGGCGACGAAAAATAACGACCACAATTAACTCAATCTTCAATGCCGACACAACGAAGACGTGGTATCCGGCGAGTCGCACAATCATGGCGTCCGACTGCCGGAAGCGAAAGAGACAAGCCATGAGAACTCGCAGAACTGCTGTCGTCAGTGCCCTGACCGCCATATCCATGCTCGCGATAGGCGCCTGCGGCGCCACCGCGGGGAAGGAAGGGGCGGCCAAGAGCGACGGGCCCGTCACCGACCTGCGGATCATGGTCCCCAACACCCCGGGCGGTGGGTACGACACCACGGCGCGGACGGCGGCCAAGGTACTGAATGACACCAAGATCGCGTCCGGTGTCCAGGTGTTCAACCTTCCGGGTGCCGGCGGCACGGTCGGTCTGCAGCGCACCGTGAACGAAAAGGGCAACGGCAAGCTCGCCATGCAGATGGGGCTGGGCGTCGTCGGTGCCGCGTACACCTCGAAGTCGAAGGCGACGCTCGCGCAGACCACGCCGCTCGCCAAGATGATGGAGGAGGCGGGCGCGATCGTCGTGCCCAAGGACTCCCCGTACAAGACGATCGACGATCTCGTCACCGCCTGGAAGCAGAACCCCAAGACCGTCGCTGTCGGCGGCGGCTCGTCGCTCGGCGGACCGGACCACCTGCTTCCGATGCAGCTCGCCAAGACGGTCGGCATCGACCCGAAGAAGGTCAACTACATCGGCTACGACGGCGGTGGCGAACTGCTACCGGCGATCCTCGGCAACAAGATCGCCTTCGGTGTCAGCGGTTTCGGTGAGTTCCTCGACCAGATCGAGGCGGGTCAGGTGCGGGTGCTCGCGGTGACCAGCGAGAAGCCGATCGAAGCCCTCAAGGAGGCCCCGACGCTGAAGTCCTCGGGCATCGACATGGTCTTCACCAACTGGCGCGGAATCGTCGCCCCGCCCGGCATCAGCGACGCCGACAAGAAGGTCTGGATCGACTCGCTGACCGCGATGCACGACTCCAAGGAGTGGAAGGCCGAGCTGACCAAGCACGGCTGGACCGACGCGTTCACGACAGGCGATGACTTCGCCACCTACCTGACGGAACAGGACAAGGCCGTCGCCGGCATCCTCACAGAGCTCGGCCTGGCATGAGCCTGGACGTCAACGAGGACACCGGCCCGGGTCCGGGCCGGTCCCCCGACAAGGACCGCGCACAGTACGGCGTGTGCGCGTTCCTCGCCCTGCTGGGCGTGCTGGTACTCATCGACGCCACGGGGATCGCGAACTCGACGAGCAGCACCGACCCGGTCGGGCCGCGCACGGTGCCCGTACTCCTCGGCGTACTGCTCCTGGTGATCGCCCTGGCGTACAGCATCGATGTCGCGCGGGGCGGTCGCGCCGAACCGGAGGCCGGCGAGGACATCGACCTGACCAATCAGATCGACTGGCGCACCGTGCTGCTGCTGATCGGCGCCTTCGTCGTCAACGCGGTGTTGATCGAACCTCTCGGCTGGGTCATCAGCGGGGCCCTCCTGTTCTGGGGAACGGCCTTCGCTCTGGGCAACCGGCACTACCTGCGCAACCTGGCGATCGCGATGGCGCTGTCGCTGATCACCTTCTACGCCTTCGCGATCGGGCTCGGCGTCAATCTCCCGGCCGGCGTGCTGCAAGGAATCCTGTGATGGACAACCTGAATCATCTGCTGGAGGGGTTCGCGCACGTCGTCACCCCGATGAACCTTCTGCTGGCGTTGATCGGCGTCACGATCGGCACGGCGGTCGGGGTCCTGCCCGGTATCGGCCCGGCCATGACGGTGGCCCTGCTGCTGCCCGTCACGTACGGAATGGAGCCGACACAGGCGTTCATCATGTTCGCCGGCATCTTCTACGGAGGCATGTACGGCGGTTCGACCACCTCGATCCTGCTGAACACGCCCGGCGAATCGTCCTCGGTCGTCACAGCCATCGAGGGCAACAAGATGGCGAAGGCCGGCCGGGCGGCACAGGCGCTCGCCACCGCGGCGATCGGATCCTTCGTCGCCGGAACGATCGGCACTCTGCTGCTGGTGTTCGTCGCCCCGATCGTGGTGGATTTCGCGGTCGGCCTCGGCGCACCGGACTACTTCGCCATCATGTTGCTGTCCTTCATCGCGGTCACCGCGGTACTCGGCTCGTCACGCATCCGCGGGTTCGCCTCGCTGCTCGTCGGCCTGGTGATCGGCATTGTCGGAATCGACTCGGTCTCCGGGCAGCAGCGACTCACCCTCGATGTCCCCCAACTCGCCGACGGCATCGATGTGGTGGTGGTCGCCGTCGGCATCTTCGCCGTCGGCGAGGCCCTCTGGGTCGCGGCGCATCTGCGGCGTCAACCCACACAGGTGGTCCCCGTCGGCGTGCCGTGGATGGGCCGGGAGGACTGGAAACGGTCCTGGAAGCCATGGCTGCGCGGCACCGCCCTCGGCTTTCCCTTCGGGGCCATGCCGGCCGGTGGCGCGGAGATCCCGACGTTTCTCTCGTACGCCACCGAGAAGAAGCTGACCAAGCACCCCGAGCAGTTCGGCAAGGGGGCGATCGAGGGGGTCGCGGGCCCGGAGGCGGCGAACAACGCGTCCGCGGCGGGCACCTTGGTACCGATGCTCGCCATCGGGCTGCCGACGAACGCGACCGCGGCGGTGATGCTCGCGGCCTTCCAGTCGTACGGCATCCAGCCCGGCCCCCTGCTGTTCGAGCGCGAGTCGGGGCTTGTCTGGGCGCTGATCGCCAGCCTGTTCATCGGCAATCTGCTGCTGCTCCTGCTGAATCTGCCGCTCGCTCCGGCCTGGGCCAGGCTGCTTCGCATACCGCGCCCCTATCTGTACGCGGGGATTGTGTTCTTCGCATCGATGGGTGCCTACGCGGTCAACGCCCAGCCGTTGGACCTCTTCCTCCTGCTGACGCTGGGGCTGATCGGTTTCGGAATGCGGAGATTCGGGCTGCCGGTGCTGCCGCTGATCGTCGGCGTCATCCTCGGCCCCCGCGCGGAACTGCAAGGCCGGCGATCTCTTCAGCTGTCGGGCGGCGAACTGTCCGGTCTGCTGGGCGGACCGCTGTCCTATGTGATCTACACAGTGATCGTGCTCGTACTGGCCTGGCCGCTGGTCCGCCGGTACGTCGTGCGTCCGCTCGTCGAGCGACAGGCCTGAAAGGACCAGCCATGACGGTACTGGTGGGATACGTGCCCTCGCCGGAAGGAGAGGCGGCCCTGCGCGCGGGAGTCGCCGAGGCCCGCAACCGGGGCGAGACCCTGCTGGTCATGAACACCTCGCGGGGCGACGCCTACGTCGACCGCGCTTTCGCACAGCAGCAGGACCTCGACCGTGTCCGACGCGATCTGACCGAGCTGGGGGTCGACTTCGACATCCGCCAGGTGGTCGGCGGGCGCGATGCCGCCGAGGAGATCGTCGAGCTGGCGGGATCGTCCGAGATCTCCCTGGTGGTGATCGGCCTGAGACACCGCAGCGCGGTCGGCAAGCTCCTCCTGGGGTCCTCGGCGCAGCGCATCCTGCTGGATTCGCCGTGCCCGGTCCTCGCGGTGAAAGCAGACTCCTGACACCCCGTCGTTTCGGGGTGCGCGACGTCACGCCCGGCACAAGCAAAAGCCCCAGATCACGGCGAGTGAGTTCTGGGGCCTTCACAGAGCCGCCTTCGGGATTCGAACCCGAGACCTACGCATTACGAGTGCGTTGCTCTGGCCAACTGAGCTAAGGCGGCAAGCTGCGGAGTTGTCTGTCCGCGCACGGTCAGGTTCGCATCAGCAGCGGCGCCAAGTCTACAGGGTTCTTGGGGGTGCCCCGCACCAGTCCTCGGGTGGGGAGAGGGGTGTGGTCAGCACTTCTTGCCGTTCTTCGGTGGGGTGCCTTCGAGGAGGTAGGTGTTGATCGCTGTGTCGACGCAGTCGCTGCCGCGGCCGTATGCCGTGTGGCCGTCGCCGTCGTAGGTCAGCAGGACTCCTGAGGAGAGCTGGCCGGCCAGGGACTGTGCCCACTTGTACGGGGTCGCCGGGTCGCGGGTGGTGCCGACCACGAGGATGGGGGGTGCGTCCTTCGCCTCGATGCGGTGGGGGGTGCCGGTGGCCTTCGTGGGCCAGTAGGCGCAGTTCAGGGAGGCCCAGGCGAGGCCCGTGCCGAAGACCGGGGAGGCTTCCTGGAAGGACGGCACCGCCTTCTCGACCTCGGCGGGTTCGGTGTAGGCGGGCGGGAGGTCCAGGCAGTTCACGGCGGCGTTGGCGTACATGAGGTTCGTGTACGAGCCGTCGCCCTCGCGTTCGTAGTAGCTGTCGGCCAGGGCGAGGAGCCCGGAGCCGTCGCCGTCCAGTGCGCTGCTGAGGGATTCGCGGAGGCCCGGCCAGGCGGACTCGTCGTACATGGCGTTGATCACACCCGTCGTGGCCAGGGACTCGCCCAGCTGGCGGGGATCGCCGGTCGGGATCGGCTTGGCGTCGAGGTCGTTGAAGAAGGACTTCATACGGCGGCCCGCGTCCTCCGACGACCCGTTTTTGCCCAGGGGACAGTCCGGCTGCTTGACGCAGTCGGCCGCGAACGCCTGGAAGGCGGTCTCGAAGCCCGCCGTCTGGTCGCGGTTGAGTTCGGCGGCCGGCAGGGAAGGGTCCATCGCGCCGTCGAGGACGAGGCGGCCGACATGGGTGGGGAAGAGTTCGGCGTACGTGGCGCCGAGGAACGTGCCGTACGACGCCCCGACGTACGCCAGCTTCTTGTCGCCCAGGACGGCCCGGAAGATGTCCATGTCGCGGGCGGCCTCGATGGTGGAGACGTGCGGCAGCGTCTCGGCCGAGCGCTTCCCGCAGCCCTGGGCGAGCTTTTTGTAGGAGGCGGCCAGGAGGTTCTTCTCCGCCTGGTCGTCGGGTGTCTGGTCGACCTGGGTGTAGGCGTCCATCTCCTCGCCGGTGAGGCATTCGACGGGCGCGCTGCGGGCGACACCGCGCGGGTCCATGGCCACCATGTCGTACCGGGCGCGGACGGGCGCCGGATAGCCGATGCCCGCGTACCCCTGGAGGTAGTCGATCGCCGAGCCGCCTGGCCCGCCGGGGTTGACCTGGAGGGAGCCGAGGCGCTTGCCGGGGCCGGTGGCCCTCTTGCGGGCGACGGCGAGTTTGATCTCGGTGCCGTTCGGCTTGTCGTAGTCGAGCGGCGCCTTCATCGTGGCGCACTGGAAGTCGGGAACACCGCACGCACGCCAGTCGAGCTTCTGTCCGTAGTACTTCTTCAGCTCGGCCGGAGCCCCGGACTCCGGCGACGCCCCGCCCGACGACGAGTCACCGAAGGTGCAGCCGGAGACGAGCAGAACGGCCGCGGCGAGCCCGGAGGCGGAGAGACGGAGGTGGCGCCTGAAGTCCATTCGAGGAGCCTAACCGTCGCGCGGTGGGTATCCCCCTTCTGTATCCGTACGGGTGACTCCTCCCGAAGTCCCCCTCAGCCCGCCCGCAGCGACACCGTCATCGCCTCCACCGCCAGCAGCGGCGCCACATTGCGGTCCAGCGCCTCGCGGCAGGCCACGATCGCCTCTATCCGGCGCAGCGTGGACTCCGGGGTCGACGCTCTCGCGATCCGGTCGAGCGCGTCCCGTACGTCGTCGTTGGCCAGCCCGATCCGCGAGCCGAACTGGATCGCCAGCACGTCCCGGTAGAACCCTGTCAGATCGGTGAGCGCCAGATCGAGGCTGTCCCGCTGCGTACGGGTGGAGCGCCGCTTCTGCCGGTCCGCCAGGTCCTTCATGACGCCGGCCGTACCGCGCGGCATCCGGCCGCCCGGCGCGGCGCCGAGGGCGGCCTTCATGTCCTCGGTCTCCTTGGCGTCCACGTCCTCGGCGACCTGCTTGGAGTCCTCCCCCGCCGCGTCGATGAGCTCCTGGGCGGCCCGGAGGCAGCCGCCGATGTCCTCGACGCGCAGCGGGACCTTGAGGACGGTGGCCCGGCGGGCGCGGGCCCGCTCGTCCGTGGCGAGACGGCGTGCCCGGCCGATGTGGCCCTGGGTGGCGCGCGCCGCCGCGGCGGCGGCCTCGGGCTCGATGCCGTCGCGCCGCACCAGGACGTCAGCGACGGCGTCCACCGGTGGCGTACGGAGCGTGAGATGGCGGCAGCGGGAGCGGATCGTGGGCAGGACGTCTTCCAGGGAGGGGGCGCAGAGCAGCCAGACCGTGCGCGGCGCGGGCTCCTCGACGGCCTTCAGCAGCACGTTGCCCGCGCCCTCGGTGAGTCGGTCCGCGTCTTCGAGGACGATGACCTGCCACCGTCCGACGGCCGGGGAGAGCTGAGCCCGGCGGACCAGCTCCCTGGTGTCCTTGACGCCGATGGAGAGCAGGTCGGTGCGGACCACCTCGACGTCGGCGTGCGTACCGATCAGGCTCGTGTGGCAGCCGTCGCAGAACCCGCAGCCCGGCACACCGCCCAGCGCGCGGTCCGGGCTGGTGCACTGGAGGGCGGCGGCGAAGGCCCTGGCCGCGGTGGAACGGCCGGAGCCCGGAGGGCCGGTGAACAGCCACGCGTGCGTCATCTTCGTCGCCTCGGGCGGCGCGGTGCCCGAGGACTCGGCCGTGACACGGGCGTCCGCGTCGCGGGCAGCCGCGGTGAGCGTCTCGGCGACGCGGTCCTGCCCGACCAGGTCGTCCCATACGGTCATGCGCCGTCACCACCTCCGAGTCGCGCGCTTCGGCATCCGGACCGGGATCGGGACCGGATGCCGACTTCCGGGATCCATTGTGGGGGCGGGGTCTGACAATCCCGTCCCAGCTGGGCGGAGGCAGACATTCCAGCCCCTGACGCGATACTCAGCGACCGCCCCGACTCCGACCGCCGCGCGCCCCGTCGGGGTCGTCGTCATCGTCGTGCGGACCGAGCAGTTCGTCGGCGAGCGTCGGGAGATCGTCCAGCGGAGTCTCCTCCGCCCAGTCCGAACGCCGCCGTGCCGGCTTCTCCGGATCGACCTGCGGCAGCTCGCGCGTCCGGTCGTCGCCCCGGAAGTAGCCGGGCGGTACCCGGTCGGCCGGATCCGGGTCCCGTACGGGCGGCAGTACGGCGGTCTCGTCGGCCGCCGTGTCCTTGGCTCCCGAATCCGAGCCCGAACCGGACGACCCCGACGACCCCGCCGACCTCGAACCCTCCCCCGGATCCGGGACCTTCGGGATCACCCGCGTCTCGTCGTTGTCCGTGCCCGGCGGCGTCGGCACCTCCTGCGTCGCGTCGTCCGGGGTGACCACCCGCTTCTCCCCGGTCGCACCCCCGGGCGGCGGCTGCACGACCGGCGTCGGCACCGTCAACTCGTTGTCGGTCTCGCCACGTTCGGCTTCCCCGGCCTCCGCCAGCCGCCGCGCCTCCTCGGCCCGCAGCAGCGCCTCCTCGGCCTTCCGCTGCTTCTCGCGCCGCCGCTCCTCCGCCTCGGCCCTGAGCCGGCTCTCCTCCTCGGCGAGCCGCCGCAGCCTCTCCTGCTCCGCGCGCCGCGTCGCCTCCTCGGCCTCGCGCCGTACGCGCTCCTCCTCAGCGAGCCTGCGCGCCTCCTCGGCCCGCTCCCTCGCCTCCATCGCCTGCCGCTCGGTCTCGCGCTGCCGCGCCTCCTCCAGCTCGCGGCGCTTGCGCTCCTCCTCCTCGGCCCGGAGCTTGGCGAGCTGCGCCTGCCGCTCGCGTTCCTGGCGCTCCTCCTCGGCCTTCCGTGCGGCCTCTTCCTCGGCCCGGCGCCGCGCCTCCTCGGCGGCGGCCTTCCGCGCCTCCTCCTGGGCCCGCACCTCGGCGGCCGACAGCGGCAGCATCTGGTCGAGCCGGTGACGTACGACGGTGGTGACGGCCTCCGGCTCCTGCGCACCGTCCACCACCAGATACCGGCCCGGATCCGAGGCCGCGAGTGTGAGGAAGCCGTCCCGTACGCGCTGGTGGAATTCGGCGGGCTCGGACTCCAGCCGGTCCGGGGCCTCCGTGAAGCGCTCGCGCGCCGCCTCCGGCGAGACGTCGAGCAGCACCGTCAGATTCGGTACGAGACCGTCCGTGGCCCAGCGCGAGATACGGGCGATCTCGGTCGGCGCCAGATCGCGCCCGGCGCCCTGGTAGGCCACGGAGGAGTCGATGTAACGGTCCGAGATGACGATCGCGCCGCGCTCCAGGGCGGGGCGTACGACCGAGTCGACGTGCTCCGCGCGGTCGGCGGCGTACAGCAGCGCCTCCGCGCGGTTGGACAGACCGGCGCTCGACACGTCCAGCAGGATGGAGCGGAGCCGCTTCCCGACCGGCGTCGCGCCCGGCTCACGGGTCACCACGACCTCGTGGCCCTTGGCGCGGATCCACTCCGCCAGCGCCTCGACCTGGGTCGACTTCCCCGCGCCGTCGCCACCCTCGATGGCGAGGAAGAAACCGTTCGCCGCCTGGACCTGCGCCGGGTCGGCGCCGCCGCGCAGCGCGTCACGCAGATCACGCCGCAGCGGTACGCCCGACCGGTCGTCGGTCTTCGCGAGTACGACGGCGGCCATGGGGAGCAGCAGCGCGCCGACCAGCATCAGTGTGAAGGCGGCGCCGCCGTGCGCGAAGACGAAGTCGCCGGAGGCCAGCCGGTGCGGTCCGATCGCGGCGGCCAGTACGGGCGCCGCCACGGCGCCGAGTGCCACGAAGACCCGTACGACGGCCTGGAGATGGTCGGTCTGCCGGCCGCGCCGGTACTCCTCGGTCTCCTGGTCGATCAGCCCGTGGCCGGTGTTCGCCGCGACACCGGCGGACACACCGGCGAGCGCCGCGACGAACAGCACGGTCGCCGCGTCCGGTACGAGCCCCATGGCCAGCAGCGCGACACCGGTGAGGGCGATGGCCAGCGCGAGCAGCCGACGGCGGGAGAGTCCCGGCAGCAACTTCGCGGCGCCGCGGATCCCAACACCCGTGCCGCCCGTCAGCGCCAGGATCAGCAGGGCGAAGGCGACAGGGCCGCCGCCCAGGTCCTTCGCGTGCAGTACGGAGACGGCGGCGGCGGACGCGATGGCCGCGGCGACGGCCGCGCAGGCGACGACGAGCAGCGGCACCGCGCCCGTACGGCCCTTGTCAGGACCGGTTCCGGTCGTCGGACGGCGCAGCCCTTCGAGCGGCGAGCGCGGACGCGGGGTGGGGCCGCCGGGCAGCTCCAGCATGAACAGGGTCGACACGGACGCGGCGAACAGACCGGCCGCGACGTAACTGCCGAGCGCCGCCTGGTGCAGCGAGAACCACTCGATGCCCGTGCCGAGCAGGTTGCCGATCAGTGTGGCGACGAGCAGGACGGCCGCGGCTGCGGGGATCGCGACGAAGCCGGTGCGCAGTGAGAGCCGGCGCAGCGCGTCGAGGTGGTCGGGCATCGGGCGTACGGCGGAGCCCTCCGGCGGCGGGGCCGGGAGCAGGGCGGGCGCCGCGCTCTCCTTTGCCACCGTCCAGAAGCGCTCGGCGACGCCGACGACGAAGACCGTACTAAGAAGGATGGGCAGCGCGTTCTCGGGGCTCCAGTCGAGCCAGAGCGGCGCGACGATGAGCAGCGCGAGGCGTACGCCGTCGGCCCCGATCATCGTCCAGCGACGATCCAGCGGGCCGCCCTTGGCCCCGGTCGCCCCGCTCGCGCCTCCACCCGCCCCAGGTGCGGTGAGGGCGGAGAGCGGTCCGAGGAGTACGGCTCCGAAGAGCACGGTGGCAAGGATCCGGGCACCGAACACCGCGGCGACGGCGAACGCCACTCCCCGATATCCCGCCCCGAAAGAGCCCTCGGCGACCGCCGCCTGCAACGACAGCAGCAGAAGCACGAGCAGGGCGAGTGCATCGCCGATGCCGCCCACGAGCTGTGCGCCCCACAACCGCCGCAGCGGGGGGAAGCGCAACAAGGCTCGTACGGCACGCTCTCGTGAGTCTGCGGCAAGTGCGTCGGAGTCGGAGGTGGGGCTCACGACCGTTGGCTGCTCGGCTCGCGTCATTCGCCCAGCCTATCCGGAGCGCCTGGGTCCTCGGAGGCCCGCCCGAACAAACGACCGCCGCACGGGTCTCCGGACGGCGGCCGTGGCGTATCCCGTGCGGCGCCCGGCTTCCGTACGGAGGTGCGTACGCCCCGCTCTCGCCCTACTCGTCCGCGTTCTACTCGTCCGCGTTCGAGCCGGGGCGGGACGACGAGGCCGTCGACTTCTTCGCGGCAGTCGACTTCGCGGTGGTCTTCTTGGCGGCCGTGGTCGTCTTCTTCGCCGCGGTCTTCTTCGCCGCCGTCGTCTTCTTGGCGGGAGCCTTCTTGGCGGTGGCCTTCTTCGCCGGCGCCTTCTTGGCCGTCTTCTTCTTGGCGGGCCCCTTGGCGCGCTTCTCCGCCAGCAGCTCGTAGCCGCGCTCCGGCGTGATCTCCTCGACGCTGTCGCCCGTCCGCAGCGTCGCGTTCGTCTCGCCGTCCGTGACGTACGCCCCGAAGCGGCCGTCCTTCACGACGACCGGGCTGCCGCTCACCGGGTCCGTCCCCAGCTCCTTCAAAGGAGGCTTCGCCGCCGCCCGTCCGCGCTGCTTCGGCTGGGCGTAGATCGCCAGCGCCTCGTCCAGCGTGATGTCGAAGATCTGGTCCTCGGCGGTCAGCGACCGCGAGTCGGTGCCCTTCTTGAGATACGGGCCGTAGCGGCCGTTCTGCGCGGTGATCTCGACGCCCTCGGCGTCCGTACCGACCACGCGCGGCAGCGACATCAGCTTCAGCGCTTCCGCCAGCGTCACCGTGTCCAGCGACATCGACTTGAACAGCGAGGCGGTCCGCGGCTTGACGGCGTTCTTCCCGGTCTTCGGGGTGCCGTCGGGCAGAACCTCGGTCACGTACGGGCCGTAGCGGCCGTCCCTGGCCACGATCTGGTGTCCGCTCTGCGGGTCCACACCCAGCTCGAAGTCACCGCTCGGCTTGGCAAGCAGCTCCTCCGCGTACTCGACCGTCAGCTCGTCGGGTGCCAGGTCCTCGGGCACGTCGGCCCGCTGGTGGCCCTCCGCGTCCTTCTCGCCGCGCTCGACGTAGGGACCGTAGCGGCCGACGCGCAGCATGATGCCGCCGCCGATCGGGAAGGACGAGATCTCGCGGGCGTCGATCGCTCCGAGGTCCGTGACCAGCTCCTTGAGCCCGCCCAGGTGGTCCCCGTCGCCGTTGCCCGCGGCGGCGGCGGTCGCGGTGGCGGTGGCGGCCACACCGTCCGCGTCGTCACCCGCACCGAAGTAGAAGCGCTTGAGCCACGGCACCGACTGCGCCTCGCCCCGCGCGATGCGGTCGAGGTCGTCCTCCATCCGCGCGGTGAAGTCGTAGTCGACGAGCCGGCCGAAGTGGGTCTCCAGCAGGTTCACCACGGCGAAGGAGAGGAAGGACGGGACGAGCGCCGTGCCCTTCTTGAAGACATAGCCGCGGTCGAGGATCGTGCCGATGATCGACGCGTACGTCGACGGGCGGCCGATCTCGCGCTCCTCCAGCTCCTTGACCAGCGACGCCTCGGTGTAGCGGGCCGGCGGCTTGGTGGCGTGGCCGTCGACGCTGATCTCCTCCACCGAGAGCGTGTCGCCTTCGGCGACCTGCGGCAGCCGGCGCTCGCGGTCGTCCAGCTCGGCGTTCGGGTCGTCGGCGCCTTCTACATAGGCCTTCATGAAGCCATGGAAGGTGATCGTCTTGCCGGACGCGGAGAACTCGGCGTCCCGGCCGTCGCTCGACATGCCCGCGATCTTGACCGTGACGCTGTTGCCGACCGCGTCCTTCATCTGCGAGGCGACGGTCCGCTTCCAGATCAGCTCGTAGAGCCGGAACTGATCGCCGCTCAGACCGGTCTCGGCGGGCGTACGGAAACGGTCGCCCGAGGGACGGATCGCCTCGTGCGCCTCCTGCGCGTTCTTGACCTTGCCGGCGTACGTACGCGGCTTGTCGGGCAGATAACCCGCCCCGTACAGCTGCGTGACCTGCGCCCGCGCCGCCGAGACGGCCGTGGCCGACAGCGTCGTGGAGTCCGTACGCATATAGGTGATGTAGCCGTTCTCGTACAGCTTCTGCGCGACCTGCATCGTCGACTTGGCGCCGAAGCCGAGCTTGCGCGAGGCCTCCTGCTGAAGCGTCGTCGTACGGAAGGGGGCGTACGGGGAGCGGCGGTACGGCTTCGACTCGACCGAGCGGACGGCGAACGACGTGTCCCGGAGCGCGGCGGCCAGCGCCTGCGCGTTCGCCTCGTCCAGATGCAGGACCTGGTCGGACTTGAGCTGTCCATCCGAGCCGAAGTCGCGGCCCTGGGCGATACGGCGCCCGTCGACGGCCGACAGCCGGGCGTTCAGTACGGAGGGGTCGGAGGCGTCGCCGGTGCGGCCGGTGCCGAAGGTGCCCGTCAGGTCCCAGTATTCGGCGGAGCGGAAGGCGATGCGCTCGCGCTCGCGCTCGACGACGAGACGGGTGGCGACGGACTGCACGCGGCCGGCGGACAGGCCGCGCATGACCTTCTTCCACAGGACGGGCGAGACCTCGTAGCCGTACAGCCGGTCGAGGATCCGGCGCGTCTCCTGCGCGTCCACCATCAGCTTGTTCAGCTGGCGGGGGTTGGCGACGGCGGCCCTGATCGCTTCCTTGGTGATCTCGTGGAAGACCATCCGGTGGACCGGGACCTTGGGCTTGAGGACTTCCTGGAGATGCCACGCGATGGCTTCGCCCTCGCGGTCCTCATCGGTGGCGAGGAAGAGTTCGTCGGAGTCGGCCAGCAGCTCCTTGAGCTTCCTGACCTGGGCCTTCTTGTCGGCGTTGACGACATAGATGGGCTGGAAGTCGTGCTCCACGTCCACACCGAGGCGGCGCACCTCGCCGGTGTACTTCTCCGGCACCTCGGCGGCGCCGCTCGGGAGGTCGCGGATGTGCCCGACGCTCGCCTCGACGACATATCCCGGGCCGAGGTAGCCCTTGATCGTCTTCGCCTTGGCAGGCGACTCGACGATGACGAGTCGGCGGCCGGCGTGTCCGGTCTCGCTGGTCGGGGACAACTTCGCTCTTCTCTCCGGTCGGCACTAGGTGGCCCGTACGGCCTTACCGCGGTACGGAAGTGCGGCACTGCGGGGCAGGACAAGCCCCGCTATGACGCTGCTTCGCTGCGGAGTGTGACGGTACAACCCGCCCCCGTGTCAAACGGCGAAAGACCGCAGCGGCCACTCGAACGGTAACCCGAGTCCGCACGTTTCTGCCGCCCGGACCCAGGTGCCCGCCGCGTACGACGGCGCGCGGACGCCGGAGCGGCCGGGTCGGCGGCGCGCCTCGGGAAGGGCTTCACCGCAGGTCCGGGGGGTCGGTGGAGGGCCGGTCCCGGCCGTGGTCCCGGCGGGATCCGGCGCCGTACGACTCGTCGGGCGCGCCGGGCCGGACGAGGTGCGCCGGCCGCGGACGGGGCCAGGGATCAGATCCGGCCGAAGCACCAGACGCCGAGGGCCACGAACGACACGCCCGCGAGGGTCGCCAGCGTGATGGATGTCGCAGGGCTGACTCCGTGCGCCACCGGGGCGCGGTGCAGCACGCGCGTTCCCGTCCACACCAGCAGTGCGGCTCCGAACAGCGCGAACGCCGCTCCCGCGAAGATCGCCGGCCCGCTGTCCATGCCCGTACCCCGTCCGATTCCCGGAGCCGAGCGGCTCCGCAGGCAGAGGCTGGCACCTCGGTACGTCATTGGCGCGAATTCCGCGTGAACGGCGCGGGGGGTTCACTCGCGCGGCGTCCGCCGGGCGCTCCGGAATTCGGGTCAGGCGCTCAGGCGCCGGGCGGAGCCGCCACCGGCACCAGGAAGCCCTCCTCCACCAGCAGCCTGATCGCCTGCGGCGTCCGGTCGCGCAACCGCACCGGGTCCTCCCCCACGAGCTGGGCGATCGCGTCCAGGATCCGCCCGGCGCTCAGCGAGCCGTCGCTGACCCCGGCGAAGCCCGCCGCGACCGTGTCCACCTTCGTCGCCCTGCGCATCCCGCGGTTCTGACGGAGCACCACATGCTCGGGATCCTCCGCGCCGGGCAGTCCGACCTGCTCCTGGACGACCTCGGGGGCGAGCGCGAAGTGCGCCGTGAGGAGCGCGGCGTCGTCGTGCGCGCGCAGATAGTCCTGCCGCTCGAAGTGGGCCCGTACGGTCTCACCGAGCGGCTGCTCCACGGGGTGCGGCCACTCCTCCGCGATCACCGAGGGCCGCTCGGACCCCGACTTTCTGAGGGTGATCCAGCCGAAGCCGACGGCCTTGGTCTTCCGCGCCTCGAACTCGTCCAGCCACGCCTCGTACCGCGCCGCGTACGCCTCCGGGTCCGCCCGGTGGTCGCCGCTGTCGCGCAGCCACAGCTCCGCGTACTGCGTCGCGTCCTGCACCTCGCGCTGCACGATCCAGGCGTCGCAGCCGCGCGGCACCCAGGACCGCAGCCGGTCCTGCCACTCCTCGCCCTCCACGTGCTGCCAGTTGGCGAGGAAGTGCGCGTACCCGCCGTCGGCGAGGCGGTCACCCGTCTCCTGGACGAGCCTGCGGCACAGGCCGTCGCCGCCCATTCCGCCGTCACGGTAGGTGAGCCGGGCGGCGGGCGAGATCACGAAGGGCGGGTTCGACACGATCAGGTCGTACGTCTCGCCGTCGACCGGCTCGTAGAGCGAGCCCTGGCGCAGCTCGGCGGCGGGCGCCCCGGACAGGGCGAGGGTCAGCCGGGCGCACTCCAGCGCGCGCGGGTTGACGTCGGTGGCGGTGACCGTCGTGGCGTGCTGTGCCGCGTGCAGGGCCTGGATGCCGGACCCGGTACCGACGTCGAGGGCCTTGGCGACCGGCGTACGGACGGTGAGTCCGGCGAGCGTCGTGGACGCCCCGCCGACGCCGAGCACCACACCCTCGCCGTGGCCGATCGCCCCGGAGGCGCCGCCGACCGAGCAGCCGAGGTCGGAGACGATGAACCAGTCCTCTCCTTCGGGTCCGCCGTAGGGCCGTACGTCCACGGTGGCGCTGATGAGCGCGCCGTCCCCGCCGCTGCCCGTACCGCCTTCGGTGGCGGCTGTCGTGCCACCGCTCTCCACGAGCCATCCGTCGGCCAGGCACTGCGCCAGCGGAAGCGCCGCACCGGCCCGCTCGGCGGGAACAGGCCGTTGGAGCAGGAAGAGTCTGACGAGCGTTTCGAGCGTGGTGTCGCCGCGGGTGGCCCGCAGGGCGGGCACGGTCTCGCTGCGGGCCAGCGCGGCGTACGCGGACGCGCCGAGCAGGTCCAGCAGGCCGTCGACGGTGAAGTCGGCGGCGAGCAGGGCGTCGCGGAGTCGGGGCGAGTGGTCGGGCGCGGGAAGGCTGGTCGTACTCACCCGTCCATTGTGGCGGCTCCCACTGACAAACGCTTGCGGCCCGGCTCCCCCGGACGGGGTGCCGGGCCGTGGGTTTCACGTCCGGAGGGGTACTGCAAGGCGTGCGTTGCGAGGTCAGGAGGATTTGTCGGCGGACGGCTCCGTCGCGGGTCCGCCCGATCCGCTCTCGGCGGGCGCGGACGTCTCCGGCCGCTGGCAGCCGGGCTGCTTCGCCATCGCCGCGCCGACGTCGCCGGACTGGAGCTTCTGCAGGGCCTTGTCACCGCTCTTGCTGAGCTTGTCCAGGTCGTCCGCGACGCCCTTGAGGCCGTCCGCGAACTTCGCCTGGTCCTTGGTGTCGAGGTCGTCGACATCCGTCTTGAGCCCGGCGTACGCCTTGGAGGTGGCGTTGAGCTCGCTGACGGCCTCCTTCTGGGTCTTCTCGCCGTCTTCGACGGGCGGGGCACCCGCGTCGTTCACGGCCGCGCCCAGCGCCTTGTAGGCGTCCGAGATGGACTGGAAGGCGGCTGCGTCGGTCTTCTGGACGTCGGCGGGCTTGCTGCTGCCCGAGGTCGCCTGCTGGATCGAGGCGTTGGCGTTGGCGATCTTCGTCAGCTGCGGCTGGACCTGGTCACAGACCTTCTTCGCCCAGTCGTTCACCTTGCTGTCGCTGTCGTCGCTGCACCCCGACAGCGTCATCATCAGTACCGCACCGCCGGACAGCGCGGCTGTGAGCTTCTTGTTCACCGGATTGGGTCCCTTCCAAGGCTCTCGGCCCCGGAACATACACGCCAAGTGGGCGACTACCGTACGCCGAGAGTCCGATAAATTGGCCCTTGTGGCCATTTGAGCCAAGAGAGAGAACCCTCACGCCGCCCTCTCCGCGGAGCGACGGACGGGCGGACGCCGAAACGGGCGGGCGACGCGCCAAGACGCCCCGCCCGCCCGCCAGTTGTCCGCGGCTCCGACTACGAAACGCTCGCCGGATCCGGTGACTTGGCCGTCCCGTCGCCGGATCCGCCGCCTCCCTCCCCCGTGTCGTCCACGGTCACCGAGCGCCGCTTGGAGACGTACACCGCGCCGACTATCACGGCGATCGCCAGCACCGCGACCACCGCGCGGACCCCGGCGTTGGCGTCGCTTCCGTAGCTGAACTGCACCACCGCGGGAGCGATGAGCAGCGCCACCAGGTTCATGACCTTGAGCAGCGGGTTGATCGCCGGTCCCGCCGTGTCCTTGAACGGGTCGCCGACGGTGTCACCGATGACCGTCGCGGCGTGGGCGTCGCTGCCCTTGCCGCCGTGGTGGCCGTCCTCGACCAGCTTCTTGGCGTTGTCCCACGCCCCGCCGGAGTTGGCGAGGAAGACGGCCATCAGCGTGCCGGTGCCGATCGCGCCGGCCAGGAACGAGCCGAGGGCGCCGACGCCGAGCGAGAACCCCACCGCGATGGGGGTGAGTACGGCGAGCAGACCGGGCGTGGCCAGCTCGCGCAACGCGTCCTTCGTACAGATGTCGACGACGCGCCCGTACTCCGGCTTCTCCGTGCGGTCCATGATTCCGGGGTGCTCACGGAACTGCCGCCGTACCTCGTAGACCACCGAACCGGCCGACCGTGAAACGGCGTTGATCGCGAGCCCCGAGAACAGGAACACGACCGCGGCGCCGAGGATGAGTCCGACGAGGTTGTTGGGCTGCGAGATGTCCAGGCTCAGGCCCATCTCGCCGGCCTTCGCCCCCACGTCCGAGACGGCCGTGGCGATGGCGTCGCGGTACGAGCCGAAGAGCGCCGCCGCCGCCAGTACGGCGGTCGCGATGGCGATGCCCTTGGTGATGGCTTTCGTGGTGTTGCCCACGGCGTCGAGGTCGGTGAGCACCTGCGCGCCCGCGCCCTCGACGTCCCCGGACATCTCGGCGATGCCCTGGGCGTTGTCGGAGACGGGACCGAAGGTGTCCATGGCGACGATGACACCGACGGTGGTGAGCAGTCCGGTGCCGGCCAGCGCCACCGCGAACAGCGCGAGCATGATCGACGTGCCGCCGAGCAGGAACGCCCCGTACACGCCGAGACCGATCAGCAGCGCCGTGTAGACGGCGGACTCCAGGCCTATGGCCACACCGGCCAGGACGACGGTGGCCGGACCGGTGAGCGCCGATTTGCCGATGTCGCGCACCGGGCGCCGGTTGGTCTCCGTGAAGTAGCCCGTGAGCTGCTGGATGAGCGCCGCGAGCACGATGCCGATGGCGACGGCGACCAGCGCGAACGTCCTCGGGTCACCGGGATGCGAGGTGATCTCCTCGGCGGTCACGCCGTCCAACTCCGCGTACGTGGACGGCAGATAGGTGTACGCCGCCACGGCCACCAGGACCAGCGAGATCACCGCGGAGATGAAGAATCCGCGGTTGATCGCGGTCATCCCGCTGCGGTCGGCCGGCCGCGGCGCGACGGCGAAGATGCCGACCATCGCCGTGAGGACACCGATCGCGGGGACTATCAGCGGGAAGCCGAGCCCGAAGTTGCCGAAGGCGGCCGTACCGAGGATGAGCGCGGCGACGAGTGTCACGGCGTACGACTCGAACAGGTCGGCCGCCATGCCGGCGCAGTCGCCGACGTTGTCGCCGACGTTGTCGGCGATGGTCGCCGCGTTGCGCGGGTCGTCCTCGGGGATGCCCTGCTCGACCTTGCCGACGAGGTCGGCGCCGACGTCGGCGGCCTTGGTGAAGATGCCGCCGCCGACACGCATGAACATCGCGATCAGCGCGGCGCCGAGGCCGAATCCCTCCAGCACCTTGGGCGCGTCCTCGGCGTAGACGAGGACCACACAGGAGGCGCCAAGCAGGCCGAGGCCCACCGTGAACATTCCGACCACGCCACCGGTGCGGAAAGCGATCTTCATTGCCTTGTGCGCGACGGCTGTCAGATCCTTTTCCGGTTCTCCCTCCGCCGGGGTCGCCTCTCGCGCGGCAGCCGCGACGCGCACATTGCTGCGCACGGCGAGACGCATGCCGAAGTATCCGGTGGCCGCCGAGAAAAGCGCACCCACCAGGAAGAACAGTGAACGTCCCGCGCGTTCCGACCAGCCGTCGGCCGGAAGCAACATCAACAGGAAGAACACCACGACGGCGAAAACGCCGAGGGTGCGCAACTGCCGTGCCAGATAGGCATTCGCGCCTTCCTGTACAGCCGCCGCGATCTCCTTCATGGAATCGGTGCCCTCGTCGGCCGCCAGGACCTGACGGACCAGCCGCTGGGCGACGAGCAGCGCCGCCAGCGCGATGACCGCGACGACGATCACGATCAGTCTGTTGCCGTCGGTGAGTATCGCGGCAGCGAGAGAAGTGGGGTGCTCGGACAGTTGTGGATCGATGTGCCCCGCCATTCGTCCTCCTTGACGCTCAGCGCTCAAGATGGACGGATTGTAGGGAGCGGAAGCTGATCAAAACAGAGTGCGCCGCGTGTAATTGACCTTGACTTACGGGGCTGCAAATGATCGGCCACGGAAAAGCACTCAGAAATGCGTAATGAGATTAACGCATTGGCTGGTGATCAATTTCCCCGGAGAAAAAGAAAAGGCCCTGCTCAGCAGGGCCGTAGAGGAAATTGGATCACACGCTCAGGACCGCTCGGACGGTGGACATCCGCGGACGGGCTGGCCGCCCGCCGCGGACCGTACGCACACGCGCATTCAGGGCAGCGCGACCGCCGAGGGGGCCGGCCAGCTCATCCGGATGACGCCGCCGTTGTCGTCGGAGGTCACTTCCACGTCGTCGACGAGGCCGCTGATGACGGCGAGGCCCATCTCGTCCTCACCGTCGCCCGCTTCCGTCTCGTGGGCTTCGCCCGCGACGTCGGACCCGCCCGAGACGGGCACGTCCTCGGCCGCCGCGATGCCCGGCGTGGGCACCTCGTCACCGACCTCGATGGAGAAGACCTTCTCCTCCTCGGTCAGCACGACCCGCACCGGTGCGGTGATGCCGTGGCTGCGGTGCAGACCGACCGCGCGGCTGCACGCCTCACCGACGGCGAGCCTGACCTCGTCCAACACTGCTTCGTCGACACCGGCCCGGCGCGCCACGGCAGCCGCCACCAGACGGGCCGTCCTGACGTGTTCGGGCTGGGCGCTGAAGCGGAGTTCAACGGTGGCCATGCGATCCCCCTCAGACGTACGAGCGTGCGAATCTGGGGCGCGGGTGCCCCGGGCATGACGCCCGGTGCCCCCTGCCCTTCCTTCCGAAAGCCTCCGACCGGCCTCAGTCGGTGGCGGCGACGGCCTCATCGACCGTGGTGTGAATGGGGAACACCTTGGTCAGGCCGGTGATCCGGAAGATCTTGAGAATGCGCTCCTGGTTGCAGACCAGACGCAGCGAGCCCTCGTGGGCACGCACACGCTTGAGTCCACCCACGAGCACGCCGAGACCGGTCGAGTCGAGGAAGTCCACGCCCTCCATGTCGACGACCAGGTGGTAACTGCCGTCGTTCACCAACTCGACCAACTGCTCGCGCAGCTTGGGCGCGGTATACACATCAATCTCGCCACCGACCTCGACGACCGTACGGTCGCCACCGGGGCCGGACACATTGCGAGTCGACAGGGACAGGTCCACGGATCCTCCAGCACCTTGCAATCGAGCGGTCGCCCCTCGGGTCTCTCCCGACGGAGCCAGGGGGCGTATCGCCAGCCGCGATGGCATTCAATCACTTACCGGCAGCCATGCACGACGCCTTCGGACCATTGTCCGCCACGCCAGTGACACACTCGGTGCCGATGGCCACGAATCACGGTCCTGGCAGGCCGCCCGAGAGCGGGGACTCCCGCCCTTCCCCCGGCACGGTCCTGGACCGGCTCGCCGCAGGGGCGGGCCGGGCTGCGCGCATCACCCATACGGAGCACTTGCCCCCACGTGCGGGCAGGCATGCGGTCTGGCCCGACCGCATCCGGCCAGAAGTGATCAACGCCATTCAACTCGCCGGCGTCGACCATCCGTGGGCCCATCAGGCCGCCGCGGCCGAGCACGCCCTGGACGGCGAATCCGTCGTGATCGCCACCGGCACCGCGTCCGGCAAGTCGCTCGCCTACCTGGCGCCGGTCCTCACCGCGCTCCTGGACGGCTCCGAAGCGCCCAACGGCCGCGGCACGACCGCCCTGTACCTCTCCCCGACGAAGGCGCTCGCCGCCGACCAGCGCCGTGCCGTGAAGGCGCTCGCCGCACCGCTCGGCAACGGCGTGCGCCCCGCCGTCTACGACGGGGACACCCCCGTCGAGGAGCGCGAATGGGTACGCCAGTACGCCAACTACGTACTCACCAACCCCGACATGCTGCACCGCGGCATACTCCCGGCCCACCCCAGGTGGTCCTCCTTCCTGCGCTCCCTGCGCTACGTCGTCATCGACGAGTGCCACACCTACCGCGGCGTCTTCGGCTCCCATGTCGCCCAGGTCCTGCGCCGACTGCGCCGCGTCTGCGCCCGGTACGGCTCCGATCCCGTCTTCCTCCTCGCCTCGGCCACCGCCGCCGAGCCCGCGCGGGCCGCCGGGCGGCTCACCGGCCTGCCCGTCCATGAGGTGGCCGACGACGCCTCACCGCGCGGCGAGGTCGTCTTCGCCCTGTGGGAACCCCCTCTCACCGAACTCCACGGCGAGAAGGGCGCACCGGTCCGCCGCACCGCCACGGCCGAGACGGCCGACATCCTCACCGACCTGACCGTCCAGGGCGTGCGTTCGGTCGCCTTCGTCCGGTCCCGGCGAGGCGCCGAACTGGTCTCCGTCATCGCGCAGGAACGCCTCGCCGAGGTCGACCGCTCCCTGGTGAGACGCGTCGCCGCCTACCGGGGCGGCTACCTCCCCGAGGAGCGGCGCGCCCTGGAGCGGGCGCTGCACTCCGGCGAGCTTCTCGGCCTCGCCGCCACCACCGCCCTGGAGTTGGGCATCGACGTCTCCGGCCTGGACTCGGTCGTCATCGCCGGTTATCCGGGCACCCGCGCCTCGCTGTGGCAGCAGGCGGGTCGCGCCGGACGCGCCGGGCAGGGCGCGCTGGCCATCCTGGTCGCCAGGGACGATCCGCTGGACACCTTCCTCGTCCACCATCCCGAGGCGCTGTTCCAGCAGCCCGTCGAGTCGACCGTGCTCGACCCGGACAACCCGTACGTACTCGCCCCCCATCTGTGCGCCGCCGCCGCCGAACTGCCGCTCACCGAAGCCGATCTGGAACTCTTCGGCCCCGCGGTGCCCGAGCTGCTGCCGCAACTCGTCGAGGCCGGCCTGCTGCGGCGGCGTACCACCGGCTGGTACTGGACCCGCCGTGAGCGGGCCGCCGATCTCGCGGACATCAGGGGCGAGGGCGGCCGGCCGGTCCAGATCGTCGAGGCGGGCACCGGCAGACTGCTGGGCACCGTGGACGAGGCCGCCTCCCACACCGCCGTGCACGACGGCGCGGTCCATCTGCACCAGGGCCGGACCTATCTCGTGCAGCGGCTGGACCTGTCGGACTCGGTCGCGCTCGTCGAGGAGGCCGGTCCGCCGTACTCCACGACCGCGCGCGACACCACCGTCATCTCCGTCCTGGAAACCGACACCGAGATCCCGTGGGGCGCCGGACGCCTCTGCTACGGCTCCGTCGAAGTCACCAACCAGGTCGTCTCCTTCCTCCGCCGCCGTCTCATCACCGGCGAGGTCCTGGGCGAGACCAAACTCGATCTGCCGCCCCGCACGCTGCGCACCCGCGCCGTCTGGTGGACCGTCACCGAGGACCAACTCGACGCGGCCCGGATCAATCCGGAGCAGCTGGGCGGCGCCCTGCACGCCGCCGAACACGCGTCCATCGGGATGCTCCCGCTGTTCGCGACCTGCGACCGCCGGGACATCGGCGGCGTGTCCGTACCGCTCCACCCGGACACGCTGCTGCCGACGGTCTTCGTGTACGACGGCCACCCCGGCGGGGCGGGCTTCGCCGAACGCGCCTTCCACACAGCGCGTGAATGGCTCACCGCGACCCGCGAGGCCATCGCCTCGTGCGAGTGTGAGGCGGGCTGCCCGTCCTGCATCCAGTCCCCGAAATGCGGCAACGGCAACGAACCCCTGCACAAACGCGCGGCCGTGCGGCTCCTGGGCGAACTCCTGAAGTCGGCGCCGCCGTCGGCGGGGACGCCGGAACCGACGGACTTGCCGGGGCCGCGCCCGTCCCCGACCGCCGAGCGGGCCGAAGTGAGCCTGTCCGGCGACTGACTCCCCGCCGGGCCAAAGACCCGCGCCGCGGTCACGGGCCGGGAGATCCGGCCGGCGGAGGCCGGGAAGCCGGCCGTACGGACGCCCGGTCCGGCGCGGGTGGAGAGGCGGGCGGGGACGCGAGCGGGGGCGGGGGCGAGGGCAGTGCGTCCGGTGGGCCCGCGCGGGACCTGACCGTCGGGGTGTACGGGCCGAAGTGCGCCCGCGCGGTCACGTCGGCGATCTCACCGGCCACCGCGCACCGCACCACCTCCGCGTCCTGCGCTCCGGCCACCTCGACGGCCCGCGCGCAGGCGGCCTCCGCTCCCCGCAGCGCCTGCCCGGCCGCCGCCAGTGCCGCCAGGTCCGCCGCCGAACCCGCGCGGTGCCTGGCCACAACCGCCTGGCCCATGGCGAGGATCACCGCGAACACGGCGCACAGCGCGGTCACCGCCACGGCCGCCCACACCGTCGCCGACCCTCGATCCCGGCTCATGGTCCCGCTCCGACCGTCGCCGTGTCCTCGGCCGGTGCCACCGCTTCCGCGGCGAGCGTCAGGGCGATACCGCGCGGCCCCGGAGTCGGGGCCTCCACCCGCACCCGCCACAGGTCGCCCGACCGCCCCATCGTGACCTCGGCGCTTTCCGGGGCGGCCGAGCGGGCGGCCTCCATCGCCGCCGCGGGTGGCTCGGACCGGGCAGCGGCCCGAGCCCCGGCCCTGGCGGCGTCCACGCACTGGATCTGCGCGGCGGCCGCCATCAGTGCCCACAGCAGTGCCGCGACGAACACCACCAGCGTCGGCACCGCCACGGCGGCCTCCGCCGTCACCGACCCCCGATCGCCGGCTCCTCCGGCCGGCCCCGACTCAGAATTTCGCATCGAGGGCGTTCCCGATGACCGATTCCAGGGCGCTGGAGACAGGCCCACTCGTGACCACCTTGTAGAGCACGGCAGCGAAGCCGCAGGCGGCGAGAGTCCCCACCGCGTATTCGGCACTCGCCATTCCGGAGTCCGCCCGCGGGCCGGTGCGCAACCGGAGCCCGCCACGGACCCGGACCCTGCTCCGGCGCAGCCGGCTCACCCTGCTCGCCGCCTCCACCACACGCCATGCCCGTCGTCCCGACGGTCCCACCCGCATCTTCATGTCAACCTCCCGTTGGATCAGCACAGTTGAAGCAGTTCAGTTGCCCCGCAGCAGCCCGGTCGCCAGGCCGATCACCACCGGGGCCACCCCCACCGCCAGAAAGGCGGGCAGGAAGCACAGCCCCACCGGGGCGGTGATCAGCACCTGGGCCCGACCCGCGCGTGCGGCGGCCCGCCGGGCCCGGTCCGCCCGGAGACCGTCGGCCAGCCGGGAGACCGGCTCGGCCGCCGGCGCCCCCGTGGAACCGGCCCGCTCCAGACAGCGGGCCAGCTCCGCGGCGCCCGGTATCTCGCCGAACCGCCCCCACGTCTCGACCGGTTCTCCCCCCAGCCGCAGCGCCGCCGCCGTACTCACCAGCCGCTCGCCGACGGGCCCGCCCAGCGACTCCCCCACCGCCTCCGCCGCCTCGCGCGGACCCGCCCCGGCCGAGACGCAGGCGGCCAACAGATCGGCGGCGAGGGGCAACTGCCGTGCGGCCTCGCCCATGGCCGCGTCCGTGCCCGCGTCGGCGTCCGGCTTGCGCGTACGCAGCCACCGACCGACGCCGTACGCCCCGGCGAAGCCCACCAGCAATCCGGCCACCCCGCCGACCAGGGCCCAGCCGAGACACCCGGCCCCCAGCGGCGCACCCCAGCGGCGGATCCTCCCTCCGAACTCCGGCCGCCCGCGCCGCGACACGGGCGCCGCCTCCTCCACGGCCAGGAGCGCCACCAGCCGTCCGCGCGCGGCCCGTTCGCGGCGCCACCCGGCCCATGCCAGGACGACGGACACCACGGCCGCCAGCAGTGAGGCGGTCACCCACAGGGTGTGGACGAAGGTCCCCTGCGCGAGCAACCCGTTCATGACGCGTCACCGCCCCGGACGATCCGCCCGGCCCACCAGAAGCCCATCGCCTCCAGCAGCCCGCCCACCACCAGACAGCCCAGACCGGCGGGTGTGTGCAGCAGCACGTTCAGCGGGTCGGCGCCCATGGCCCAGCCCATCGCCAGCCCCGCCACGGGCAGGAGTGCCAGCACCACGACCGTGGACCACGCACCGGCCAACTGGGCCCGCATGGCTTCCCGTTGATCCTGCTGCGCCCGTAGCGCGGCACGCAGCCGGTCGACGCCCGCGGCCAGCCCCGCTCCGCCGTCCACGGCGACCCGCCAGCAGGCCGCGACCCCGACGAGACCTTCCGCGCCCGGTTGCCGGGCCGCCTTGCGCAGGGCTTCGGGGACGTCCCCTCCGAAGCGGGCCGCCGCGACCACCAGGGCGAGTTCCTGAACGCTCAGGTCCCGCAAGAGGGCCCGGACGGCCGTCGTGAGCGCCTCGGCCGGTTGTGCCCCGGCCCGCAACTCCCCGACGAGCACGTCGCAGAGACCCCGCACAGCCTCGGCCCGCCGCTCCGCCACGCGCCTGCGCTCACTCGCCCGCAGCCGCCGCCTCACAAGTGGCACCGCCACCGCACCGGCGCCCAGGGGCAGTACCGACCCGCCCCACACGGCGAGCACCGCGGCGACGGGCAGACAGAACCACTCCTTCCCCAGCCCGGTCAGCCGCGCCCGTACCGCCATCACCGCGGGCCCTGCCGTGCGGCTGCCGCAGCCGCCGCCGAACAGCAGTTCCGCCCGCCGCAACACCCGCCCCCGGTCGACCAGCAGCCACGCCGCCAGCCCCGCGCACACCGCCGCGCAGAAGACGGACACGGACACCGGCACCGGCGTCACAGCGCACCCCCGATCAGCGCCCGCAGCCTCGGCCAGCCCCGCTCGTACGCGAACCCCTCCGCGCCCCAGCGAAGCGCGGGCACCGGCACCACCAGCCCCGCCGCGTCCCGCTCCAGCACATGCACCTCGGCGATACGGCGCCTCCCGGCCCGGTCCCGTACGAGATGGATCACCACCGACAGCGCTGCCGCCAACTGGCTGTGGAGAGCGGCCCGGTCGAGCCCGGCGGCCGTCCCGAGGGCTTCCAGCCGGGCGGGAACGTCGGCGGCGGTGTTCGCGTGAACCGTCCCGCAGCCGCCCTCGTGGCCCGTGTTCAAGGCGGCGAGAAGCTGAGTGACCTCCGCCCCGCGCACCTCCCCGACCACCAGCCGGTCGGGCCGCATCCGCAACGCCTGCCGCACCAGGTCTTCCAGGGTCACCTCGCCCGCGCCCTCCTGGTTCGCGGGCCGTGCCTCCAGACGGACCACATGCGGGTGGTCGGGCCTCAACTCCGCCGAGTCCTCGGCCAGGACGATCCGCTCGCGTTCCCCCACCAGGCCAAGCAGGGCCGAGAGGAGAGTCGTCTTCCCCGTGCCGGTCCCGCCACTGATCAGGAACGACACACGGGCCTCGATCAGCGCCCGCAGCAGTCGCTCGCCGCCCGGCGGCACGGTCCCTGCCGCGGTCAGCTCCGCCAAGGAGAACGCGCGGGGACGGACGACCCGCAGCGACAGATGCGCCGATCCGACGGCCACCGGGGGCAGCACCGCGTGCATCCGTGTCCCGTCGGGCAGCCGGGCGTCCACCCACGGGCGGGCGTCGTCCAACCGCCTGCCCGCCACGGCGGCGAGCCGCTGCGCCAGCCTCCGTACGGCGGAGGCGTCGGCGAACGACACCTGCGTCAACTCCAGCCCGCCGCCCCGGTCCACCCAGACCCGATCGGGCGCCGAGACCAGCACGTCGGTCACGGAGGGATCGGCCAGCAGCGGCTCCAGCGGCCCAGTCCCGACCAGCTCGCACCGCAACTCCTCGGCGGCGCCGAGTACTTCCGTGTCCCCCAGGAGCCTCCCCTGGGCCCGCAGAGCCGCCGCCACGCGCGCGGGGGTCGGCTCGGCCCCGCTCTCCGCCAGACGCTGCCGTACGGCCTCCAGGAGCGCTCCACCGACCTGCCCGCCCCTGGCCCGCGTCACGGCGCTCACGCGGTCACGCTCCCGTCCCCGGCGCCCGCGAGCGCCCGCTCCCAGAACGCGGCACAGAACCGCGCCAGCGGACCCCGCGCGCCCGCCCCCGGCGGCATTCCGGCCTCCTGAGCCGTCAACAGGCCCGGCTCCACGGGAAGTTCACCCACGAGCGGCAGCCGCAACGCGCCGGCCACCCAGCTGTCGTCCAGCCCGGTCGCGTAAGGCCCACGGACCACCGCCCGCAGGTCCGGCAGCACCATGCCCACCATGGACGCCACCCGGCCGGCCGCAGCGACGGCCCGCAGCTCCCCCGGCACCACCAACAGCCCCACGTCCAACTGCGCCAGCGCCTCCGCCGCGCCCTCGTCGATCCGGCGCGGAAGATCCACGACCACGACACCGCCCCGTCTGCGGGCCGCCGCGAGGACGGACCGCATGGCCGCCGGCGGGACCAGCACGGAGTCACCGCGGTCCCAGCTGAGTAGCCGCAGGTCGTGCAGCCGGGGAAGCGACTCCTCCAGCGCACCACCCGCCACCCGCCCCTTGGAGGCGGCGAAATCCGGCCACCGGCGACCCTCCGCGCGCTCACCGCCGAGCAGCACGTCGAGCCCGCCCCCGAGCGGGTCGCCGTCGATGAGCATGGTGCGCAGCCCCTGGCGGGCGGCCGTGACCGCCAGGGCGCAGGCCAGTGTCGAGGCCCCGGCACCGCCCCGGCCACCGATCACCCCGACCGTGAGCGCCGGCCGCCCCACGCCTTCGGCGACGTCGGCGATCCGGTCGACGAGCCAACTCTCGGCGTCGGGCAGGCGCAACACGGAGTCGGCGCCGATCTCGACCGCCCGCCGCCATACGTCCGGGTCGTCCTGATCCCGGCCGACGAGCAGCACCCCTCGGCGCCGGGTGGCGAACCGGCACCGGACTGCGGCGTCGTCACCCACCAACACCAGTGGCGCGGACTCCCATCCGCCCCGTCGCGCGGGCACCGAATGGTGCACCTCCGGCTCCGCGCCCGCGGCGGCGCACAGCCGCAGCAGATCGTCGAGCAGGTCGACGTCCTCGGTCACGATCAGCGGTCCGGCCCGGCGCCCTTCGGCAACCGGCGAACGGTCGGACGTCCTGAATCCAGCCATTTACTCCACCCCCTATTCCCGCGATCCCGGATCGAGTCCGCAGCCGCGCCGAAGGCGCTCGCCCACACCAAGCGAGGACACCCGAAGGGCATCCGCTCAGTGGGCTCTCAGCGATCTCGCCGTGATCCGGCATCTGTGATTCCGGCTACCGCGAACTTTCGCGGTCGGAAATCACGGTGCACCGCGCGGAAAAAACGTGTGGATCTTGCTCAAAAGCTGTGGACAACTCACCGGTTGTGAATATCTCCGTAGCTCATACCGGTGACTTCCGAGAGCAGCCTGGCAACTACGCACAGTGACGGGTAGAGTGCGAATCGCATCCGCCCACGCGAAGCACACACGAGAGGAGGGGTGCGAGGATGCCACGGACCCAAGCACCGGAAACGCGCCCGGACATGCGACGACCCCCGCCGGGGGGGAGAGCGGGGGTCGTCCCCCAGACCGACTCGGGGGGGGGAGGAGCCGGACCAGGTGAGCACGGTCGCGAACGATCCGTGACTTCCATGGTGTACCCGAGAGCCTTCTCAGGCAAACCCACGCGCCGTACCTTACGCCGAATGGTGGGCGCCTATGCTCGACTTCGTGGAAAACCACTCCTTGCCTCGCACAGCGGCCTTCTTTGACCTGGACAAGACGGTCATTGCGAAGTCGTCGACGTTGACCTTCAGCAAGTCCTTCTATCAAGGCGGACTGATCAACCGCCGAGCCGTACTGCGCACCGCATACACGCAGTTCGTCTTTCTCGCAGGCGGCGCCGATCACGACCAGATGGAGCGCATGCGCGAGTACCTCTCCGCGCTCTGCAAGGGCTGGAACGTCCAGCAGGTCAAGGAGATCGTCGCGGAGACCCTGCACGATCTCATCGACCCGATCATCTACGACGAGGCCGCCTCCCTCATCGAGGACCACCACACCGCCGGACGCGATGTGGTGATCGTCTCCACCTCCGGCGCGGAGGTCGTCGAGCCGATCGGCGAACTCCTCGGCGCCGACCGGGTCGTGGCGACCCGCATGGTCGTCGGAGCCGACGGCTGCTTCACCGGTGAGATCGAGTACTACGCATACGGGCCGACCAAAGCCGCGGCGGTCAAAGCGCTCGCCGCGTCCGAGGGGTACGACCTGGATCGCTGTTACGCGTACAGCGACTCCGCCACCGACCTGCCGATGCTCCAGTCGGTCGGCCACCCGTACGCGGTCAATCCCGACCGGGCACTGCGCCGTGAGGCGGTGGCCCGTGATTGGCCGATTCTCGTCTTCAACCGGCCGGTCCGGCTCAAGCAGCGGCTGCCCGCCTTCTCCATGCCGCCACGGCCGGCGCTCGTCGCGGCGGCAGCGGTGGGCGCGGCGGCGGCCACGGCGGGACTGGTCTGGTACGCGAGCCGGCGGCGTCAGGCGGCTTCCGCATGAGCGAACGCCGGCGATACCGACCACGACCAGGCGGTTCGCCCGTATTTGAACCTAAAAGTAAAGTCCCGGAGCGAGGGCTTTCACTTCTCTCCGGACAGGAGTAGAAAGGAATCAACGGCCCGCGAGACCAAGGACATCCGAGAGGACGGCCTGTAACGCACGAAGGCCCCACGGACCGAGCATGAAAACCGAGTACCCACGCGACGTCGACCCGTCGATTACGGGCCAGCCGCACCAGGGACGGGCGAAGTACCCGACCTGATGGGCAAACTACGAGGACGCTTGGTAACTCGGTGGACGTGCCAGCGGCGGTACCTTCTCGGTGCCGCCGCATTTCCGTTCCCGCGAGGTTCCAGTTCCCGTTCGCGCGGGATTCCGTTCCTGCGGGCGCCTCAGGCCGCGCCGCGCTGGAGGGCCTCGCACACGGCGGTCGACTCCCTGACACCGAGTTCGACCGCGCGCCCGCAGTGCGTGATCCACGCCGCCATCCCGTCCGGCGTCCCTGACACATAGCCGTCGAACGCCGCCACGTACGCGGCGCGTCCCAACTCCGCGTGGCCCACCTCGGACGGACAGATGGACTTGGGGTCGAGCCCGCTGCCGATCAGCACGATCCGCTCGGCGGCACGCGCCACCAGACCGTTGTACGAGCCGAAGGGGCGCAGCGCCAGCAGCTCTCCGTGCACCACCGAGGCAGTGACGAGCGCGGGCGCCGAACTCCCCGCGATGACCAGCTCGGAGAGCCCGTCCAGCCGCCCGGCCACCTCGTCGGCGGCGGGCAGAGGAGCTTCGATCAGCGGCTTGGGACTGTCGGGCCCCGGCGTCTCGACGACCGGTTCCCCGGCCAGCCTCGGCCGCCCGACCGTCTCCCCCGCGACCTCGGCAGCCACACCCGAGCCCGCACCCGCGCCGCCCGCCGCCACCAGATGCAGCCGGGCCAGCACTCGTACCGGTGACTGCCGCCAGATGGAAAGGAGTTGACCCGCCTCGGCCGTCACCCGCAGCGCCGCCCCGACCGTCAGGGCGTCGGCCGCAGTGCCGAAGTCGCTGCGCCTGCGCACCTCTTCCAGCGCCCAGTCCGCCCCGGAGAGCGCCGCCGACCCGCGCGCGGCGCGCAGCGCGGCCTCCGAGGTGACCTCGTTGCTACGCCGTCTCATCACCCGGTGCCCGTAGACCAGGTCGACCGCCTTGCGCACCGAATCCACCGCTTCGGGGACACCCGGCAGGGAGCCCAGAGTCGCGAGAGGGTCGCGCCCTCGCGGAGCGGACGAAGCGTTCGGAGCTGTCGTACTCATAGGTAGCAAGGCTACGCGCCCATAGCGCACGCCCCACCTTGGAGTGGTCTTCTTCACCTGACGTGACAGCGCACAGCGACATGAGCACTACGCTAGGTGAACATGAAGATCGCTTTCGTGGGTAAGGGCGGCAGCGGCAAGACGACGCTGGCCTCGCTCTTCATCCGCCATCTGACCGCCAACGAGGCCCCCGTCATCGCGGTGGACGCCGACATCAACCAGCATCTGGGGGCCGCGCTCGGCCTCGACGAGGAGCAGACCGCCGCGCTGCCGGCCATGGGCGCGCATCTGCCGCTCATCAAGGAGTATCTGCGCGGCACCAACCAGCGCATCACGTCCGCCGATTCGATGATCAAGACGACGCCTCCGGGCGAGGGCTCCCAGCTCCTGAGGGTCCGCGAGTCCAACCCGGTGTACGACGCCTGCGCCCGCACCGTCCGGCTGGACGACGGCGCCGTCCAGCTGATGGCCACGGGGCCGTTCACCGAGTCCGACCTGGGTGTGGCCTGCTACCACTCCAAGGTCGGCGCGGTCGAACTCTGCCTGAACCACCTCGTCGACGGCCCGGACGAATACGTCGTCGTCGACATGACGGCAGGCTCGGACTCGTTCGCGTCCGGGATGTTCACCCGGTTCGACATGACGTTCCTGGTGGTCGAGCCGACACGCAAGGGGGTGTCGGTCTACCGCCAGTACAAGGAGTACGCACGGGACTTCGGCGTCGCGCTGAACGTCGTGGGCAACAAGGTCCAGGCCCAGGACGACGTGGACTTCCTCCAGGACGAGGTGGGCGACGACCTGCTCGTGACCGTCGGACACTCCAACTGGGTGCGGTCCATGGAGAAGGGGCGGCCGGCCGCCTTCGAACTGCTGGAGGCGGAGAACCGCGTGGCGCTCCAGGTGCTGGAGGACGCGGCGGAGGACTCGTACGCGGACCGCGACTGGGAGCGCTACACGCGGCAGATGGTGCACTTCCACCTCAGGAACGCGGAGAGCTGGGGCAATGCGAAGACGGGCGCCGACCTGGCCGCGCAGGTCGACCCGGCGTTCGTGCTCCGCGAGGACGTGGCGGTTCCGCAGCCGAGCTGAGCGGCGCGCGGATACGGGCGGTGCGACGATGCGCCGCCCGTATCCGCGCGCTCAAGTCACCCGGCGTCCGCGCCCTGTTCGGAGTCCGAGCCTGAGCCGGAGTCCGTACCCGCGTCGGGACCGGCGGCCGGGCCCGAGCCGGATCCCGCGTCCGGGCCGTCGGTCGGCGCGGGGGTCGCCTCCGGACCCGCCGGGGCAGCCGGTGAGGCCGGCGCCTTGGGAGCCGTCAGATACGACTGCCAGCCGGTCGTGGGCTTCTGACCCACACCCAGCCCCCGCAGCCTTTCGAGCGTCTCCGGGTCCTGCGCGTCCAGCCAGTCAGCGAGCTCCTTGAACGTCACGCACCGCACGCCGTCCTTCACGCAGACGGTCTTGATCGTCTCCTCGACGGCGCGCATGTACGTGCCGCCGTTCCACGACTCGAAGTGGTTGCCGATGATCAGCGGCGCGCGGTTGCCCTCGTAGGCGCGGTTGAAGGCCTTGAGTAGGCCGTCCCGCATCTGGTCGCCCCAATACTTGTGCTGGGACGGGTCGCCGTTGACGGTCTTCGACTGGTTGAACATGAAGTTGTAGTCCATCGAGAGCGTCTCGAACTGCCGGCCGGGCACCGGGACGAGCTGAAGCGGGATGTCCCACATGCCCTCGGTCTTCTTCGGCCAGACCTGGTTGCCGACCCCGCTGGAGTCGTAGCGGAAGCCCATCGTCCGCGCCGCCCGCATCATGTTCTTCTGCCCTTCCAGGCAGGGGGTGCGGGCGCCGACCAGTTCCTTCTCGTAGTCGAAGGGCAGCGGGGCCTCGGCCGTCAGGCCGCTGTTGCTCTTCCAGTTCTTGACGAACGCCTTGGCCTGGCTGATCTCGCTCTTCCACTCCTCGACGGACCAGTTGCCGACCCCGCCGTCGGCGCCGCAGAAGTGGCCGTTGAAGTGGGTGCCGATCTCGCTGCCGTCCTGCCAGGCGGCGCGCAGCTCGCGCAGGGTGTTCCTGATCCCCTCGACGTCGTTGAAGCCGATGTCCGAGCGGCCCGCGGCGTGCTGCGGCGGGCTGTACTGCTTGGCCTTGTCCTTCGGCAGCAGATAGACACCGCTGAGGAAGTACGTCATCTTCGCGTTGTACTTCTTGCCCACGTCGCGGAAGTGGGAGAAGAGCTTCTGGCTGTCCTCTCCGGCGCCGTCCCAGGAGAACACCACGAACTGGGGCGGCTTCTCGCCGGGCTTCAGGCGTTCCGGCTTGAGGACGCCGGGCTGAGCGCCGGTGTACGCCGTCGAGCCGTCGCCGATGAGCCGTACCGCGCTCTTGGGCGGCCCCTTCTTCGCCGCGTCGGGACCCCCCTCGGCCTTGGTCTTGTCCTTCGGTTCCGGTGAACCGGACCCAGAACATCCGGCGAGCCCCACGGCCAGAGCCGTCAGGGCCGCGCCGCAGGCGATCCTCTTTCTGGCGGCCAGCATCCGCCCACCTCTTCCCTCAGGTTCTGTGCGTTGAAGCGCCGAAACGCCGGGCACGGCGCCGAGCGCCGACAACGTCGCACTGGGACCCGAGGGGATCCGGTATGACAAGCCGTACAAAATGACTAATCACCGTTGCGGGTGAATCTTTGCACCATTTGCCCGGAAAGTTATGCCTGAATCTTTACTCTCCATTACGATCCATTTACTGAGCGTTGATGATCCCGCTGCTGCACGCCGTGACCCACGGCCGCGTCACCTGTCCCGCGACCGCTGTTCCGCGACCGCGCTGCCCCGGAGGAGACGGGAACCATGCCCGCGTACGTCCCCACCCACGAAGACCAGCCCCACCGCCGACAGAACCCACAGGACCCCCGGAACTCACAGGGTCCGCATGACCCACAGAGCCCGCACCGTCCGCACAGTCCGCCGCCCGGCCGGTGGCGGGGACCGCGGATCGCCGGGGCGGACTTCTCCGCGTCCATCTCGGTCTTCCTGATCGCGCTGCCGCTCTCCCTCGGCATCGCGCTCGCCACCGGCGCGCCCCTCCAGGCCGGTCTCGTGGCCGCGGCCGTCGGCGGCCTGGTGGTCGGCCGCTTCGGCGGCGCACCTCTCCAGGTCAGCGGTCCGGCGGCCGGTCTGACGGTCGTCACGGCCGACCTGATCCAGCAGTACGGCTGGCGCACCACCTGTGCCATCACGGTGCTCGCCGGTCTCGCCCAACTCGGCCTCGCCGCCCTGCGCGTCGCCCGCTCGGCGCTCGCCGTGAGCCCGGCGATCGTGCACGGCATGCTGGCCGGCATCGGTGTCACGATCGCGCTCGCCCAACTGCACATCGTCCTCGGCGGCACCCCGCAGAGCTCCGCCGTCGCCAACGTCCAGGGTCTGCCGGCCCAGTTGGCCGATCTGCACCCGGCCGCGGTCTCCGTGAGCGCGCTGACCGTGGTCGTTCTGCTCGCCTGGCCGCGCATCCCCGGACGTGCGGGCCGGATCGTACGGAAGGTGCCCGCCGCCCTCGCGGCGGTGGCGGCCGCCACCGCCGTGGCCGCCTTCGCGGGTCTGCGTCTCGACCGCGTCGACCTGCCCTCCTGGAGCAGCCATGTGCTGCCCGAGCTGCCGCACGGGCCGGTGCTCGGACTGATCGCCGCCGTCCTCACCATCACCCTGGTCGGCAGCGTCGAGTCACTGCTGTCGGCGGTGGCCGTCGACAAGCTGGTGGCCGCCCACAAGGACCCGGACGTCCAGATTCCGCGCGCCCGGCTCGACCGGGAGCTGTCCGGACAGGGGGCGGCGAACGTCGTCTCCGGCGCCCTCGGCGGACTGCCGATCACCGGCGTCGCTGTCCGGAGCGCGGCCAACGTGGCCGCGGGCGGCGTCAGTCGGCACTCGACGATGCTGCACGGGCTGTGGGTCGCCGTCGCCGCGCTCTTCCTGGTGTCCCTGCTCGACCTGATCCCGCTGGCCGCGCTCGCCGCGCTGGTGATGGTCATCGGCGTCCAGATGGTCAACATCACGCACATGCGCAGCGTGCGGCGCAATCGCGAACTGCTCGTCTATGTGGGGACGCTGGTCGGCGTGGTGTTCACCGGCGTACTGGAGGGGGTGACGATCGGGATCGCCCTGGCGGTCGCCGTCGCGCTGCACCGGCTCACCCGGACTCGGATCACCCTGGACGAGCGGGAGGGCGTCCATCGGCTGCACGCGCGCGGCCAGTTGACGTTCCTGGCGGTTCCACGGCTGAGCCGGCTGCTGCACCAGGTGCCGCAAGGGAGCGCCTGTGTCGTCGAATTGGACGGATCGTTCATGGACCACGCGGCGTACGAGGCGCTGCACGACTGGCAGGTCGCGCATCAGGCCCAGGGCGGCACGGTCGAGTTCACGGGCAGTTCCGGGGACCGTATCGCCGAGCCCACCGAGCCGGTGACAGAGTCGAGCACCTGCTGCCGGCCGTGGACACCATGGCGCAATCACCACTGCGGCAATCCGGTGGAGCAGCCCCCGACGGAAGGGCGGAAGACGGATCAGGTGCGGGTGTCGAGCCGGGTCCAGGGCGACCAACTCGCGAGTGGGCTCAGCTCGTTCCAGCGCAATACGGCTCCGCTCGTACGGGGCGAGTTGGCGCGCCTCGCGCGCGAGGGCCAGCAACCGTCCCAGCTCTTCCTCACCTGCGCCGACTCGCGTCTCGTGACGAGCATGATCACCGCGAGCGGCCCCGGCGATCTGTTCACCGTCCGCAATGTCGGCAATCTGGTCCCCCTTCCAGGAGAGGAGGGCGCGGAGGGGCAGGACGACTCGGTGGCGGCGGCGATCGAGTACGCGGTCGATGTCCTGCGGGTCGGATCCATCACGGTCTGCGGGCACTCCGGATGCGGTGCGATGCAGGCCCTCCTCAAGCCACCCGCCGACACGCCCGCGCATTCCGCACAGGGATCCCCCGAGCCGCCCTCCCCCCTCACCCGCTGGCTGCGGCACGGCCTGCCCAGCCTGGAGCGGATGAGGAACCGCGACCACGCGTGGGCGAGGATCTCCGGGCGGCTGCCCGCCGATGCGGTCGAGCAGCTCTGTCTGACCAATGTCGTCCAGCAGTTGGAGCATCTGCGCGCCCATGCGGCGGTGGCCCGCGCCCTGGCCGAGGGAAGGCTCGAACTGCACGGCATGTACTTCCATGTCGGCGAGGCGCAGGCGTATCTGCTCGCGTCCGACGGGCAGTCGTCGGACGGACAGTCGTCCGACGGACGGCCCGGCCAAGGACCCGCCGGACGCCCCGAAGGGCGTTCCGCAGGATGCTCCGCCGACACCGACAAGGTGTTCAACCGGGTGGCCCCGACGGCATTCGAGGAGTCGCGCGCCTGAACCGGCGCCCCGTGTCATCCGTGAGAATGTGTGGCCCCGTTCCCCACCACAGCCGGGGAACGGGGCCACTTACTCGTACGCCCACCGTAAGTCCGGCCGCATAGGTCTAAACCAATTTCCTGAAGACCCTTGTCACCCGGGCATCTGCCTGATGAGCTAGGCCCGGGGACACATAGGACGCCCTGGGAAAGGGAGATGTCGTGAGCAACGAAAGCCTGGCCAACCTGCTCAAGGAAGAGCGGAGGTTCGAGCCACCGGCCGAGCTGGCCGCGAACGCCAACGTGACAGCCGAGGCGTACGAGCAGGCCGCGGCGGACAGGCTTGGCTTCTGGGCCGAGCAGGCCCGGCGGCTCACCTGGGCCACCGAACCGACCGAGACCCTCGACTGGTCGAACCCGCCGTTCGCGAAGTGGTTCGCGGACGGCGAGCTGAACGTCGCGTACAACTGCGTGGACCGCCACGTCGAGGCGGGCAACGGCGACCGGGTCGCCATCCACTTCGAGGGCGAGCCGGGCGACAGCCGCTCCCTCACCTACGCCGACCTGAAGGACGAGGTCTCCCGAGCCGCGAACGCGCTCACCGAACTCGGGGTGGGCAAGGGCGACCGCGTCGCCATCTACATGCCGATGATCCCCGAGACGGCCGTGGCGATGCTGGCCTGCGCCCGCGTCGGCGCCGCGCACTCCGTGGTCTTCGGCGGCTTCTCGGCCGACGCCGTGGCCTCCCGTATCCAGGACGCCGACGCCAAGCTCGTCATCACCGCGGACGGCGGCTACCGGCGTGGCAAGCCGAGCGCGCTCAAGCCCGCGATCGACGACGCCGTCTCCCGGTGCCCGCAGGTCGAGCATGTCCTGGTGGTACGCCGCACCGGCCAGGACACCGCCTTCAGCGAGGGCCGGGACGTGTGGTGGCACGACGTCGTCGACCGCCAGTCCGCCGAGCACACGCCGGAGCCGTTCGGCGCCGAGCACCCGCTGTTCATCCTGTACACGTCCGGTACGACGGGTAAGCCCAAGGGCATCCTGCACACCTCGGGCGGCTACCTCACCCAGGTGGCGTACACGCACCACGCGGTCTTCGACCTCAAGCCGGAGACGGACGTCTACTGGTGCACGGCGGACGTCGGCTGGGTGACCGGCCACTCGTACATCGTGTATGGGCCGCTGGCCAACGGCGCGACGCAGGTCATGTACGAGGGCACGCCCGACACCCCGCACCAGGGGCGCTTCTGGGAGATCGTCCAGAAGTACGGCGTGACGATCCTCTACACGGCGCCGACCGCGATCCGCACGTTCATGAAGTGGGGGGACGACATCCCCGCCAAGTTCGATCTGACGTCGCTGCGTGTCCTGGGCTCGGTCGGTGAGCCGATCAACCCCGAGGCCTGGATCTGGTATCGGCAGAACATCGGCGCCGGCAAGACCCCGGTCGTGGACACCTGGTGGCAGACCGAGACCGGCGGCATGATGATCTCCCCGCTGCCCGGCGTCACCGCGGCCAAGCCGGGCTCCGCGCAGCGCGCCCTGCCCGGTATCTCGGCGACCGTCGTGGACGACGACGCCAACGAGGTGCCGAACGGCGGCGGCGGATATCTCGTCCTCACCGAGCCGTGGCCGGCGATGCTCCGCACCATCTGGGGCGACGACCAGCGGTTCATCGACACCTACTGGTCGCGTTTCGAGGGCAAGTACTTCGCGGGCGACGGTGCCAAGAAGGACGACGACGGCGACATCTGGCTGCTGGGCCGGGTCGACGACGTGATGCTGGTGTCCGGCCACAACATCTCCACCACGGAGGTCGAGTCGGCGCTCGTCTCGCACCCGAAGGTCGCCGAGGCCGCCGTCGTCGGCGCCGCGGACGAGACGACGGGTCAGGCGATCGTCGCCTTCGTCATCCTGCGCGGTACGGCGTCGGTCGACGAGGGCCTGGTGGCCGAGTTGCGCAACCATGTCAGTACGGCGCTCGGGCCAATCGCCAAGCCCAAGCGGATCCTGCCGGTGGCCGAGCTGCCGAAGACCCGGTCGGGCAAGATCATGCGGCGGCTGCTGCGCGATGTCGCGGAGAACCGTCAGCTCGGTGACGTCACGACGCTCACCGACTCCTCCGTGATGGATCTGATCCAGACGCAGCTCCCGAGCGCGACCAGCGAGGACTGACCAGCGAGGGCCGAGCCCGTCGTACGTCCGTCCCGAACGAAGAGGAGCCCCCGCCGCACCGCGCCGGGGGCTCCTCTTTGTAAAGTGGGCGGCGCGTCAACAACGCAATAAGAATCCAAAGGTGCGCCGGGAAGTCTGGTCGGCAGGTCATCAGTCATGCCCGCCGAACCGACCGGAGGACGCTCCACATGGCCACCCCGCGCACCTTTCTCGGACGCCTGCCACTGCCCGAGCGGACATATCTCGCGAGCGCGCTGCGCACCGAGACCGTCGGTGGTGTCCTGCTCCTGGTAGCCGCGATCGCCGCGCTGATCTGGGCGAACACCCCGCTCAGCGAGAGCTACACGACCGTGAGCGACTTCCATCTGGGCCCGGCCTCCCTCGGCCTGGACCTCTCGATCCAGCACTGGGCCGCCGACGGACTGCTCGCCGTCTTCTTCTTCGTCGCCGGCATCGAACTGAAGCGCGAGCTGGTGGCCGGAGAGCTGCGCGACCCGAAGGCCGCCGCCCTCCCCGTGATCGCCGCGCTCTGCGGCATGGCCGTGCCCGCCCTCGTCTATGTGCTGGTCAACGTGGTGGGCGGCGGATCCCTGGGCGGCTGGGCGGTCCCCACGGCCACCGACATCGCCTTCGCGCTCGCCGTACTCGCCGTCCTCGGCACCTCGCTGCCGTCCGCGCTGCGCGCCTTCCTGCTCACCCTCGCCGTCGTGGACGACCTCTTCGCGATCCTGATCATCGCGATCTTCTTCACCAGCGACATCGACCTGCTGGCCCTGGCCGGCGCCTTCGCCGCGCTCGCCGTCTTCTGGCTCCTCCTCAGGAAGGGCGTGCACGGCTGGTACGTGTACGTCCCGCTGGCCCTCGTCATCTGGGGCCTGATGTACAACAGCGGGGTCCACGCCACCGTCGCCGGTGTCGCGATGGGCCTGATGCTCCGCTGCGTCAGGCACGAGGGCGAGGAGCAGTCCCCCGGCGAGCACATCGAACATCTCGTGCGCCCGCTGTCGGCCGGTCTCGCCGTGCCGCTGTTCGCGCTCTTCTCGGCGGGCGTCTCGGTCAGCGGCGGTGCGCTGGCCGACGTCTTCACCCGGCCGGAGACGCTGGGCGTGGTCCTGGGGCTCGTCGTGGGCAAGGCTCTCGGCATCTTCGGCGGCACCTGGCTGGCCGCGCGCTTCACCCGTGCGGAACTGAACGAGGATCTGACCTGGCCCGACATCCTGGCCCTGTCGACCCTCGCCGGGATCGGCTTCACCGTCTCGCTGCTCATCGGCGAACTCGCCTTCAGCGACGATCCCGGGCTGACGGACGAGGTGAAGGCGGCCGTCCTCACAGGTTCGCTGATCGCCGCCGTATTCGCCGCCGTACTGCTGCGGCTTCGGGTCCGTACGTACCGGGCGCTGTACGAGGCCGAGGAGCGTGACGAGGACATGAGCGGCATTCCCGACGTCTACGAGCAGGACGATCCGGAGTACCACCTGAGAATGGCGGCCATCTACGAGGGGAAGGCGGCCGAGCACCGCCGGTTGGCGGAACACGCCGCAGCGACGCGCGAGGACGGCGCCGGTCCGGCATGATCTGACATCCGACACTGATGTGACATCCGGCATGATCTGAAGGCGCCGAGCCGGAGGAAATCCCGGATCTGCGAGAGCTCAGCCGAAACGAGGGAGTCAACGATGAGCGACCCCGGCAGCCATGCCGCCGTCAGCACCGCCACTGCCGATGCCGTTCCGGACGCCGTGCCGGCCGTCCGGGTCAACGGTGACCGCAGTCTCGGCCAGCTGGTCTCATCGGCGACCGCGGAGGTGTCCGCGCTGGTGCACGACGAGATCGCACTGGCCAAGGCGGAGCTGCGGGAGGACGTCAAACGGGGCGTGACGGGCAGCGCCGCGATCGGCATCGCGGCGGTGTTCGCGCTCTTCTCGCTGCCGGTGCTGAGCTTCGCCGCCGCGTACGGGATCCACAACTGGGGCCTGGGGCTGGCGTGGTCGTTCCTGATCGTGGGAGGAGCGTTCCTGCTCCTGGCGGGACTGCTGGGGCTGATCGCCATGCGGAAGTTCAAGAAGGTCAAGCCGCCGGAGAAGACCATCGCGTCCGCCAAGCAGAGCGCCGCCGTCCTCCAGACCGTCAAACCGCATCCGCGCCCGGTCCATGAGGCGGACAAGACTGTGGCACGCTCGTCTGCATGACCGCCCCAGAAAACGGCCCTGGCACCACCTCAGGCAGCGTTCCCGGCGCGACCGTTTCCGGCGCTGTTCCTGGCGCTGTTCCTGGCGCTGTTCCTGGAGCGGCTGTACCCGGCGCGACGGTATCCGGAGCGACCGCGGCGACCGTCGCGGCCGATGTACGCCTCGACGGTCCCTGGACGCACCGGGACGTGGCGGCCAACGGGGCACGCTTCCACATCGCCGAGATGGGCGACGGGCCGCTGGTGCTGCTGCTGCACGGCTTCCCGCAGTTCTGGTGGACCTGGCGGCACCAGCTGCCCGCGCTCGCCGAGGCCGGGTACCGGGCCGTCGCGATGGACCTGCGGGGCGTGGGCGGCAGCGACCGTACGCCTCGGGGTTACGACCCCGCCAATCTGGCGCTCGACATCACCGGTGTGGTGCGCTCGCTCGGCGAGCCGGACGCCGCGCTCGTCGGGCACGACCTCGGCGGGTATCTCGCCTGGACCGCGGCCGTGATGCGGCCGAAGCTGGTGCGCCGCCTCGTCGTGTCGTCGATGCCGCACCCGCGCCGCTGGCGCTCCGCGATGCTGTCGGACTTCTCGCAGAGCAGGGCCGGCTCCTACATCTGGGGCTTCCAGCGGCCATGGCTGCCGGAGCGTCAGCTCGTCGCCGACGACGGGGCGTTGGTGGGCGAGCTGATCCGCGACTGGTCGGGGCCGCAGCCGCCCGACGACAAGACGCTCGACATCTACCGGCGGGCGATGACCATCCCCTCGACGGCGCACTGCTCGATCGAGCCGTACCGCTGGATGGTGCGGTCGATGGCGCGGCCGGACGGGATCCAGTTCAACCGGCGGATGAGGCGGCCGGTGCGGGTGCCGACCCTCCAGCTGCACGGGTCGCTCGATCCGGCGATGCGTACGCGCAGTACGGCCGGGTCCGCCGAGTACGTCGAAGCGCCGTACCGCTGGCGGCTGTTCGACGGGCTTGGCCATTTCCCACAGGAGGAGGACCCCGTCGCTTTCTCCACGGAACTCGTCAACTGGCTCAAGGATCCCGAGCCCGACCGCTGATCAGCGCCGCGTTCGTCGGATCGGACGCACCCCCAGGAACACTTGTACGACGAACAGCCAATTGCCTGACGCATAGGCCAATTGGCCGACGCATGGGCGATTACCGACCATGGGCCCCGGGCAAACGTCCGTGTATGGGCTGGACGCACGACTACGGTGACGCAGCACGCAACCGCCGCTCGGCCTCTGTGCCGATCACCCACGAGAGGGGCGGCCCGAAAGATCGGGGCCATGATCTCCGGCTCGGAATTCCACTGATTCTCCGCCGAAGGGCCCGTTGGGTCTCGGCACGGCTGCGGCATCCGCGCAGCTAGGCACGGCGGAACCGGATCACGATCAGTATCAGGTTCAGAACCACGATCACGGTCACGATCAGGATCAGCGGAAGCGAGACGGAGGACGGAGCCGGGCCGGACCAGGATCTTCTGGTCCGGCCCGTCCTCGTTCCTCCGGCGCCGGCGTTCAGGCCTTTAGAGCGCGCATCCCTGGCTGTCGACCTGCTGGTTGGCGGTGCGGCCCCGCTTGATGTCCTCGCGGATCTCGTCCGCCGTCAGGGCGTATCCCGTGTTCGGGTCGTCGAGCGACCTGGCGAAGATCACGCCGTACACCTTGCCGTCGGGGGTGAGCAGCGGGCCGCCGGAGTTGCCCTGGCGGACGGTCGCGAAGAGCGAGTAGACGTCGCGCCGGACCTCGCCGCGGCGGTAGATGTCCGGCCCGTTGGCGTCGATACGGCCCCGGACACGGGCCGAGCGGACGTCGTACGCACCGTTCTCCGGGAAGCCGGCGACGATCGCGCTGTCGCCGCTGCGCGCGTCCCGGTCGGTGAACTGGAGCACGGGCGCCCGCAGGTCGGGCACGTCCAGGACGGCGATGTCCCGCTCCCAGTCGTAGAGGACGACCTTCGCGTCGTACAGCCGCCCCTCGCCGCCTATCTGGACCGTGGGCTCGTCCACGCCGCCCACGACGTGGGCGTTGGTCATCACGCGGCGCTCGGCGAAGACGAAGCCGGTGCCTTCGAGGACTTTGCCGCAGCTCTGCGCCGTACCGACCACCTTGACGATGGAGCGCTGCGCGCGGGCGGCGACAGGGCTGCCGACGAGCGCCGGGTCCGGTGGGTCGACCGCGGTGATCGGCTCGTTCGCGAACGGGCTGAAGACCTGCGGGAACCCCTTCTCGGCGAGGACGGAGGAGAAGCCCGTGAACCAGGTCGCCGTCTGACCGGGCATCACCCGCGAGACGCCGAGCAGCACCTTCGAGTTACGGACCTCCTTGCCGAGCGTCGGCAGCGAGGTCCCGGCCAGGGCGGAGCCGATCAGCCAGGCGACCAGCAGCATGGCGACGACATTGACCAGCGCGCCGCCCGTGGCGTCCACGGCGCGCGCCGGTGACCAGGTGATGTAGCGGCGGAGCTTGTTGCCGAGGTGCGTGGTGAAGGCCTGTCCTACGGAGGCGCACACGATCACGACGACGACGGCGACGACCGTGGCCGTCGTCGTGACCTCGGCCTCCTCGGTGATCTGGTCCCAGAGCACCGGGAGCAGATAGACCGCGACGAGACCGCCGCCGAGGAATCCGATCACCGACAGGATGCCCACGACGAAGCCCTGGCGGTAGCCCACGATCGCGAACCACACGGCGGCGACCAGCAGCAGGATGTCCAGCACGTTCACTGTCAATAGCCTCGCTAGCCTCGCTGATTCATCGCCCGACGCCCCGGCGGGCGGGGGTCCGGGCCTGCGGCGGAATCACTGTCGACGCCGTACCACCGGGTCGGGACAGCGATTGGGCAAGCCTGTCATGTGCGCCCGTCGAGCGGGACCTTCTTCGTGCGGTCCCAGGGGCGCTCCCAGCCCGAGAAGTGCAGAATGCGGTCGATCACCCCAGCTGTGAAGCCCCAGACGAGCGCCGAGGAGACCGTGAACGCGGGACTGTTGATGCCGCTCGGGTGCGTGGCCATGACGCGGTTGGCCGGGTCCGTGAGATCCGCCACGGGCACGGCGAAGACCCGTGCCGTCTCGGCGGGATCGACGGCGCCGACCGGGGTGGGGGTGTGCCACCAGCCGAGCACCGGCGTCACCACGAACTCGCTCACCGGGATGTAGAGCCTGGGCAGCACGCCGAAGAGCTGGACGCCGGCGGGGTCGAGCCCGGTCTCCTCCTCGGCCTCCCGCAGCGCGGCGCGCAACGGTCCCGTGGTCGCCGGATCGCCGTCCTCGGCGTCGAGGGCGCCGCCGGGGAAGGAGGCCTGGCCGGCGTGCGAGCGCAGGGTGCTGGCCCGCTCCATCAGCAGCAGCTCGGGGCCGTGTTCGCCCTCGCCGAAGAGGATGAGAACGGCGGACTGCCGCCCGACGCCGTTCTTGGGCGGCAGGAAGCGGCTCAGCTGCTCCGGCGCCACCGTCCGCATGGCGTGCACCACCGGGGCCAGCCAGTCGGGCAGGCCTTCGGCGGTGACGGGGACGTCGGTCACAGCTTCGTCGTGGCTTCGTGCGGCACGCGGTGTGCGTGCGGTGCTTGCGGTCCGTGCGTCATGCGTGTCAGTCCGTGTCATCGGCACCCCCGCCGTACAACGCCCACTGCCGCCCGGATCGTTCCAGCGGCACCGCGCGGGCACTCATTCGGCCCCGGCGGGAGTGCCGAGGGGCGGTGCGGGCTTGCCCGGATAGTCCGGCGGCGGGGAGAGCCGCTGTCCCGGATAGCCGCCCAACTCGTACTTGAGCAGCTTCTTGGCCTTCTCCGGGTCCGTCTCGCCTTCTCCGTAGGAGGGGCAGAGGTGGGCGATCGGGCAGGCGCCGCAGGCGGGTTTACGTGAGTGGCAGATCCGGCGTCCGTGGAAGATGATCCGGTGCGAGAGCATCGTCCACTCGCTCTTGGGGAAGATCGCGGCGATCTCCGCCTCGACCTTCTCGGGGTCCTCCTGGTCGGTCCACTTCCAGCGGCGGACGAGCCGGCCGAAGTGGGTGTCGACCGTCAGGCCGGGGACGCCGAAAGCGTTGCCCAACACCACATTGGCCGTCTTGCGGCCGACGCCGGGCAGCGTCACGAGGTCCTTCAGTCTGCCGGGCACCTCGCCGTCGTAACGGTCACGGATCGCCGTCGACAGCCCTATGAGGGACCTCGCCTTGGCGCGGAAGAACCCGGTGGGGCGGATGACCTCTTCCAGCTCCTCGGGCACGGCGGCGGCCATGTCCTCGGGGGTCGGATACTTCGCGAAGAGCGCGGGCGTCGTCTGGTTGACGCGCAGGTCCGTCGTCTGGGCGGACAGGACCGTGGCGACAAGCAGCTCGAAGGGGTCGCGGAAGTCCAGCTCCGGGTGGGCGTACGGATACACGTCGGCCAGCTCACGGTTTATCCGGCGGGCCCGCCGGACCATCGCGAGGCGGGACTCCGGCTTGCCGTTCTTGGGCCGCTTGCTGCCGCCTGCGGGCTCGGTGCTCGCGGGTTCCGTGCTCGCAGGCTTCACGCTTGAGCGTTTTACGGCTTTTGTAACTTTTTTCGACTTCGCGGAAGGCTGTTCGCCCACAGCGGAATTCTGCTTCGGTGACACTCTTCCAGCTCCCTTGGCCTGCCCTCTCACCGGCGAGTTGGACACCCGGCCAGCCTAGAGCCCGGCACTGACATCCGGCGCGGCCCCGGCCGATGACCACCCGAATCGGGCCCCGGGGCACGGTCCGGGGCCGCTGTGCGTCAAACTTGTGACTGATCGCACGTTTTCGACAACGGGTGACCGGTACGGAGACAGAGTCGCCGCCGGCCCGAGCCACCCGTGAACAGGCAGCACGTCCGGCATCATGGGACCGATGGTCCCCTGAGCAGGTCGACAAGGAGAGATTTCGTGGACGACGTTCTACGACGCGCCCCGCTCTTCGCGGCGCTCGATGACGAGCAGGCCGCGGAGCTCCGCGCCTCGATGAGTGAGACGACGCTCGCCCGTGGCGACGCGCTGTTCCACGAAGGCGATCCCGGCGACCGCCTCTATGTGGTCACCGAGGGCAAGGTCAAACTGCACCGCACCTCCCCCGACGGCCGGGAGAACATGCTGGCCGTCCTCGGCCCCGGCGAACTGATCGGCGAGCTGTCGCTCTTCGACCCGGGCCCCCGTACCGCCACCGCCAGCGCCCTCACCGAGGTCAAGCTCCTCGGCCTCGGCCACGGCGACCTCCAGCCCTGGCTGAACGCCCGCCCCGAGGTGGCCACGGCGCTGCTGCGCGCCGTCGCGCGGCGCCTGCGCAAGACGAACGACCAGATGTCCGACCTGGTCTTCTCCGACGTGCCGGGCCGTGTCGCCCGCGCGCTCCTCGACCTGTCGCGCCGCTTCGGCGTGCAGTCGGAGGAGGGCATCCATGTCGTCCACGACCTCACGCAGGAGGAGCTGGCCCAGCTGGTCGGCGCGTCCCGCGAGACGGTCAACAAGGCGCTCGCCGACTTCGCCCAGCGCGGCTGGCTGCGTCTGGAGGCCCGCGCGGTGATCTTGCTGGACGTCGAACGCCTCGCGAAGCGCTCGCGCTGACCGGGACGGACGCGACGCCGCCCGTCCGACGCCGCTGTACGACCCCGTGAAGGCCGCCCCGCTCCCCGCGAGCCGGGCGGCCTTCCGCATGCCGCCGCGAGCCCGACGAACCCCCGCGAGCCGGCCCTGCTCGCGCTCAGCGGTTTCACGGCCCGGAGATCAGCCCGTGCTCCCGCAGGTACTCCAGCTGCGCCCGCACCGAAAGCTCCGCCGCCGGCCACAGGGACCGGTCCACGCCACTGCCTCCGTACACATGCGCCACGATCTCCGCCGCCGAGCGGTAGCCGTCCTCCACCGCCGTCTCGACCTGCGCGAGCCGGCTCGCGCGGTGCGCGAGGTAGTACTCCACCGCGCCCTGGGCGTCCTCCAGTACGGGCCCGTGGCCCGGCAGCACCGTATGGACGCCGTCGTCGACGGTCAGGGAGCGCAGCCGCCGCAGCGAGTCCACGTAATCGCCGAGCCTGCCGTCCGGGTGGGCCACCATCGTCGTCCCGCGGCCGAGGATCGTGTCGCCCGTCAGCACCGCGCGGTCGGCCGGCAGATGGAAGCAGAGGGAGTCGGAGGTGTGCCCCGGCGTGGCCACGACACGCAGCTCAAGACCGCCCTCCGTGACGACGTCACCGGCGGCCAGCCCCTCGTCACCGAGGCGCAGGGCCGGGTCCAGGGCCCGTACGGGCGTACGCGTCAGCTCGGCGAAACGCGCAGCGCCCTCCGCGTGGTCCGGGTGACCGTGGGTGAGGAGGGTCAGCGCGACGCGCTTGCCCGCTCGCTCGGCGGTGGCGACGACCGCCCGCAGATGGCCCTCGTCGAGCGGGCCGGGATCGATCACGACCGCGAGCTCGGAGTCCGGCTCGGAGACGATCCAGGTGTTCGTGCCGTCGAGGGTCATCGCCGACGCGTTGGGCGCGAGCACGTTGACCGCGCGGGCCGTCGCGGCGCCCGAGAGGACGCCTCCGCGCGGCTGTCCCGGCAGGGCCGCCGCGTCGGTCATCGGTCGCCACCCGCCAGCGGTACGCGCTTGGTGAACTCGTCCTGGCCCGGCCAGCTGAGCACCACCTCGTCGCCCTCCACTCTCGGCCTGGCCAGCACGGGCGCGAGATCCCGTCCCTCGGCGGCCAGAAGCGCCTCGGCGGCGGAGCCGTACTCCTGGAGCTGGCGCAGCGTCGCCACGGTGGGCGGCATCATCAGCAGCTCGCCCTTGTCGTATCCGAGGGCGGCCTCGGAGGGCCGGATCCACACCGTACGGTCGGCCTCTGTAGAAGCGTTGCGCGTACGCTGCCCGGCCGGCAGCACGGCCACGAAGAACCAGGTGTCGTACCGCTTGGGCTCGAACTCCGGGGTGATCCACCGGGTCCACGCCCCCAGCAGATCGCTGCGCAGCGTCAGCCCGCGCCGGTCCAGGAACTCCGCGAAGGACAGCTCACGGTCCACGAGAGCGGCCCGGTCGGCCTCCCAGTCGTCTCCCGTGGTGTCCCCGACGACGGTCTCGGCCGTCTCGCCGGCCAGCAGGACCCCGGCCTCCTCGTACGTCTCGCGCACCGCCGCGCAGACGATGGCCTGCGCGGACGCGGCGTCCACGCCGAGCCGCCGCGCCCATACGTCGCGCCCCGGCCCAGCCCAGCGGACGAGCCGGTCGTCGTCGCGCGGGTCGACGCCACCGCCCGGATAGGCGTACGCACCTCCGGCGAAGGCCATGGAGGTGCGTCGGCGCAGCATATGTACGGAGGGTCCGTCGGACACGGAGGGCGCGGCGGACCCTTCGATGGCATCGCGCAGCAGCATCACGGTCGCGGCCCGCCGTGCGGGGGCGACGCTCAGCTCGCCCAGGGCGAGCGCGCGGATGCGTCCGGACCACTCGGGCGGGAACCACTGACCATTGGACATGCCGGGATGCTACGGGCTTCCCCGGCGATGTTCGAGAGTCACTTCGGCGGACGCGGACGGGTCAGTCCGCGACCAGCTCCACCTGGATCTCGACCTCGACGGGGGCGTCCAGCGGCAGGACGGCGACGCCCACCGCGCTGCGCGCGTGCACGCCCTTGTCGCCGAAGACCTGGCCGAACAGCTCGCTCGCCCCGTTGAGGACGGCGGGCTGGCCCGTGAAGTCCGAGGCGGAGGCGACGAACCCGACGACCTTCACCACGCGCGCGACGCGGTCCAGGTCGCCGGCGACGGACTTCACGGCGGCCAGCGCGTTGAGCGCGCAGACGCGGGCGAGGTCCTTCGCCTCCTCGGGCGTCACCTCGGCACCGACCTTGCCGGTCACCGGAAGCTTGCCGTCCACCATCGGGAGCTGCCCCGCCGTGTAGACGTACACGCCGGACCGCACGGCCGGTTGATACGCCGCCAGCGGCGGTACTACCTGCGGAACCGTCAGCCCCAGTTCGGCGAGAGCCGCCTCGACCACGCCGCTCACGCGGACTTCTCTCGCTTCAGATAGGCCACCAACTGCTCGGGGTTGTTCGGCCCCGGAATGACCTGAACCAGCTCCCAGCCGTCCTCGCCCCAGGTGTCCAGAATCTGCTTCGTCGCGTGTACGAGCAGCGGCACCGTCGCGTATTCCCACTTCGTCATGGGCCGACTGTATCGGCACCGCGCGACGACCTCGTACAGAGCCCGTGGACGACCTTGTACGAAGTCCGCGTACGGCTCCGTGACGACCGTGTGAGGAACCCGTGGACGACCTCGAAGGGCGCCCGTGCACCACCTCGTGCGTAGCCCGCGGCCCGACTGGTTAGGCTCGAATGTGTGAGCAGGCTCCAGGTCGTCAGCGGCAAGGGCGGCACCGGTAAGACGACGGTCGCCGCGGCCCTCGCGCTCGCCCTCGCGACAGAGGGCAAACGCACCCTCCTTGTAGAGGTCGAGGGCAGACAAGGCATCGCACAGCTCTTCGAAACGGAGGCGCTTCCTTACGAGGAACGGAAAATCGCCGTCGCCCCGGGCGGCGGCGAGGTGCACGCGCTGGCCATCGACGCGGAGCGCGCGCTCCTCGACTACCTCCAGATGTTCTACAAGCTCGGCAGCGCGGGCCGCGCCCTCAAGAAGCTCGGCGCCATCGACTTCGCCACCACCATCGCGCCGGGCGTCCGGGACGTGCTGCTGACCGGCAAGGCGTGCGAGGCCGTACGCCGCCGGGACAAGCAGGGCCGGTTCGCCTACGACTACGTCGTGATGGACGCGCCTCCCACCGGCCGCATCACGCGCTTCCTGAACGTGAACGACGAGGTGGCCGGACTCGCCAAGATAGGGCCGATACACAACCAGGCGCAGGCGGTCATGCGGGTGCTCAAGTCGCCGGGCACCGCCGTACACCTGGTCACCCTTCTTGAGGAGATGCCGGTCCAGGAGACCGCGGACGGCATCGGTGAGCTGCGTGCCGCCGAACTGCCCGTCGGCAAGGTGATCGTGAACATGGTGCGCCCGCACGTCCTCGACGAGGAGGCGGTCAACGGCGTGGCGGGTGACCGTCGTAAGGAGGTCACCAAGGCGCTCGCGGCGGCCGGGGTGAGCGCGCCCACGAAGCTCGTGGGCCCGCTCCTGGAGCAGGCCGCCGAGCACGCCCAGCGCGTGGAGCTTGAGCGCGAGCAGCGGGCCGTCCTGGCGAAGCTGGGGCTGCCCACGTACGAACTCCCCCTGATCGGCGAGGGAATGGACCTCGCCGGTCTGTACCGCCTGGCGGGGGAGCTACGGAATCTCGGGGAGGCCTGATGACTCTGGACCCGGCGGCGGCCCCGCTCGAAGTCGATCCGCTGCTGGACGACCCGGAGACCCGCATCATCGTCTGCTGCGGCTCCGGCGGCGTCGGCAAGACCACGACAGCGGCGGCTCTCGGCGTACGGGCGGCGGAGCGTGGCCGCAAGGTGGTCGTGCTGACCATCGACCCGGCACGCAGGCTCGCCCAGTCCATGGGCATCGACTCGCTCGACAACAGCCCGCGGCAGGTCAAGGGCATCGAGGGCGGCGGTGAACTGCACGCGATGATGCTCGACATGAAGCGCACCTTCGACGAGATCGTCGAGGCGCACGCGGACCAGGACCGGGCCCGCGCCATCCTGGAGAACCCCTTCTACCAGTCCCTGTCGGCCGGTTTCGCGGGCACGCAGGAGTACATGGCGATGGAGAAGCTGGGGCAGCTGCGGGCCCGCGACGAGTGGGATCTGATCGTCGTCGACACCCCGCCGTCGCGCTCCGCGCTGGACTTCCTGGACGCGCCGAAGCGCCTGGGCTCGTTCCTGGACGGCAAGTTCATCCGGCTGCTGATGGCCCCGGCGAAGATGGGCGGCCGGGCGGGGATGAAGTTCCTGAACGTCGGGATGTCGATGATGACCGGCACGCTGGGGAAGCTGCTCGGCGGCCAATTCCTGCGCGACGTGCAGACGTTCGTGGCGGCGATGGACACGATGTTCGGCGGTTTCCGTACGCGCGCGGACGCGACGTACAAGCTGCTCCAGGCGCCCGGCACGGCGTTCCTGGTGGTCGCGGCGCCGGAGCGGGACGCGCTGCGCGAGGCGGCGTACTTCGTGGAGCGGCTGGCTGCCGAGGAGATGCCGCTGGCGGGTCTGGTCCTCAACCGCGTGCACGGCAGCGGCGCCGCAAGGCTGTCGGCCGAGCGGGCGCGGGCCGCCGCGGAAAATCTTGAAGAGGGTCGCATTGTGGATCAGAGCCACGGGAAGAATGGTGTGCGTGAGGCCGCTGCCCCCGCGGGCTCCTCTCCCGACGCCGACGCTCCCGAGGCACCCCACACGTCCGAGCCGCAGATGGAGCCGCCCAGCTCCACGCAACTCCCGTACCAGGAAACAGAATCACAGACACAGACTCATAGAAAGACACAGGCGCAGACACCTGAGGCGCCGTCGGTGAATCAGCTGACGGCCGGTCTGCTGTACCTGCATGCCGAACGTATGCAGGTGCTCAAGCGCGAGCAGCGCACCCGCGACCGCTTCACCGCGCTCCATCCCGAGGTGCCGGTGGCCGAGGTGGCGGCGCTGCCCGGCGATGTGCACGACCTCGCCGGGCTCCGAGCCATCGGCGACCGCCTCGCGGGCGGAAGCACGGCGACGGGAGCCGCGTAACGGACGACTGGCGGCCTGGCGCCTCCCGTCTACCCCACCGCCGCCCACGTGTTGTCGATGACGTCGACGTAATGGCGTGAGCCGTACGTCTCGTCGTCCTCAAGGCCGGCGGGCAGAATGCCCGCGCTGCGCTCGTACTCGCTGCGTGCGGTTTCGAGCAGTCGTCGCCATGAGGTGACGGTCGGGCGTCTGCGCAGCAATGCGCGTCGCTCCCGCTCGGTCATTCCGCCCCACACGCCGAATTCGACGCGGTTGTCCAGCGCGTCGGCCAGGCATTCCGTCCGCACCGGGCATCCGGTGCACACTGCCTTGGCCCTGTTCTGCGCTGCGCCCTGTACGAACAATTCATCCGGATCAGTAGTGCGGCATGCTGCCTGCGCACTCCAGTCGGTTACCCAGCCCATCCCGGCGCCGTCCTCTCCCGATTCGAGGCTCCCCCACGGCGGAAACGGCATATTCACCGCTGCCAGTTGAGGACGTTACGGAAGGTGGGCACGGCGCAACACCCCCTTCGGGCCCAATCTTGAATGGCCCGAACGGACTATGCGTACGCGGCAGATCACCCAGGGGAGTGAGCGAAAGACATGCGCGACGAACCAGACAAGGCGGGCCAATTCACTTGGACCACAACGGACTTCGAATGACGTACGGGGCGAAATCGGGCGGGACTTCCGGCGTTGCGACGTTCCCAACGTTCCCGACGATCCCGATGCTTGGCGGTGATGACGAGATGTTCACGGCCAGGACGTGAGACAACGTGATACGCGGCCGTGATGCGAAACCGCACTGCTGTGACAGCTGAGTGCAGCTTAGGCCAGAGCCTTTATGTGTGTCCGGCGAATGACAACGTAGGCTGCTGTCATGCCAAAGAAGCGCTCGGGCGGCGGTCTGACCGGGACCCAGCAGGCCGCCAAGTTCCTCGGTGTCAGTGTGCTCGCCGGAGCCGTACTGGCGGGAATCGCCTTGCCCGCCTTCGGAGTTCTGGGCCTGGCGGCCAAGGGGACGGTCGAGGGCTTCGACGAGATCCCGGCCAACCTCAAGACGCCGCCGCTCAGCCAGCGCACCACGATCCTCGACAAGGACGGCGGCCCCATCGCCACCGTCTACTCGCGCGACCGCACCGTGGTCCCGCTCAGCGACATCTCGCCCTACATGCAGAAGGCGATCGTCGCGATCGAGGACTCGCGCTTCTACGAGCACGGGGCGGTCGACCTCAAGGGCGTTCTGCGCGCGGCCAATCGCAACGCGCAGTCGGGCGGCGTCTCCCAGGGCGCGTCGACCCTCACCCAGCAGTATGTGAAGAACGTCTTCGTCGAGGAGGCCGGCGACGACCCCGACAAGGTCGCGCAGGCCACCCAGCAGACCATCGGCCGAAAGATCCGCGAGTTGAAATTCGCGATCCAGGTCGAGGAGGAGCTGGGCAAGAAGAAGATCCTTGAGAACTACCTGAACATCACCTTCTTCGGACAGCAGGCGTACGGCATCGAGGCGGCGGCGCACCGCTACTTCTCCAAGTCGGCGAAGGACCTGAAGCTGGAGGAGGCGGCGCTGCTGGCGGGCATCGTCCAGTCGCCGAGCCGGTACGACCCGGTGAACGACACGGAGGAGGCGACCAAGCGCCGCAACACCGTGATCCAGCGCATGGCCGACGTGAAGGACATCTCGCAGGCCGAGGCGGACAAGGCGAAGAAGACCGGGATCGACCTGAAGGTGAGCCGTCCCAAGAACGGCTGCATCACGGCGGTCAAGGGCGCGGGCTTCTTCTGTGACTACGTGCGGAAGGTGTTCCTCACCGACCCCGCCTTCGGCAAGACGAAGGAGGACCGGGCCAAGGTCTGGAACCAGGGCGGCCTGACCGTACGCACGACGCTCGATCCGCAGGCGCAGGAGTCGGCGCAGGAGTCGATCAAGAAGCACGTCTACAAGACGGACGAGGTCGCCACCGCCCTGTCGATCGTCGAGCCGGGCACCGGCAAGGTCCTGGCGATGGGTCAGTCGCGGCCGTACGGCGGCGGCAAGAACGAGACGTACATGAACCTGTCGGTCGACGAGGACATGGGCGGCGGCGCGGGCTACCAGCCGGGATCGACGTTCAAGCCGATCGTCGCCGCGGCGGCCCTGGAGCAGGGCATCCAGCCGACGCAGTCGTACCCCTCGCCGTACCAGATGGACTACCCGAGCCCCGTCCAGACCTGCAAGGGCCCATGGACGGACCGGGGCGTCCCGGTCGAGAACGAGAACGAGAGCGAAGTCGGCCCGTACGGGATGGAGGAAGCGACCGCCAAGTCGGTCAACACCTACTACGTACAGCTGATCAGCCAGATCGGCGTCTGCCCGGTGACCGAGCTGGCCCGGAAGATGGGCGTCGAGCGGGCCAACGGCAAGGCGCTGGACCAGGTGCCGTCGATCACGCTGGGCACGCAGGAGATGTCGCCGCTGACGATGGCCTCCGGGTACGCGGCGTTCGCCAACCGCGGTACGTACTGCACGCCGATCGCCATCGAGTCGATCACCGGTCCGGACGGCAAGGAGATGGACGTCCCGAAGTCGAGCTGCTCGCGGGCGATGTCGGAGAAGACGGCCGACACGATAAACACCCTGCTGGAGGGCGTGGTCGAGGACGGTACGGGCCAGGCGGCCGGCCTCGGCAACAGGCCGAGCGCGGGCAAGACCGGTACCACGGACTTCCGGCTGGCGGCGTGGTTCGTGGGCTACACGCCGAACATGGCGGGCGCGGTGTGGGTCGGCGACCCGGCCCACAAGAAGAAGATGGTGGACATCACCATCGGTGGCCGGTACCACGACAAGGTCTTCGGTGGCGCCGTGCCGGGACCGATCTGGCGCGACGCGATGGGCGGTGCGCTGGACGGCAAGCCGGCGCCTCCGTTCAACACCATCGACATCCCGAAGCCGGAGAAGGACAAGGACAAGGACAAGGGCCGCGACCGTCCGGGGGACAACGGCGGGAACGGCGACGAAGACAACGGCGACCCGGACACGGGGCAGGGTCCGGGAGGGTCGGGGAACCCGCGCGGGAACGACAACGGAGGCGGGGGTAACCCGTTCCCGGACTTCCCAGGGTTCGAATAAATCCAAGAAGGGGCTCGCGTCCGCAACGGACACGAGCCCCTTTGGACCTCGTACGGGATGTCAGCCGGCGGCGAGGTTCTGCTTGACTGCGGCGGCGACACGACCGCCGTCGGCGCGCCCCGCGACCTTCGGCCCGACGATCTTCATAACGGCGCCCATCGCGCGCGGCCCCTCGGCACCGGCGGCCTTCGCCTCCCCCACGGCCTGCGCGACGATCGCGCCCAGCTCGTCGTCGGTCAGCTGCTGCGGCAGATACGCGTCGAGCAGCACGCCCTCCGCCTTCTCCCGCTCGGCCTGCTCGGTCCGCCCGCCCTGCGCGAAGGCCTCGGCCGCCTCGCGGCGCTTCTTCGCCTCCTTGGCGATCACCTTCTGCACCTCGTCGTCGGAGAGCTCGCGCGCCGACTTGCCGGAGACCTCTTCCTTGGAGATCGCGGCGAGGGTCAGCCGGAGGGTGGCGGAGCGCAGCTCGTCGCGTGCCCTGATCGCGGCGATGAGGTCGTCGTGCAGCTTGGACTTGAGCGTGGTCATGCGGACAGTGTGTCAGGTACGCCCCGGGGCCCGCCGTTCAGTTTCCCGGCCGCCCGGGGCGCGACCGGGCGGACCGCGCGAATCTGCGACGATGACACCATGCGCGCACGCTACGGAATCCCCCTGAAAGTCACCGCAGGAATCGCGGCCGTCGGCGCGGCCGGCATCGCTTACGCCGCCGGTTTCGAGGCCCGGTCCTTCCGCCTGCGACGGGTCTCCGTACCCGTACTTCCAGAAGGTATGCGGCCGTTGCGCGTCCTCCATGTCTCGGACATCCACATGGTCAGCGGCCAGCGCAAGAAGCAGCGCTGGCTCCGCTCACTGGCCGGCCTGCGCCCCGACTTCGTGGTGAACACCGGCGACAACCTCTCCGACCCGGAGGGCGTACCGGAGGTGCTCGACGCGCTGGGCCCGCTGATGGAGTTCCCGGGCGTCTACGTCTTCGGCTCCAACGACTACTACGGCCCCGCGCTGCGCAACCCGGCGCGCTACATCTTCGAGAAGGCCCAGGGCAAGCACGGCCTGAACGGCAACGCACCGGCCGTCAACGTCGTCCACAACCCGTGGGAGCCGATGCGCGACGCGTTCGACGAGGCGGGCTGGCTGGACCTCACCAACGCCCGCGGCCGGCTCAAGATCGACGGGCACGAGGTCGCCTTCACGGGCGTCGACGACCCGCACATCAAACGCGACCGCTACGCGAAGGTCGCGGGCGGCCCGGAACGGGACGCGGCCCTGTCGATCGGCGTGGTCCACGCCCCGTACCTGCGCGTACTGGAGGCCTTCGCGTCGGACGGCTACCCCCTGATCCTGGGCGGCCACACGCACGGCGGCCAGCTCCGTATCCCGCTCTACGGAGCGGTGGTCACCAACTGCGACCTGGACACGGCCCGCGCACGGGGCCTCTCCACCTACGACGCCGGGGGCCACACGTCCTACCTCCACGTCTCGGCAGGCTGCGGCACAAACCGCTACACCCCGGTCCGCTTCGCCTGCCCCCCGGAGGCCACGCTCCTGACGCTCACACCGGGCTTCTGATCCCTGCCGGCGGGGCCTCGGGGCGGGGCCGGCGCCGCACAAAACCGGATTTCGCCTGCGGGCGCCGGTGGGCTAAAGTAATCGATGTCGCAGCGACACGGGCGACATCGGGGTGTAGCGCAGCTTGGCAGCGCGCTTCGTTCGGGACGAAGAGGTCGTGGGTTCAAATCCCGCCACCCCGACAGCTGAAAACGCAGATCAGAGGGCCCAGTGTGCAAGTGTCGCTGGGCCCTCTGGCATGCCGTGTGTCTATCTGCGTGACTACCGATTCGTGAGTCCCTACGGCTTCTGTCGATCTGCCCCGACGATGCCGTCCATGACCACGGCGCCGGTCTGGATCACGGGCCGGATCTGCTTCCGGTACACCTCCTCGGTCACGGCCGTTCCGGAGTGCCCGACGAGCCGGGGAGATCTCCTCCAGGGGGACGCCCGGGTCGGAGAGCAGCGACACGAAGCTGTGCCGCAGTTCCCGAGGCGTCCACTGAGCGGCGTCGATCCCGTCGACGTCTTTGAGCGCCTGACGGAAAGCGCGGCGGACGTTGGCCGCGTCGAGCGGCTTGCCGACGGCTGAGGAGAAGACGAGTCCGTTTTCCTTCCACTGGTAATCGGCGGCGAGCCGGTCCCATCCCTGATCCTCGAACTGCTGCCAGAGGGCTTCGACGCAGCGCGCCGGCAGGGCAAGCGTGCGCCGGGACTTCCGGGTCTTGGTGTCCCCGCTCCGCCGGACCGACCGCCAGACAGCGATATGGGAAGGCTGGGGCGGGTCGTAGTCCGGCCACCCTTTCAGGAAGACGTGATCCCAGGTGAGGGCTCGCAGTTCCTCCGTACGTACGTGCCCCGGTCAGCAACGCGACAACGATGTACGCGTGCATGGAAGTCCCTGCGGCCTCTTTCAGCACCGCCTCAGCCTGAGCGAAGGTGGGCGCCTTGGATGGCCGCCCCGCCTGTCCTTGAGGCACCGAGCACAGCCCGACAACGTTCCGCTTCACCTTGTCCCGCGCCATGGCCCGCTTTACCGAGCGGTTCAGGGAGGAATGAAGGCCCTGGAGCGTGCGTGTGCTGAGCGTCTTCGCCTTGGCGGCCAGCCAGCGATCGACGTCCTCGGCGCTGAGGTCACGTAGCTTGCGAGCGCCCAGCGACGGGATGACGTGCTTCTCGCTCAGGAGCGTGGTGGTCTCGACGGTGCGAGGGTCAAGGCCCGCGCACGGCGCGGGCGCGCGGCAGAGATAGGGAAACCCGCTGTGGCTGGGGCGGTCGGCTCCACGGCTTTACGCAGCCACTTTGGCGCGAGCCTCGAAGATCATGGCCCCAACGTCATGCCTTACCGGGCAGGTCCACAGACTGCCCGACGCGCCGGAAGCTTACGGGGCCATGATCACTCGCGCCGAAGCAGCTCCAGCCCAAAGCCGCTCCGCCGACTGGTCCTTTAGCACAAGGCGCGCAGCCCTCAGGCCAAAACACCCCTGGGCGGGGTCCCGACGGCGAACTGTCGATCAGAGTGACGCGGGCGGGATGCTCTGCTCGTACTGGAAGACGTTGTAGGGGTCGTACTTCGCCTTGATCTTGCGCAGCCGCTCGAAGTTGTGTCTCCCCCAGTAGGCGGTCTCCCACTCCTGCATTCCGACGTTCGGCACGTTGACGTAGGCGCCGTCCACGTAGGGCCGCATCGCCTGGCTGAACTCGGCGGTCCAGGCCTGGCATGTCGAGGTGAGCGGGTCGCAGACGCCTGGTGTCGTTGAAGGAGTCCCCCAGGCTGCGCCGATCTCGCCGTAGAAAATCGCGTCGCGGTGCACGAACGCCGTGCCGCTGCGGGGCTCCCTCTTGATCGCCCCGCCGAAGGCATCGACGAAGTAGTTGCTGTCCTCCGTGGGAGCGTTTCGCATGAAGTCGCCGATGACGTCGATCGCCTTCTTCGGGAACAGCTGCTTGGCGAACTCCGAGAAGAACTTCACGTTGGCGGGCTCTTGCGCGCGCGGGACCTGGGATCCTGCAAAGATGTCGCCCCAGTTACCGACCTGCACCGTCACATCGGGCGTACCGACCGACAGGATCGGGGCCAGCATCTCTTTGGCCTCTGCCGCCGACCCCTCCGCGAGCCACCCGAACAGCAGGATCTGGGACTTGTGGATCTCGACTTCGGATCCGAGACGGTTGTCGGCGAACGGTACCGTACGCTGCCATGCATCGAAGATCCCGTGCAGGTCCCCCAGGCCGTCCCAGGTCGCCTGCACATAGGCGAGACGCTTGAGCGAGTGCACCTTGTAGGTGAGTTGCGTGACGATCCCGAAGTTGCCGTTTCCCGCCCCGCGGAGCGCCCACAGCAGGTCCGAGTGGTCATTCAAGTCGGCACGGATCACCTTGGCGCAGTCGTGACCCGACGGGACAACGACCTCGGTCCCGATCAGGCTGTCGCAAGCCATGCCGAGCCAGCGGTTGAGGGGCCCGAGGCCGCCGCCGACCGTCGCACCGACCAAGCCGACGCTGCCCTCACTTCCGGTCGTGACGGCAAGGTTCTGCTTGGCGAGCGTCGTCACCGCTTCCAACTGGGTCAGCCCGGCGCCGACCGTCGCGATACGGGCATCGGTGTCGATCTGGACCGACTTCAGCTGGCTGACGTCGATCACGATGCCGTTGTCGACGTTCGACCAGCCCTCAAGGGCGTGGCGGCCGCTCCGTACGCGCAGCGCGACGTTGTGCTGCCGCGCCCACGTGAGGGCGTTCACCACGTCCTGGGTTTCCTGTGCGAAGACGATGACCAGCGGATAGTGAGAGAAGAGCTGGTCGTACCCGATTCGGTCATCCGTGTACGAGGCGTCATCGGGGCGGACGATGTGGCCGGTCAGCTTCGCCGGCGGGCATCCCGGCCTTCCACTCGGGTCGCTCGCGGCCATAAGGCCCGGGGTGCTCGCGGCCGCGATATCCGGCGCGCCTGCGGCCGTAAGACCCGGGACGACGACCGCCCCGACGCCGGCGGCCGCCGACGCCCTGAGCAGGTAGCGGCGAGAAAAATCGCTCAAGGTCCAGATCCTCTCGATCGGGCTACGCCGGTACGCGGCTAAGGGAGCCCTTATCTGCCCGCTGCCGGGCAGTCCTTGTGGTTGACCTCCGCACGCTAAGGGGGTGGCCGTGCGGTGTTTCCCGACACGCCAATTGAGGACGATGACGACAGCCTGAAGGAGTAACCCAGCGGATCCCGTCATAACCGGTTTGTAAGATCGCCGTTTGTTGTGCGCCGACTGTCGCTGTGACAGCGGTGACGGCAGTCCTGACGGCAACGACGGCGTACCGCGGCAGACCCGCACGCCCGTCGGCGGAATGGAGACCAGCTGCTAAGGCCTGGTTGAACCGGTGTGCCCGCACCTTCTAAGCGCCCGGTCGGGTTGGGCGGGTGAGTGTCTGACTGCGTGACAACGCCGACGCACGGCGGCGGACAACCGCGAAAACGCTCGCCCAAGTTGCTTCGGGACGAAGAGGTCGTGGGTTCAAATCCCGCCACCGACAGCCAAAACAGCAGCTCAGGGGCCTGATCCGCATCGCGGGTCGGGCCTCTGAGTTGTTGCGGGGGCCATTTTGGGGGCCGCCCGCGCATACCGGACTCCCGTCGCAGCGGGGAAGCGCGAAGCCCGGCGTCCCGCTTGGGGAGCCGGGCCTCGGGGGTGGTCAGGGCTGGGGGACGGATGGGGTCTTCTTGGCGTCCTTGGCCGGGGGCGTGGCGTTGTTGTGGGTGCGGACGTAGATCAGGAACGATTCGAGTTCACGCTTGACGACCGGGGCCAGGAAGTAGAGGCCGGTGATGTTGATGACGGCCAGGGTGAACAGCACCGCGTCCGCCATGTCGATCAGGGTCTGGAGGGTGAGCAGCGAGCCGGCGACGGCGAACAGCGTGTAGATGACCTTGTAGGTGGTCTCACTGGCCTTGCTGCGGCCGAAGAGGTAGGACCACGCCTTGAGGCCGTAGTAACCCCATGTCAGGACGGTGGAGATCGCGAAGAGCATCACCGCGACGGTGAGGATGTACGGGAACCAGGGCAGCACGGTCTCGAAGGCGTCGGAGGTGATCGTCACGCCGCCGATCTCTTCACCGGTGCGGGCCTCCGCCCAGCTGGCGGGGTTGGCGATCACGATCGTGAGTGCCGTCATCGTGCAGATGATCACGGTGTCGATGAACGGCTCCAGCAGCGCCACCAGGCCCTCGCTGGCGGGGTGCTTCGTCTTGACGGCGGAGTGGGCGATCGGCGCGGACCCGAGGCCGGCCTCGTTGGAGAACGCGGCCCGCTTGAAACCGATGATGAGCGCGCCGAGCACGCCGCCCGCAACTCCCTCGGGGTTGAAGGCTCCTTCGACGATGGTGGTGAGGGCTGACGGCACCTCACCGACGTTGACGAGGATGACGACCAGACACGCGGCGATGTAGATGCCGGCCATGGCGGGGACCAGACGGCTGGTGACCGAGGCGATCGAGCGGATGCCGCCGAGCAGGACGATGCCCACGAGTGCCGCCACCAGGACGCCGAAGAACAGGGCGCCGGCCGAGGAGCCGATGGCGCCTTCCTCGCCGCCGGTGACCGATACGAGCTGGGCGTAGCTCTGGTTGACCTGGAACAGGTTCCCGCCGAACAGCCCGAAGAAGAGGATCATCGCCGAGGCGAGAACCGCGAGGACCTTGCCGAACAAGGCGCCGCCGCTGCCGAACCGGTCGGCGAGGCCCTTGGGGAGATAGTGCATGGGCCCGCCCGAGACCGTGCCGTCGGCGTGCACCTCGCGGTACTTCACGCCGAGCGTGACCTCCACGAACTTGCTGGCCATGCCGAGCAGCCCGCAGAGAATCATCCAGAACGTCGCTCCGGGGCCGCCGATGCTGACCGCGACCGCGACGCCGGCTATGTTCCCCAGCCCCACGGTCCCGGAGACGGCTGCCGTGAGCGCCTGAAAGTGGTTCACCTCTCCGGTGGCCGACTTGTCGTCGTACTTGCCACGCACCACATCGATCGCCAGCCGGAACCGGCGGAACTGCACGAACCCGAACCAGCCCGTGAAGATCAGGCCCGCGACCACCAACCAGGCCACGATCAACGGGAGATCGGTACCTCCGACGGGGACCGCGTAGAACACCACCTCCCCGAGCCAGGAAGCTATCGGTTCGAAGAACCCGCTGACGGATTCGTCGACCGACTCGGTGAATGAATCAAGTGACATCTGGCTACCTCGGGAACGCGGGCGGCGCGGACGGACGCGCCGGGTGGGGGGCGGACGCGGATGACGGCCATGTCCGGGACCGTCAGGGGCAATTCCGATCCGCGGACCCGGACCGGACTCACCCCAGTGGTACGTGCCGGTGCGCACCGGCATCCCCGCACCCCGGAAGGAGTCCATCCGGAAGCGGAGTTGTGCAGTCGTACCATGCCCTTTGCCCGCTCTTTAGTGACGCACGCCACAAGTTCGGGCCCATTCATGGCGCGTTGGGCCCAATTGGCGTGATCGTTACCTGGATCTGAGCTTCAGTTGAGCGAACGATGAATTTCCCGTCGCCCCCTCGCCCCCGTCACCCCGCCGAGCCGCCCACGGGCCCGCAGGCCCACCGTCCCGTCCCGAGGGCCAACCGCGTGACCCCGCCCCGCCGTTGCTGAGGGCGGCCGAGCGCCCCTGGGTGCCCGTCGGCCAAGTCGTCGGAGGCGTCCCCTCGTACCTACGGCGAACTACGGGCGGCGTACGCGGAGTTGCTGGTCGACCGGGAGATGAACGCATGCCGGTTTGGCCGTCCAGTCGCCTCAACTGGGTCCGTGGACCCTGCCGTATGGGCCCTGACCTGTCCTTACGCTGCTCGCGCTCGGGGGCGGCGACGACAGCGTGAGGTGGGAGAACAGGTGGGGAAGGCCCGTGCGTTCCAGTGGTGGAAGTTGCGTCCGCACGAACGTAGATGGAGAGACCCGCGGCACCGTGACAGAGGCCAGAGCGGTGCGGAGTACGCCGCGGTGTTCGGGGTCGTGGCCGTGATCGTGGCCGCCGTCGTCGGCCTGAGCCTGCCCGAGCAGGAGACGACCGGGCTGAAGAGCGCGGTGTGCCGGGTGCTGCACCCCACGAGCGGGGACGAGGCCTGTGCCACCGGCGACTACGCGGACGGTGGCGACGGGGGAGAGGGCGGCGGGGGCGGTGGCGAGGGCGGGGACCCCTTCGTACCGAACGGCGACCCGTTCGAGCCCACGAGGTGTCTGCTGTCGCAGGATCAGACCAAGACCACCGTCGTCGTCCAGATCTTCTTCATCAAGATCAGCAGCTCGGAGACGGTCAAGCTCCAGCAGTGGTCCGACGGCACCGTCACCCTGGAGCGGATCACCGAAGTCGGCGGCGGGGTGACTGCCAGTATCTCCGCGGGCATTCGCGGCCTGGAGGACTGGGGCGGCAGCGCCAAACTGAGCGGCACCTACATGGGGGGCAGCGGCAGCGGCGGCCAGTGGCTCTTCTCCGGGAACAAGACCGGCGACCCGCAGAAGGACCTGGAGCTGAACCTGGCGGACGCCAAGCGGTTCACCGAGTATCTGAAGGCCCAGGACGAGTGCAACTCGCGGTCCGGACGGTCCGAACTCCAGATGATCTGCGGCTACCACGCGGGCAAGAAGAAGCCCGACCTGCCGCCGGAGAGGGCACCGGACGTCGACATCACCAAGACGTCCATCGAGGCCTCCGGCAACGCGAACTTCGGCGGAAAGTTCAAGGGCAGCGGCAAGGGCGGCAAGGACTCCGGCGACGGCCCCAAGGACCTCGGGAAGATATCCGGCGAGGTGGCCAACGGCACGATGACCGAGGACGTCGTCGTCATGCGTGCGCACACCGGACCGAACGCCGGGAAGATCACCTTCGTCTACACCTTCACGGTCAAGGGGTCCGGCGGCGCGGGCGGGGTCGCCACCGGCGAGAAGATGCAGCAGGTGGCAGTCACGTACGACGCGGCGACCTACGACCAGGAGGAGAAGGACGGCAAGGAGCACCGCCCGGAGAAGCTGGTGATCACCACCAGCGAGGAGGCCGGGGGCGGTGGCGGCGTCAAGATAGAGGGAGGCGCCAACGCCGGTCCCGTGACGATCGACGTGGGTGGCGGCGGCGGATCCACGCGGTCGCAGATACACACGGAGACCGCCGAACTCATCCTCGACAACGACGCCGACAGCACCACCGTCGAGGACTGGCTGCGAGGCAAGGGCAACCCCGCGAAGAACCCGCTGCCCTCCCCCACCGACGCGGCGAAGGTTCCGGGCCCCGACGCGAGCCCGCTGGAGCGGCTGCTGCACGAGAAGGGAAAGCTCAGCCGGCTCGACTACAACGCCAACACCGACTGGTGGAACGCCTCACTCGGCATCGGCTTCGGCATCTCCGCCGGGCAGTTCACGCTCGGGTTCAAGCTCTTCGGGATCGACATCACCCATGAGGAGAAGAATCAGACGATCACCGGCAACCCCACCTACGCCACCGGGCCCAGGAACGGCGGCGCCCGGCCGTGGGTGGAGTGGAAGAACTGCAGCAAGGTCAAGCCCATCCCCACGTAATGGGCTGCCGGTCACCGTGCCAAAGTCACCGCCCCCTCGACGAGGATCGAGGGGGATCGAGGGGGCGGCGTCGTGCCGGTCACGTAAGCCGTTTCACGCTGCCCAGCCACAGCACGTCCCGCGCACGGGTCATGGCCGGTCGCCGATCCACCAGCCGCCATGCCACGTCCTCTCTTACGCGGAGTAGCGATCGTAGGACGATCTGCGATGGCGAGACAGGGCGCACGTCCGAACACCCTCGCCGATAGTTCGGTCGAATCCCGGGGTGGCGCATGATGGGTCGGTGATGATCCCCATGCCCCGGACAGCAAGCGGCGCGACTCGCGTACGCGACAGGTCTGCCTACCCCCCCCCCAGCCGTTTTGCGTGGCTGAGGCCGGTTGTGGAGTGCCTGGCGTCTGACGCGGAGGGCCTGGCGTTCGGCGCCTCAGGGAGGGTGTGTTGATGGAGACATCGACTCCTGCCGCGTCCCCTGCCGAGTGGGATGTGTTCGTCAGTTACAGCCGCTTCGACGTACAGAAGATCGATGTCCTGGTGCCCGCACTACAGGCCCTCGGTCTGCGTGTCTTCGTCGACGACACGGCTGTCGACGACTTCAGCTCCATCACGGCCACGATCACGGAGGCCCTGTCGCGTTCGAAGGTTCTACTCGCCCTGTACTCGGCCGACTACCCGAAGCGCCGGGCCTGTCAGTGGGAGCTGACCTACGCCTATCTCAGTGGGCAGCACGAGGGGGACCCACGCCGCCGTACGCTGGTGATCAACCCCGAGCACTCGGCCGATCATGTGCATCCCATGGAACTCCGTGATGCCCGCCACTGGCCCTGGCCCACAGTGCAGAAGGCCGTCGGCCGGCTCGCGGAACGCGTGGCCGCCCATGTCGACGCGATCACCACGCCGATGGGAGATCTGGCCCACGCGCCCTTCGTCCCCTGGCTGCCGGCGCCCGCCCGTACCGGGTCGATGCACTTCACCGGCCGCCTCGCCGAGCAGTGGCGTATCCACACAGCGCTTCACCGTCACCGTTCCCCGCTGGTCGCCCAGGCCGGCGCGGGTCGTACGGCCCAACTGCGCGGCATGCCGGGGATCGGCAAGACGTTGCTCGCCCAGGAGTACGCCCTGCACTTCAGCTCCGCCTTCCCCGGCGGGATCTTCTGGTTCGACCTGCACCGGCTCGCCGGGTCCCGCCCGTCGGACGTCATGGCCGCCTACACCGAGCAGGTCCACACCGTGCTCTCCGCACTCGGGCTCGATCCCCCCGCCACGTCTCTGCCCGGCCTGCTGAGCCACCTCGCGGTCGCCCTGGGGGAACGCGGCACCCACTGCCTGTGGGTGGTTGACGGGGTCCCCGACGGGCTGTCCGCGGATGACCTCCATCTCCTGCGCGGACCACATCTGCTCAGCGCGACGCTGATCACCTCGCGGTCTCTGCGCTACTCCTCGTTCGCCGAGGCGATCGACGTCCCGCCTCTGAATGACGCCGACGGCTATCGTCTGCTGACATCACTTCGCGCGCCCCAGGGAGATCCGGAACGCGCCGCCGCGAGGTCGCTCGTCCGTGACGTGGACGGCCACCCCCAGGCCCTGGACCTTCTCGCCGGTCTCACGGAGCACGGCGATTTCATCCGCCTGCGCAACCGGTTCCACGCCCCGGAGTCGGACGTCCTGACGAACCGGCGTCCTCTCAGCCGCGAAAGAGGTACGGACACTTCCCCCGCTCCCCCAAGCCCCCCGCCCGCGACGGACTTCCTGTCCAGTCCGCTGTCCGGGAATCTCTCCTCCGACGACCTCCTGCGGCTGTTCGCCACGGCCAGTCCGGAGCCGCTCGCACAAACCACCCTGGAGGATGTGCTCTCCACAGTCGGCCCCTACGATCCCTGGGAGATCCCTTCCGTCGTCGCGGAGGCGGTCGACACACTCCTCGGCCACGGCGCGCTGCGTCCGGACCGCACGCGGGAACGGTCCTGGACGATTCACCCCTTGCTGGCCCGAGCCGTACGCCGTCACGACACCGACACGGCCCGGCAGGAAGACCTCCGCCGCATACTGCTGCACACCCTGGCACTGGTACTCCCGGTTCACCCCCCTGCCCCCGCCCATACCGCCGTCGCCCCCCGGCCGTCGGCACGGGCAACGCCGCAGACGGCCGAACCCGCCGCCGTCCCCGAAGCCCCCGGCCTCCCCGGGACCGTCGAGCGAATCGCGGCGTTCGATCTCCAGATCGAGCTCGTCACCCGAGTCGGAGTCCAGCCGCTCACCGGCGACCAGGGCTCGTTGCGCGAAGCACTCACCTCGCTGTATTCGCTGTTCGCCACCACCCGCGAGGTGCTTCACCGCCTGGCCCGAGAGACGACCGGCCCCCTCGCCCTGCCAGGCATCGCGGCGAACCTCGCCAACCAGCACCTGCGGCCCTTCCTGTCGGCCTGGCACCCCGCGCTGGAGGAGTACGAGGCCACCCGCCCCGCCGGCGCGAGCCAGGTCGAACACGAACGGCAGTGGAAACGATCCACCGACATACGTGCCGAACTGGCCCAGTTGCAGGGCCCGCTGACCTCTGTGGCGAAGGAACTCGCCGCGCTGTGCGGCACCGATCTGCTCGGCGGTGGGCGGACCAACGGCGGGTGAGCGCGGGCGTGCGCTCATGTCGTCGCCGCGTCCTCCGCGTCAGCCGTGTCCGCCGCGTTGAGGATTGCCTGCCACGGGAGTTCGCGGTGCGGCGGATCCGCCTGGGGTTCGTGGAGGGGCCAGAGATCGGGGCCCTGGATCAGGTGGGCGCCTGCCTCTTCGAGGTGGGTGAGGTGGGTGGGCCAGGTGGGGTGGCGGGCGTGGGACGCGTTGATGTGGGGGAAAACGATCACTGGGAGGTTGGGGGTGCCCAGGGCCTCGGTGAGTTGGGTGAGGGCCTGGTTGTCGGCGATGCCCAGGGCGAGCTTGGCCACGGTGTTGGCCGTCGCCGGGGCCGCCACGAAGCAGGTCACCGGGGGGTGTGGGCGGGGGTCCGTGGGGAGGCGGGGGTGGTCGCGGACCGGGAGGCCGGTCAGGGCTTCCAGGCGGGCCCACTCGCCGTTCGACCGGAGCCAGCGGCCCGCGGTCGGGGTCAGCGTGACCGCCACCCGCCAGCCGCGGGCCAGCGCCGGTTCGACCAGGCCCGTACGGAGCGACTCCACCCCGCCGGCCGCCGACGCCACCACTCCCAGGACGCCGCGGGGCGTGCGCAGTTCGCTCATCGGCACAGTCTCGCAGGGCCAGGGCCAGGGCCAAGGCCAAGGTCAGGGCCAGGGCAGGGGTGGTTATGCCCCGTAACGCCAGAAGTCCCGCAGCAGTGCCGACGGGACCGGGCCCTCCGCCTCCAACTGCGTGAGCAGGATGGTCACTTGGCCCGTGGACGGTGTGATGTGGGCCGCCGTGCCGGTGCCGCCGACCCAGCCGTAGCGGCCGGGTACGTTCCAGGGGTCGACGGCCCGTACATCCACCGAGCCTCCGAAGCCCCAGCCCTGGCCCTCCAGGAACAGCGTGCCCGCGGCGCGCTGGGGCTCGGTGAGGTGGTTCATGGTCATCTGCCGGACGGAGTCGGGTGACAGCAGCGTCCGGTCGCCCGCCTTGCCGTCCGCGAGGAGCATCCGGGCGAAGGCGTACCAGTCACCGAGGGTCGAGACCAGGCCGCCGGCACCGGACGGGAACGGGGGCACCGTGCTCCACTGGCCGTCGGGGGCGTCGATCGGTTCGAGGCCGCCCGCCTCGTCCTTCCGGTAGTAGTACGGCACCCGGTCGCGCTTGCCGGCCGGCACCGCGAATCCGGTGTCCACCATGCCGAGCGGTTCGAAGACCCGCTCCGCCAGGAACTCCGGCAGCGGCCGGCCCGTCACCCTCGCGATCAGCACACCGAGGATGTCGGACCCGATGTTGTACAGCCAGGCGTCGCCCGGCTGGTGCAGCAGCGGGATACGGGACAGCGCCGCCATCCACGCGTCGGGCGGCAGGACGTGCTGCGGCTGCGGCGGCCCTTGCTTCAGCTCGCTGAACAGCGGTGACACCGCGGGCAGCGTGAAGTCGGACGGGAAGCCGTGCCCGGAACGGAAGGTGAGCAGGTCGAACGCCGTGATCGGTCTGACGGCCGGGACCACGTCGTCCACGGGGGAGGCGGGTGTCCGTACGACCATTGGTGACGCCAGCTCGGGCAGCCACTCGTCGACCGGGGCGTCCAGCGCGATACGGCCGTCCTCCACCAGCACCATGACCGCCGCGGCGACGACCGGCTTGGTGATCGAGGCGATACGGAAGATCGAGTCCCTGGTGAGCGGGGTCGCGGCGGTGGTGTCGGCGGCGCCGACCTCCGCCACCTCGATGCGGTCGCCACGGGCCACCATGGCCACGGCGCCCGGCAGCGGGCCCTCGTCCACGTGCCTCTGGAGGATCTCGCGCAGGGTGCCGGCCTTCTTCGCTGACATGGGAACGCCTTTCTTCGGGGTTGTTGTGGAGACTTCCGGTGACGGCCGTAATCATCGGCAGCGGTGACGCGACTAATGACCGCACGGTCGTTCGGTTAGTACACTGGGCGTGTGACAGCTACCAGCACCGACGGACGCATCGCGCGCGGAAACCAGACGCGCCAGCTGATCCTGAAACACACCGTCCGGACCGCCTCCGTCGAAGGTCTCGGGGGCCTGTCGCTCGGTCGGCTGGCCGGTGAGCTGGAACTGAGCAAGAGCGGGGTGTTCGCCCTCTTCGGCTCCAAGGAGGAGTTGCAGCTCGCCACCGTGCGCGCCGCCGCCAAGGTGTACGTCGAGCATGTCGTCCAGCCCGTTCTCGACATGCCCGCCGGGCTGGCCCGGGTACGGCGGCTGTGCGACGGGTGGCTCACCTACTCCGAGAGCCGGGTCTTCCCCGGCGGCTGCTTCTTCTACTCGGTCTCGGCCGAGTACGACGCACGCGAGGGCAAGGTCCATGACGCCGTGGCGCAGGCGCGCCTCGACTGGGTCGCGTTCGTGAACCGGAACATCGAGGAGGCGAAGGAGGCGGGTGAGATCGAGGACGGCACCGACGTTCCCCAACTCACCTTCGAGCTGGTGGCGCTCCTCGAAGGCGCCAACGCCGAGTCCGTCCTGCACGACGACTTCAGCTGCTACGCGAAGGCCGCCAAGGCCGTCCTCAGCCGGCTGCGGGCCGTGGCGACGGATCCGGCGCTGCTGCCGCCGCCGGTCCCCTGACCACGAAGTCCCGTACGTATGTGACGACTTGACGGTCGCCGAGTATTCGCCGGTGACCCAGCCCCCGAGTGACGAGATAGGAATTAGCACGATCGTTCGGCTAGTTTTATTGAGGAATCGGAAGGCCCGTCGTCGGTGCGCCCGGAAGACGCAGAATGGGGCGCATGACTGAGAAGAACGATCACGAGCCGCACAACTCGTCGGCGCGGGAGGAGGCGCCCGCCTGGGAGCGGCGTTTCCGGGCGGCCCGCGTCTCGCTGCCCGAGTGGGCCGAGGACGCGCCCGACCGCGCGCTGTTCGTTTCCAATGCGACAGGTACGTACGAGCTGTACGCGTGGGACCGCGCCACCGGCGCCCAGCGGCAGGTCACCGATCGCCCCAACGGCACCACGGACGGCGTGCTGACCCCCGACGGCCGGTGGATCTGGTGGTTCAGCGACACCGACGGCGACGAGTTCGGCGTCTGGAAGCGACAGCCTTTCGACGGTGGAAACGGCGGAGACGGCGGCGCCGACGAGCCCGCGACGCCCGGCATCGCGCCGTCGTACCCCAGCGGCCTCGCGCTCGGCCGTGACGGGACGGCCGTCGTCGGCTGCTCGACCGACGAGGACGGTTCCACGATCCTCGTCCTCCCCGCCGGCGGCACCCCGACCGAGATCTACCGGCACCGTGAGTCGGCCGGCGTCGGTGACCTGTCGCACGACGGGACGCTCGTCGCCGTCGAGCACACCGAGCACGGCGACGCGATGCACTCCGCGCTGCGCGTGGTGCGTCTCGACGGCACGACGGTCGCCGAGCTGGACGACACCAAGGGCGGCCAGCTCGAACTGGGCCTGTCCGTCCTCGGTTTCGCACCGGTCGACGGTGACACCCGCCTGCTCGTCGGGCACCAGCGGCGCGGGCGCTGGGAGCCGATCATGTGGGACGTGAAGTCCGGCGAGGAGACCGATCTGGGCATCGAGCTGCCCGGAGACGTATCGGCCGAGTGGTATCCGGACGGGTCCGCGCTGCTGATCGTGCACAGCTTCGACGCGCGCAGCGAGCTGTGGCGCTACGACCTCGCGACGCGCGAGCTGACCGAGATGGAGATGCCGGCCGGGACGGTGTCGGGGGCGACGGCCAGGCCCGACGGCTCGGTGGAGTACCTGTGGTCGTCGGCGGCCCACCCGCCGGTGGTGCGGTCCACGTCGGGCGGGGTCGTACTCGACCCGCCGGGGGCGAAGGCGCCGGAGTCCGTGCCCGTGACGGACCTGTGGGTGGAGGGTCCGGGCGGCCCGATCCACGCGCTGGTGCAGCAGCCGGCGGGCAAGGGCCCGTTCCCGACGGTCTTCGAGATCCACGGCGGGCCGACCGCGCACGACCGGGACTCGTTCACGGCGGGGCCGGCGGCGTGGGTGGACCACGGTTACGCGGTCGTACGGGTCAACTACCGCGGCTCCACCGGTTACGGCCGCGAATGGACGGACGCGCTCAAGCACCGCATCGGTCTGATCGAGCTGGAGGACATCGCGGCCGTACGCGAGTGGGCGGTGACGTCCGGTCTCGCGGACCCGGCGAAGCTCGTGCTCTCCGGCGGCTCGTGGGGCGGCTATCTGACGCTGCTCGGCATCGGCACGCAGCCGGACGCGTGGGCGGTGGGGCTGGCGGCCGTACCGGTGGCGGACTACGTCACGGCGTACGAGGACGAGATGGAGGCCCTGAAGTCCATGGACCGCACGCTGCTCGGGGGTACGCCGGAGGAGGTGCCCGAACGCTGGGCGGCGTCGTCACCGCTGACGTACGTCGACGCGGTACGCGCGCCGGTCTACATCTCGGCCGGCCTGAACGACCCGCGCTGCCCGATCCGGCAGGTGGAGAACTACGTCAACCGCCTGTCGGCGCGTGGGGCGACGCACGAGGTGTACCGGTACGACGCAGGCCACGGTTCCCTGGTGGTGGAGGAGCGGATCAAGCAGGTCCGCCTGGAACTGGACTTCGCGGAGCGGCACCTGCGGTAGGCGGGTGGGGGGACGGGGCGGTGAGCACCCGGTGCGGCGACCGGCCCCGGCGCGGCTCCGTCCTGAGGCGTGTCCGCGACGTACCTTCGGCCGCTCGAAGGGGGCGGGCTCGCGCCCGCCGTGGAACGGCCGATGGACGGAGGATCCGCGTCGCGGACGACCCGGCAGTCGTACGTGGGCGACCGACGACAACGCGGGGGCACCTCCCGTGCCCGAAGGGCTACGGGGGGGGGAACCGACGCCCAGGCGTCGTGACACCGCTGGGCAGGCCGCCGGTAGCACCTCGTCTCCGAGGGCCGGAAGCCCGTCCGGCGGATGGTCGCACCCACCAGGCGAGCCGCCCCCGCCCCCCGGCCCCGCACAGGCGCTGCGTACCGTAGAGGGGTGTACCGGTTCCTGCTGACGCCCCGGTGGTGGGGCATCAATGTCTTCGTGCTGCTGGCCATTCCCTTCTGCATCTTCATGGGGACCTGGCAGCTCGGCCGTTTCGAGGACCGCGTCGATTCGCACCGGAGCGCCGAGGCCGCGCCCGATCCCGGTGAGCGGGCCGCCGCGCCGCTCGCCGAGTTGTTGCCCGTCGATCAGGAGACCTCCGGGCGGCACGCCACGGCGAGCGGTACGTACGCGGACCAACTCGTCGTGCCCAACCGCGAGTTGGACGACAAGTCCGGCTCGTACGTGCTCGGGCTCCTGCGGACCGAGAGCGGTCGGGCGCTGCCCGTCGTACGCGGCTGGCTGCCGGCCGGCGAGGCCGTGCCCCCCGCCCCGAAGGGCGAGGTCAGCGTGACCGGCGCGCTTCAGGCGCCGGAGAACTCGGGCACCGACGGCGTCGACTCCCGTGGCGGGCTGCCGAGCGGGCAGGTCGGCATCATCAGCGGGGCGTCGCTGGTCAATCTCGTACCGTACGAGGTGTACGACGCGTGGGTCACCGTCACCGAGCCGGAGGCCGGGCTGACTCCCGTACCGGCGCGGGCGCCGCAGGGCAGCGGGCTGGACCTGAAGGCGTTCCAGAACCTCGGGTACACGGGCGAGTGGTTCGTCTTCGTCGCGTTCGTGCTCTTCATGTGGTTCCGGCTGTTCCGGCGCGAGACCGAGGCGATCAGGGACCGTGCGCTGGGGCTGGAGACCGCCGCGTAGCGCCGCCGTAGCGTCGTACGGGACCACGCGCCACCGCGCCGTTTACGACGCTTCCAGCACGCCCGTCCGGTAGATCTTGCCCGCGCACGCGTTGTCGATCGTCGTCGTCTCCGCCGACGCCGAGCCGGACTCCGGGGTGTGCAGGACGTCGATACTGCCGCTGTCCTCGGGCCCCTCCTCGCTGCCGAGCTGCGGCGTCGCTTCGACCGGCGACGACCCCGTGCCGTTCGTCGCACCGCCCGAGTCGCCCTCCGTGGGCGAGGGGTCCGGTGACGGCTCGCCCTTGGGACAGGTGTCGGTCGGCACCCAGGCGAACATCACCTCGTACGCCCCCGAGGGCGGCAGCACCAGGCTGCTCGCCTCCTGAGACGGGTCGGGCAGGTCGCTCGCGGGGTCGCCCGGAGTGTGGTCCAGGACCTCGATCTTGTTCGGGTCGGCGGCTCCCGCCGCCTCGAAGGCGATGGATCCGTGGCCGCTGACCGAGCAGTCGGTGCCGGAGACGTTGGAGATGCGGAACTTGCCGTAGACCGTGCCGTCGGCCTGCGGTTCGCCCGACTCGGCCGAGATGACGACGAGCTGGCTGGCGTCGCAGGTCGCGGTGGAGCTGGTGAAGCTGCTCTCCGGGTCCCTGCCGATGCCACCGGTCGTACCGCCCGTGGTCCCGCCGACGCTCGTCTCCGGCGTGTCCTTGTCGCCCGAGCCGTCCGGACCGCTTTCCGTGGTGTCGGAAGGGCTGGTCCCCTCCGACTCACCGTCTCGCGGGGCCCCGTCGGAGCCGGTGCCGCCGTGCACCTGCTCCCCGTGGCCCACGTTGAAAGAATTGTCCTCGGCGGAGCTGGCGGTGTTGGCGACATGCACGAAGGCGGGCACCGCGGTACTGATCAGCAGCGCCGCCGCCGCGACGCCGACGAAGGCCTGGCGCTTGCGCGCGCGTCTCGCGGGCACGGCTCTGCGCAGGTGGTCGAGGGCTCCGTCGGAGGGCTCTATCTCCTGGACGGCGCCGTGCAGGAGCCGGCGCAGCGCCAACTCGTCGGCGATGCCGTCGTCGTCACCAGTCGCTCCGCCGAAGAGCGCCGCGAGGGGCTGCGGCTGGGTCACATCTGCTGGGGGGCCGCTGCCGTCGGCCACGCTGTGGAGGTCTCCGCCCGGTTCTTCTTCCGGCCCGTGTTTCACAGTTCCATTCCCAGTCGACTCGCTTGTCGGACCGTCCGGCCCCTCCGGCCTTTCGTGGTCCTGGTCATGCTCGTACGTGTTGTCACGCTCGTACCCGTGGTCGTGCTCGTACCCGCCCACGCCTCCCGTGCCGCTCACGCCGTGGCCTCCATGGCGATACGCAGCGCCGCGATGCCCCGCGAGCCGTACGCCTTCACCGAGCCCAGGGATATGCCGAGCGTCTCGGAGACCTGCGCCTCCGTCATGTCCGCGAAGTAGCGCAGCACCAGCACCTCGCGCTGCCGGCGCTGGAGGCCGCGCATCGCCTTGATCAGCGCGTCGCGCTCCAGCAGGTCGTACGCGCCCTCCTCGGCGCTCGCCATGTCGGGCATCGGCTTCGACAGCAGCTTGAGCCCGAGGATGCGGCGGCGCAGCGCGGAGCGCGACAGGTTGACGACCGTCTGGCGCAGATAGGCGAGGGTCTTCTCCGGTTCGCGTACCCGGTTGCGCGCCGAGTGCACGCGAATGAAGGCTTCCTGTACGACGTCCTCACAGGAGGCCGTGTCGTCCAGGAGCAGTGCCGCGAGGCCGAGCAGTGAGCGGTAGTGCTGGCGGTAGGTCTCGGTCAGGTGGTCGACGGTGGTACCGGCTGCCATCGTGTCGTCAGCGCCCTCGCGCCGGTCCGGGATACCGGATGCCGGGCGCGCCGCGGGCATGGGGGCGATCACCGGCATACCGCCGGGCCTGCGGGGGCGACGGGTCGGCCGCACCGAAGTGCCGCGAACCGGGACGACCGCTGTGAAATCGAGAACCTCTGCCACGCCTGTTGGACACGCTTCCCCCGCCCAGGGTTGTACGCGTTCGTCGCCGCATTTGACGATGCACCAATTGCCCTCATGCGTAACCGATCTCCCCCACATGCCCCATTTGCCCACGGCACCACAGAGGGGCGACCGCTTAGACGCTTCCGGCCAACCAGCGGTTGCAGAAAGTCGAGTCAGCATCGTCTGCCACCGGAACACCCCAGTTCAAGTGGCCCAGACCGGCGATTTGCTCACAGGTTGTTCACAGACTCTACATAGGGTCAGCCAGTCGTGGTGGAGCGGTTCCTAGGGCCGCATCCCGGTGAATTCCCCGGCCACGGCCTCCGCGATCTGCGCACAGTTGAGCGCCGCGCCCTTACGGAGGTTGTCGCCGCACACGAACAGCTCCAGCGCCCGCTCGTCGTCCAGCGCCCGCCGTACCCGCCCCACCCACGTCGGGTCGGTCCCCACCACGTCCGCCGGTGTCGGGAAGTCCCCCGCCGCCGGATTGTCGAACAGCACCACGCCCGGCGATGTCGCCAGGATCTCGTGCGCCCGGTCGACCGTTACGGCGCTCTCGAAGCGCGCGTGCACGGCGAGCGAGTGCGCGGTGATCACCGGCACGTGCACGCACGTCACCGCGACCTTCAGGTCCGGCAGATCCAGGACCTTCCGGGTCTCCTCGCGGATCGCCATCTCCTCGGACGACCAGCCGTCCTCCATGAGCGACCCCGCCCACGGCACGACGTTGAGCGCCAGCGGCCCGCCGAAGGGCCCGGCGATGTCGCCCACCGCGCGCCGTACGTCGCCGGGGTTCGTCCCCAGCTCCGTACCCGCCACGACCGACATCTGCCGACGCAGCGTCTCGACGCCGTCCGCTCCCGCCGCGCTGACCGCCTGGTACGAGGAGACGACCAGCTCGCGCACCCCGAACTCGGCGTGCAGAGAGCCGACCGCGACGATCATCGAGAGCGTGGCGCAGCCCGGACTCGCGACGATGCCGCGCGGACGGAGCCGTACGGCATGCGGATTCAGCTCGGGGACCACGAGCGGTACGTCGGGATCCATCCGGAACGCGGCCGAGACATCGACGACGACCGCGCCCCGCGACACCGCGACGGGTGCCCACTGGGCGGACACCGCGTCCGGTACGAGGAACACCGCGACGTCCACCCCGGCGAGCGCGGCCTCGCTGAGCGCCACGACCTCGGTCTCCTCGCCCCGTACGGTCAGCTTGCGGCCGGCCGCGCGGGGCGAGGCGAGAAGGCGGATCTCGCCCCAGACGTCCGCGTGCTGCGACAGGATCTGGAGCATGACGGCGCCGACGCCCCCGGTCGCGCCTACGACCGCGAGCGTCGGCCGGCCGTTCATCGGCGCGCGCCTCCGCGACGCCTGTTCATCGTCCGGTGCCTCCGTAGACCACGGCCTCGTCGGACTCGGTGTCGAGACCGAAGGCGGTGTGCACGGCGCGTACGGCCTCGTTGACGTCGTCGGCGCGGGTGACGACCGAGATACGGATCTCGGATGTCGAGATCAACTCGATGTTCACGCCCGCGTCGGACAGCGCCTCGAAGAAACTGGCGGTGACGCCCGGGTTCGTCTTCATACCGGCGCCGACCAGCGAGATCTTGCCAATCTGGTCGTCGTAGCGCAGCGAGTCGAAGCCGATCGTGCCCTTCGCCTTCTCCAGGGCGTCGATGGCCTTGCGGCCCTCGGTCTTGGGGAGGGTGAAGGAGATGTCGGTCAGCCCGGTGGACGCGGCGGACACGTTCTGTACCACCATGTCGATGTTGATCTCCGCGTTCGCGATGGAACGGAAGATCGCCGCGGCCTCCCCCGGCTTGTCGGGGACGCCGACGACGGTGATCTTGGCTTCGGAGACGTCGTGGGCGACTCCGGAGATGATGGCGTGCTCCACCTGCTGGTCCCCTTGCGGCTGGTTGCTGACCCAGGTGCCGCGCAGTCCCGAGAAGGACGAGCGGACGTGGATCGGGATGTTGTATCGGCGTGCGTACTCGACGCAGCGGTGCAGCAGCACCTTGGAGCCGGACGAGGCCAGCTCCAGCATGTCCTCGATGGAGATCCAGTCGATCTTCCGGGCCTTCGGGACGACGCGGGGGTCGGCGGTGAAGACTCCGTCGACGTCCGTGTAGATCTCACAGACCTCGGCGTCCAGCGCGGCGGCGAGGGCGACGGCCGTGGTGTCCGAGCCGCCCCTGCCGAGCGTGGTGATGTCCTTCTTGTCGCCCGACACACCCTGGAATCCGGCGACGATGGCGATGTTGCCCTCGTCCAGCGCCGTACGGATACGGCCGGGCGTGACATCGATGATGCGCGCCTTGTTGTGGACCGAGTCGGTGATGACACCGGCCTGGCTGCCGGTGAACGACTGGGCCTCGTGGCCCAGGCTTTTGATCGCCATGGCCAGCAGCGCCATGGAGATCCGCTCTCCCGAGGTCAACAGCATGTCCAGTTCCCGACCCGCGGGGATCGGGGACACCTGCTCGGCGAGGTCGGTCAGCTCGTCCGTCGTGTCGCCCATCGCGGATACCACGACGACCACTTGGTGGCCGTTCTTCTTGGCATCGACGATTCTCTTGGCAACGCGCTTGATGCCTTCGGCATCGGCGACGGAGGAGCCTCCGTACTTCTGCACGACAAGGCCCACGTGCGCTCCTCGATCAGTCATGCCGCAGTCGTTCATCACTGCGGTCGGCTCAGTCTAACGAGCAGCCGCATTCCGCTTCGGGTATATCGCATCGTGAGATGTCCCGCTCACGCCTTGATCACTCCGAGGGTCCCTCGGGAGCGGTGCGGCTGCTCGGTGGACATCCATGCCCGGTATCCCGCGAGCCACGCGGAAACGGCGCCGGAACGTGGGCCGGGTCACACGCCGGGCACGTCGCCGCGCGCGTCGCCCTGCGGCTGGTCATCCACGTACGAGCCGTAGGTGGGCCGGCCGGCCAGATCGTACGTATGGATCGCAACGCCCGCACCCGTGACCTCGGCGCCGGTGTGCCGGAACGCGGTGGGTACGGCGCCTTCGGCGAAGAGGCGGCGGCCCTTGCCGAGGACGACGGGGAAGACGAGCAGATGGAGCGTGTCGATCAGATCGTGCGCCATGAGCGACTGCGCGAGCACCCCGCTCCCGTGCACCTGAAGCTCCCCCTCGGTGCGCTCCTTCAGCGCGGTGACCTCCGCGACAAGATCCCCGCCGATGACGGTGGTACCGGCCCACGCCGGTTCGCCGGCCGCGTCAAGGGAATTGGAAACGACGTATTTGGGAAGGGAGTTGAGCCTTGAGGCGACCGGGTCGTGGGGGTCGGTCACCTTGGGCCAGAATCCGGCCCAGATGTCGTACGTATACCGCCCGAGGAGAAAAGCCCCGGCGCGGTCGAAGACACCGGCGATGAACCGCATGAAGTCCTCGTCCCCGTACGGGAAGCTCCACCCGCCGAGATCGAACCCGCCGCGGGTGTCCTCCTGGGGCCCGCCGGGGGCCTGCATGACGCCGTCGAGACTGACGAACGAGGTGAGGATGAGTTTCGCCATGGGTGGTACCTGCCTTCCGGGGGCGTAACCGTATGTGGGTCGTCACGAGTGGAGACGACGGGCGCGCCGGAAACTCATCGCAGGGTGGCCTGACCGGTCGCTTCTCGGCATCCGTGCGGCCATGTCGTCGCCCCCGGTCGACGGGCGAGAGAGCCGAGGCCACGGGGCCGGCCTCCGGCGGATCAGCACATCATGTCGCTGATGGAGATGCCGGACACGACCGCCGAGGAGACGACTGTCACGGAGAGCTGAGGCTGAGCCGCCCTCTCAGGCGCGTCGGCTCGCGTACGAGACGAACGCGCCCCAAGCCGGGGCGGCAACGGCCAGTTCAGGCCCGTCGGTGACCTTGGAGTCCCGGACGTGGACGGCGGCGGGGCAGGCGGCGACCTCGACGCAGCTCGCGTCTTCGAAGTCGCTGTACGTGGACTTGTGCCAGGCCAGGGCGACTTCGACGAGGACTACGACCAGATCGCCGAGATCACGGGCCACCCCAGCCGTTGGGTGGCGGAACCGGGACGGACATCCCATGCCGCACGCTCATTCGGCCGCCCGCAGCAGGTCCGCGCCGTCGGGCGAGTAGGTCTGGACGAGTTCACCGTGGGCCGGGCGCGGGATGGGGCGGGTTCTGAAGCCGGCCGCCGCGCGCAGGGCGTCGGCGCGGCGGGCCACCTCCTGTTTGGCGGGGACGGCGCGGAAGGTGTCGGGGATGGCGTCGATGACCAGGCCCGTCTCCTCGGCCGCGTCGTACGCCTCCAGCTCCTCGTTGCAGTCGAGGCACATGCCCTTGATCAACGTCACGACGTTCTCGGGCTGCTCACAGCCCATGCAGACCATCACGGCTCGGGTGATGTACTCCGGGGCCTCGTACGGCTCGGGCGGCATCTTGGTCTCCAGTCGTTTGCGGGCGATCGCGCCGGGGCTGTGCAAGGGGTGCGGCAGCCCGCCGGTCAGCGAACGGGTCAGGTGGTCCGCCGTCGCGCCGCGCTCCAGCCACTGCGCGGCGAGCGGTTCGAGCGCGGCGCACTCGGTGGCGGACAGGGTCATACGAGGTTCGGTACGCCCCAGGCGGGCGAGGGCTCGGTACGCGGCGGAAGGCTCCTGGAGCGCGGCGGGCCGTGCGGGTGCGGCGGGGGCGGGCTCGGGTTCCCGTACGGGCTCCCCCGTCGGCGCCGCGCCGCGCTGCCGTCGTTCCAGCTCCGTGAGGTCGATCCCGCGCAGGCTGTCCACGTACGCCTTCCACCAGTCGTCGTCCCTCGACGTCCGGGAGAAGTAGGTCCGCGTCACCCAGCGAAAGCTGTTGTCCGCCGTGCACAGATGTTCCTTCACCAGCCGCAGATGCCCCTCGTGCGACAGGAACTTGAGCGCCTTGGCGCATGCCTGCTGGCCGTAGTCGGCGATGTTCGCAGCGAGGGGCTTGTAGCCGATCGCAGCGCCTTCGGGCAGGCGGTCGATGTACGCGGCGATCGCCGCTTCCCTCGGGCGCAGCTGTGTGAAATCAGCTGCGGTACGCGGGCGTTGGTCGGGCGCGGAGCGCTTGCCGTAGCCGGGCTTGGCCGAGGGGTGTGCGGGCGCGCGCAGGGCAGCACTAAGCTCTGTGGAAGCCACGATCGACTGCTTTCGATTCGTTGGTCAGGCCCCGGAGTTGGTGTTGGTGCACCTGCCGGGGCCGCTTAATGCCATGAACGCTAAACCGTCAATACGCAACGGCGCAAGCTGACCACTGATAGTCATATCGCCTCGTCAGCGGGGGACTTGGGAGGGGGGTTGGTTCCCTCCCAAGCCCTTCCAGTCTTCTGAAAGAGGGCTCGGAGCCCGAGGCTCAAGCTCCGGGGCCACCTGCGGCGATGTCACTCATCGGGGGCTGAGTAGCGGGGCTCATTCGACGGGCGGCCCGGCCCGCTTTGATCGACACCATGAACGCCATCATGACCACCGCCGAGGCCACCCGCCTACTCCGCAAGTGGGCCACCGTCTCGGCCGTGTTGCTGGTGCCCGCGACGATTCTGGCCGGCATCCTCGCCCTCACGACCGAGAACTCCGCCAGGTGCATCGGCTACAACGAGAACTGCGGCAGCACCCCCGGCTGGGTGTACTCGGGAAGCCTCCTGGTCGCCGGCGTCGCCTGGCTGGCCGTCCTCTTCGTCCCGCGCCGAGCCCTGCGCGGGACCGCGCTCCTGATCCAACTGGTCGCCGAAGCAACGTTCCTGATGGCGGTCCTCACGACCTACGCGTAGCGGCGTACCGGACGAAGCTGGTTACCGCGAGACGAGCACCGCGTACGTGTGGAGTGCCACGACGCCAACCGCCGCCGGCCCCGGCTCCGTCATCCGGCCGACGACGACCAGACCGGGTGCGGGCTGCTGCTGGTCGAGGCGGTCGCGTCGCGGTGGGGTACGGGCGAGCGGCCGTTCGGGAAGTACGTGTGGTTCGAGCTGGACCTCAAGTCGGTCAGGGCGCCTGGACAGACTCGACGGCCTTCTTGATGCGCTCGCCGAATGCGGGGGCGTCCTTGCGGGCCCCGCTGAGGGCGAATCCCTCCAGCAGTTTGCCGATGCCGTGGCCCTCCAGGACGTTGAACAGTCGCACCCGTGTCCTCCCGTCCGAGATCGCCTCCAGGTCGTAACCGCCCTCGCGTGACGTCACCACGTTCTTCGACGTTTCGGCCCAGCGGATTCTGGAGGGTGTTTCCAGCTCGGTGATCCGTAGCGCGCGCTGGGTTTTCATCCCGGCGTCCTTCACCGTGCTCCGGAATACCGTGCCGACCTCCGTGGGTCCCGCCGGCTCCTTGGTGATGGTCTGTACGCGGGGACTGAATTCCGGATCGTTCGTGCCCTCCGCCAGATACGCGAAGACTTCCTCGATCGGTCGGTCGATCTCGGTCACTGCTTCGAACTGTCCACTCACAACTGTTCACTCCTTGACGGTCAGAGTGGGGGGAAGGTAGCAACTCACTCTGCCCTCGTTACCGGTCCACCGCCACTCGGGTTGCTGAGCACGGGTGAAGTCTCGGCAGTGCGGTCCCGCGCATTACTCTCCTGCCATGGACAGCGGGCGCGGCGATCAGGCCGGATTCGTACGTGACATCGTGGCCGCGCAGCTGCCCGGCTACCGGGCCGGCTCCGTGGTGCTTCTCGGTGAAGGCGAGGACAACATCGCCTTCGAGGTCAACGGGGAGCTGATCGTACGTTTCAGCAAGGAGCCCGATCCGGTACGCCGGACCGCCGAAGTGAGCGGCGAGGTTCGCCTGCTCGCCGCCGTCGCCCGTATCTCACCGCTGCCCGTTCCCGAGCCGGCCTTCGCCGACGCCGAGCACGGCTGCCTGGCCTACTTCAAACTCCCCGGCCGACCGGTGATCGATCTGCCCCTCCCCCAACGGGCGGCTCACGACGCCGTGACCGCCGCCAGGCTCGGCGAGTTGCTCTCCGCGCTGCACGAGGTTCCGGTCGGCCCGATGGCGCGGTTGGTGGACGTCGAGGATCAGCCGGCCGCGGCGTGGCTCGACGAGGCCGCGGAGACGTACGCCGCGATCGTCTCGAACGTGCCGATGGCGCATCGCCCTGCCATCGAGGCGTTCCTCGGCGAGCCACCACCCGCCGGCGGACATCCTCTCGTGTTCTCGCACAACGACCTGGGGATCGAGCACGTTCTCGTCGACGCCGCCACCTGGACGTTCACGGGCGTCATCGACTGGAGCGACGCCGCGATCTGCGATCCGGCCTGTGACTTCGGCCGTCTGTACCGCGACCTCGGTGCCACGGCGCTCCACAGCGCCCTGCGGAGCTACCGGACCGGCGCCCACCAGGCCGAAGCGATCGGGACCCGTGCCGCCTTCTACGCCAAGTGCGGCGTCCTGGAGGACATGGCCTACGGCATCGAGACCGGACGGGCCCCCTATCTCGACAAGAGCCTCGCCGCGCTGACGTGGCTGTACCCGGCATAGCCGCTCGGCAGCCGGTCGGACCTACATCGCGAGCCACGCCGCGTCGTCCGGTGCCAGCAGTCCGTTCTCGACGGGGTCGCCGGACAGCAGGACCGATGCGTGCTCGGGGAGCCGGTAGGGCTCGGGCGAGAGGTTGACCGCGCACACGAAGCCGGGGGCGCGGCTGAAGGCGAGGACACCGGGCGGGGTGTCCAGCCAGGTCAGGGTGCCGTCGCCGAGAGCGGGGTGCTCGCGCCGCAGGCGCAGGGCGCGGCGGTACAGCTCCAGCATGGAGGTCTCGTCGCCGCTCTGGGTTTCCACGCTGCGTTCGGACCAGTCCGCGGGCTGCGGGAGCCAGGGAGCGGCGGCACCGTCGGGGCTGAAGCCGAACGGCTCGGCCGGCCCCGACCAGGGGAGGGGGACCCGGCAGCCGTCGCGTCCGCGGTCGGTGTGTCCGGAGCGTTCCCAGATCGGGTCCTGGAGGACCGGCTCGGGCAGGTCCTCCACCTCGGGCAGGCCGAGTTCCTCGCCCTGGTAGATGTAGGCGCCGCCGGGCAGGGCGAGCATCAGCAGGACCGCCGCCCGGGCGCGTCGTGTGCCCAGGTCCAGGTCCAGGGGGCCTTCGGGGCGGTAGGGCTCGTTGGCGACCCATTGGTTGACCGTCATACGGCCGTACCGGCTGGGGTGGCGTACGACGTCGTGGTTGGAGAGCACCCAGGTGGCCGGTGCGCCCACGGCCCCGAGGACGGCGAGCGAGTCGTCGATGACCGCACGCAGGGCCTTCGGATCCCAACTGGACATCAGGAAGTCGAAGTTGAACGCGGTGTGCAGGCCGTCCTCGCGAACGTAGGCGGCGAGTCGCTGCGGTGTGTCGGCCCAGGCCTCGGCGACGAACGTCCGGTCGCCGGGGAACTCGTCGGCCACCTTGCGCCACGCGCGGAAGATGTCGTGGACCTCGTCACGGTCCCAGTGCGGGTGGTCGACATGCTGCCGGGGCCCGTCGCTCTCCGGTTCCCGGCGGGGTGGGAGGTCGGGCAGTTCGGGGTCCTTGACGAGCCCGTGGGCGACGTCGATACGGAAGCCGTCGACTCCTCGGCTGAACCAGAACCGCAGGATCGACTCGAACTCCGCCCGGACCTCGCGGTGTTGCCAGTTGAGGTCGGGCTGCTCGGGGGCGAACAGGTGCAGGTACCACTCGCCGTCGGGCAGCCGGGTCCAGGCCGGGCCGCCGAAGACGGAGAGCCAGTTGTTGGGCGGCTCGGCGCCGTCGGGGCCGCGGCCGGGCCGGAAGACGTACCGTTCTCGTTCCGGACTGCCCGGTCCGGCCGCCAGGGCCGCCTGGAACCAGGCGTGCTGGTCCGAGGTGTGGTTCGGCACGATGTCGGGGATGACGCGGATCCCCAACCGGTGTGCCTCCTCGATGAGTTGCTCGGCCTCGGCCACCGTGCCGAACAGCGGGTCGATCTCGCGGTAGTCGGCCACGTCGTAACCGTGGTCAGCCATCGGCGACTTGTACCACGGGTTGATCCAGAGCGCGTCGACGCCGAGCGACTTGAGATACGGCAGACGGGAACGGATGCCGGCGATGTCGCCGACGCCGTCGCCGTTCGAGTCGGCGAAGCTGCGGATGTAGACCTGGTAGATGACGGCGTCGCGCCACCACGGTGCTGCGGTGCTGGTCATAACTGCGGTGTTCTCCTTGCGCGTTGGGGGCGGGTGGCGGGGCGCCCAATGTCACTTCGCCGAGCCGGAGGTGAGTCCGGCGACGATACGGCGCTGGAAGAGCAGCACCATGATCACCAGTGGGATCGTGACGAGGACGCCCGCTGCCATCTGGCTGCCGAACGGCGTGTCGTACTCCGTGGCGCCGGTGAACTTCGAGATGGCGACCGTCGCGGTCTGCATGCCGGGTTTGTTGGTCATCGACAGGGCGATGAGGAACTCGTTCCAGGCACAGATGAAGACGATGATCGCGGTGGTGAAGAGGCCCGGCGCGGCGAGCGGAATAATGATCTTGCGGAACGCCTGGCCCCGGGTGCAGCCGTCGACCATGGCGGCCTGTTCCAGCTCGTCGGGCATCTGCCGGAAGAACGTGGTCAGGTTCCACACCGCCAGCGGCAGCGTCAAGGACATGCTGGGCACGATCATGGACTGATAGGTGTTGATCCAGCCGATGTCCGTGAACAGCTTCAGCAGCGGGACGACGATCGACACCACGGGGAACATCGAGGTGGCGATGATCAGCGTGAGGATCAGCCGCTTGAACCGGAACTCCAGCCGGGCCATCGCATACGCGGTGAACGTGGCCAGCAGCAGCGCCAGTGCGGTGGTGACGCCGGCGACGATCAAGCTGTTGAGCAGGGCGCGGGTGAACCCCTGGGACGGTTCGAACACCGCCCGGTAGTTCTCGAAGGACACCGGGGAGGGGATCAGCGAGGTGCTGAAGATGTCCGAGGTACGTCGCAGGCTGGAGACGAGCATCCAGTAGAAGGGAGCCAGGCAGTACGCCACCACTACGGCGACGCCCACGTACATCGGCGCGTTGCGCCATTTCGCCGGAATGGTCATGCCGTCACCTCCGCGCCGCGCGGCGCCGGCATCCGCCGTCGTCTGCTTCTCCTCGTACGTTTGCCACCGGCGTCGCCGACGAGATCGGCGCCGAGCAGCCGGACGAACGCCAGGGCGATGAGGAAGACATAGAGGAACAGGATCACCGCGTAGGCGGAGGCCGGTCCGAAGCGGACGTTGGACGCCTCGTTCTGGGCGAGCATCGACAGGGTCTCCACCGAGTTCTTCTGCGCGCCGATGAGGATGTACGGCAGGTCGAACATCCGCAGCGCGTCCATGCAGCGGAACAGCACCGCCACCAGCAGCGCGGGCTTCACCAGCGGCAGGGTGATGTGCCAGAACTGGCGCCACCGGCTCGCTCCGTCGATGCGGGCCGCCTCGTAGACCTCCTTCGAGATCACCTGGAGGCCGGCCAGGACCAGCAGGCCGATGAAGGGGGCGGTCTTCCACACCTCGGCGATGATGACCGCGGCCTTGGCCTGGAAGCCCTCGGTGGTCCACAGGACCTGCTGGCCGATGAGGGAGTTGGCGACGCCGTTGCTGTTGAAGATCCACCGCCAGAGCAGGGCGGAGATGGCGGTCGGCACGGCCCAGGGAATCAGGATGCCGGCCCGCAGCAGGGCGCGGCCCCGGAACGCCTTGTGCATGATCAGGGCCATCGCCACCCCGATCAGTGTCTCCAGACCGACCGTGACGACGGTGAAGAACGTGGTGTTCCAGAAGGCGTTCCAGAACCGCTCTCCGGCCTCGCCGAAGATGTCGGCGTAGTTCTGCAGCCCGACGTACGGCTCGGTGGCGTTCATGAACCCGGTCTTCGGGTCCAGGCCCTTCGGCCCGTACAGCGACTCGCTGAGCGCCATGAGGGTCGGGTAGAGCACGACGATCGTCAGCACCAGCATCGTCGGGGACACCAACAGCGCCGCCATCCGCGCCGAGCCCCCGGTCGCCCGTCCCTTCCTGCCCCGGCGCTCCACCGGCGTGCGCCTCACTGGGCCGCGGCCTTCTCCAGGTCCTTCTGGAGGTCCTTCAGCGCCTGCGCGCTGCTCTTGTCGCCGGTCAGCGCGGCGTACGCCTCCTGCTGGATCTTCGAGGTCACATCGCCGTACTGCACGACCTGCGGACGCGGCACGGCACGCAGGATCGACTCCTTGAGCACCGGCAGGTACGGATACTGCCCGACCAGCGCCTTGTCGTCGTACAGGGCGCCGTACGGCGGGGCGAGGGAGGCCTCCTTGAGGAACGTGCCCGCGTTCTCCTCGTTGCTGAAGAACTTCGCGAAGTCCAGGGCCGTGGCCTTGTTCTTGGCGTACGACGACACGGCCACGTTGTGACCGCCCAGGCTGGAGGAGCCGGGCCCGTTCAGACCGGGCAGCGGCGAGACCCCGAACTTCCCCGCGACCTCGCTCTTCTCGGCCAGGGAGTACACGTACGGCCAGTTGCGCAGGAAGATCAGCTTGCCGGACTGGAACGCCTGACGGCTGTCCTCCTCCAGATAGGTGATGCCTTCCTTGGGAATCGTCCCGTCCTTGACGGAATCGGCGAGGAAGTCCAGGCCCTTCCTGGCCTCGGGGGTGTCGACGTCCGGCTTGCCGTTCTCGTCGGTGACGATGCCGCCCGCCGAGTTCACGACCTCGGAGAAGTTCACGGTCAGGCCCTCGTACTTCTGGAGCTGACCGCCGTAGCAGGACATGTCCTTGGCCTCGGGCAGCTTCTTGACCTTGGCACAGGCGGACTTCATCTCCGCCCAGGTCGCCGGCGGCTCGGCGACGCCGGCCTTCTTCAGAAGGTCGGTGCGGGAGTACAGCAGTCCGCCGTCCGCCGAGACCGGGACCGAGTACAGGCCGTCGCGGTACTGCCCCGTGGCCACCACCGGCTTCAGCATCTTGTCGAGCGGGAACTGCTTCTCGGGCAGCTTGTCGATCCACTGGTGGGCGGCGAACTCCGAGGTCCACACGACGTCCAGGGAGAGGACCGAGTACGCGTCGGACTTCGTCTCCGCGTTCTGGATCATCTGCTGACGCTGCGCGTCGGCGTCGGTCGGGAGCTGGATGAAGGTGACCTTCTCCTTCGGGTGCAGCTTGTTCCAGCGGTCGAGCACCGGCTGGACGGAGCCGGTGGTGTCCTTGCCGGCCACGTACGTGATGGGGCCGCGCCCCTCGAACGACGTACTCCCGGCCTGCCCGGAGCCGGAGCCGCCGTCGTCGGACGAGCCGCAGGCGGTGAGGACGAGCCCGGCGGCGACAAGCGTGGCCGAGCACTGAAGCACTCTGGTGCGGTGGGACTTCGCTGTCGCTGCCGGCCTGGTCGGCCTGGTGGCTATGAGGGCGGGAGCGGACGTACGGGTGGCCATGAATTCCTCCGTGGATCATTCGAGGTGGTGGCTGCGGCTCGTTTCGGGTGGCTCGGAGTCCGCGCCCGGACAGGGGACGAACGACGTACTGCTGAGAGAGAAGTGCCGAAGAGGGAACGGGGGAACGGGAGTTCAGGCGTCCGGCGCGGGCGCGCTGTCGCGGATGACGAGGGACGGCTCCAGCAGGATCCGTTCGGGTGGTACGTCGGGGTCGGAGATCCGGTTCTGCAACAGCCGTACGCACTCCCGGCCGACCGCCTCCAGAGGCTGGGCGAGCGTGGTCAGACCGGGAGAGAGGATGGCGGCGATCGGCGAGTCGTCGAAGCCGGTCACGGCGACGTCCCGGCCCGGAGCGGCCCCCCGCTCGCGCAGGGCGTTGTAGCAGCCGAGCGCGAGTGTGTCGCTGGCCGCCACCACGGCGGTGACGCCCGCGTCCAGCAGCGGTTTGACCGCGGTGCGCGCCTCTTCGACGTCGTCGGCGCTCTGCGCCCGTCGGCTACGGGTCCGCAGTCCGTGCCGCCGCATGGCCCTCTGCCAGCCCTTGGCGCGGTCGTCACCGACGCCGGAGCCGCGCTGCCAGCCCAGGAAGCCGATGTCGTGGTGCCCGAGCGCGATCAGATGCTCCACCGCCGCGTCCGTGCCCAAGGCGCCGTCCACATCGACCCAGTCACCGATCTGCCGTGCCGACCACATCCGGCCGAAGCCCACGAACGGCACGCCCCGCTTGGCCAGCCACGCCTGGCGCGGAACGCTTCGCTCGTCGGTGTCACTGAGCACGAACCCGTCGACAGCGTGCTGGGCGAGCAGTTCCTCGTGGCCCCGCAGGCTCGCACCGCCGGCCGGCGCGGCGAACAGCAGGATGCGGTAACCGGCCTCGTCCGCGGCCTCGGACAGAGCGTGCAGAAACCGGTCCAGAACCAGGGCCGTGGTGCCGGGCGGGGCGGGCAGGATGCCGTAGCCGATGAGCTTGCTGGAGCGGGTGCGCAACGTCTGGGCGGCGCGGCTCGGCCGGTAGCCCATCTCGTCGATCGCCCGAAGAACCCGCTCCAGGGTCTCCGGACGCAGCAGGTCCGGCGAGTTGAGCGCGTTGGACACGGTCTGCGGGGAGACCCCGGCGCGGCCGGCGACCATGGCGAGGGTCGCGGGGCCGCCCTTGGCCGAGGAACTGCTGGTGGAGCGCGACATTGCGGTCTCCGGGGCAGGCGGACTTGCACAGGGCCATGCACGTTCATTAGAGCGTTCCAAAGGGCACTTTTCCGGCCGTGAGCTCGCCGTTCGTGCCCTTGGATCGATCTAATGCCTGAGAGGGTCCACTCCATCGAACACCACTGTCAAGACTCATGACACCAACAACTCGGGCCGCTCGTCGGCCGTCCCGGCTCATCGGGGCCTGACGGTAGATCAACTGCCGTTGCTGGCGCATGATGGAGGCGCCCGTACCGTCAGAAGCGAGGTGTCGCGTTCCGATGAAACGTAAGACCAGAATCCTTCTGACGGGCTTGGCCTCCGTGGGTGGTGCCGTCGTCGGCGCCGGCATGCTGCACAACCGGCGGACTGATCGGCCGGAGCACCTTTACGTCACGGTCTTCAGCGAGCCCGGCTACCTGGGGCGCAACAAGACGCTGACCTGGACCGGCGGTGCGCGTGAGGTTGTTCCGCTGTCGCGGCTTCAGCTGCCGGGTATCGGATCGATCAGGCTGGAGCGGCTCGTCTACCGCTTCCAGCCCCAGGTGCGGCTGCCGAACATGTACATCCTGTGGCACGCCATCACCGAGCGCCCGGACCGTACGGACCCCGAGGGCGGCCTGGCCAGCTTTATCGCCGTGCATCAGCTCGCCGGGATGTTCTCCGTCGGGTTCCGGGAGCCGGTTCGCGAGTCCGAGGCGCGGTCGGGGGTGCGGCTCCGGGCCGAGCGCCCCGGCGACCCGGGCCAGCCGTGGCACGACGTCCTGGCCAACACACCCGACCTCGGCGACTGGAGCAGCCGCACCCGCTACCTCGAACTCGGCTATTACGACAGGAGCGGCCCCCGCGAGTGACCCCCTACGCCGGGTCCGCGACCGGGCGCATGCCCAAGGTGCCCAGTTCCTCCGCCATCACCCTGCCCGCCTCCTCCGCCAGTGCGTCCTCGCCCAGGTCCTGGTCCGTGTCCAGGCCGTCGAGGGCCGGGAGGGGCTGGTCGAGGCGGACGTGGGCCACCAGGGACTGGAGGGCGCGGAGTGATGCCGAGGCCGTGGAGCCCCAGTTGGAGAAGTACGAGAACTGCCACCACCACAGCGCCTCGGTCGTCCGGCCCGCGCGGTAGTGCGCCATGCCGTGGCGCAGGTCCGCCACGACGTTGGCCAGGTCGTCGGAGATACGGCACGGGACCGGCGCCTTGCGGGGCTCGTACGGGTCGAAGACCTCCGAGTACACGTCGATCGGCTCAAGGATCGCCGCGAAGCGCTCGCGCAGGTCGTCGACGTCCGGCTCCGGGCCCAGGTCGGGCTCGTACCGCTCGTCGGGGAGGATGTCCTCGTGCGCGCCCAGCCGGCCGCCGGCCAGGAGCAGTTGGGAGACCTCCAGGAGCAGGAAGGGGACGGCGCTGTCCGGTTCGTCGCCCTTCGCGACCTCCGTGACCGCGACGATGAAACTCTCGACCTGATCGGCGATCTGGACCGCGAAGTCGTCCGGGTCCTGCGTGGTGGAGTGCAGCGTAGCGTCAGACATCGAGAAGTCGTCTCCCCTCGAAGGCACGCCCCAGCGTGACCTCGTCGGCATATTCCAGGTCGCCCCCCACGGGCAGACCGCTGGCAAGGCGCGTGACCTTCAGGCCCATCGGTTTGATCATGCGTGCGAGATACGTGGCCGTGGCCTCGCCCTCCAGGTTGGGGTCGGTCGCCAGGATCAGTTCGGTGACCGTACCGTCGGCGAGACGGGCCAGCAGCTCGCGGATCCGCAGGTCGTCGGGGCCCACGCCCTCGATGGGGCTGATCGCGCCGCCGAGTACGTGGTACTTGCCGCGGAACTCGCGGGTGCGCTCGATGGCGACGACGTCCTTGGGCTCCTCGACGACACAGATCACCGTCAGGTCGCGCCGGGCGTCGCGGCAGATGCCGCACCGCTCCTCCTGCGCCACGTTGCCGCACACCGCACAGAAGCGGACCTTGTCCTTCACTTCGAGCAGGGCGTGCGCGAGGCGGCGGACGTCGGTCGGTTCGGACTGGAGGACATGGAAGGCGATCCGCTGCGCGCTCTTGGGACCGACGCCGGGCAGCCTGCCCAACTCGTCGATGAGGTCCTGGACCACGCCTTCGTACAACGGACTGCCTCTCGTATACGTCTATACGTCTTGCTCGTACCGTAGTTGCTGGGGCGCCCCGCTAGAAGGGCAGACCCGGCATCCCGCCGAGGCCCTGGGCCAGCGGGCCGAGCTTCTCCTGCTGGAGCTGCTGCGCGTTCTCGTTCGCCGCGTGGACGGCGGCGATGACGAGGTCGGCCAGCGTCTCCGTGTCGTCGGGGTCGACCGCCTTGGGGTCGATGACGAGGCCGCGCAGCTCCCCGGAACCGTTGACGGTGGCCTTCACGAGACCGCCGCCCGACTGACCGTCGACCTCGGTCGCGGCCAGTTCTTCCTGGGCCGCCGCGAGGTCCTGCTGCATCTTCTGGGCCTGCTGGAGGATCTCCTGCATGTTGGGCTGGCCACCACCGGGAATCACGGTCACTCCTGGCAAATCGACGTCGGTTGATCGGCAGGTCGAGCCTACGTGGTCACCAAGCAGGCCGCCCTACCCCACAGGAACGAACTCTTTCGGGTGAGAGTGCCCGGCTCCTCTACCTGATCACGGGGCCCGCGCGGTGCAAGCGCCCGGATTTCGGGCGCGGGCCCCACCATTCGGCGGTAGGAAGTGCGGTACGTGTTCGTATCCACCTTTACGTTCCACGTTTCCATCTTCCACTCAGTGATGCCGTTGCGCAGAGGAGCCCCGTGAGCCAGCCGGACATGCAGCCTGGGGGGCCGGCCCCGGACGAGGGCGCGCGGGGTGCGCCGGGGAGTGTGAACGGGAGCGGGGGTGCGGCGGGGCCGGGGGCCCCGGGGAGCGCGCCGTGGGGGGCCGTCTCCGGGACCTTCCCCGCCGGGGCCTTCCCCGCCGGGGCCTTTCCCGCCGGGGACTGGAGCGAGCCCGCGCGGCGGCTCGACGAGCTGTACCGGTGGGCCGAGGCGAGTGCGCTGCGCACCGTCGCCCGCTACCGCGCGCAGCGCGTACGCAAGCGCCGCTGCGCCCGCGCCCTGCGGGCCGCGACGGCGCTCGGCGCGGTCGCGGGCGCGGCGCTGCCGCTGCTGGACCTGACGGCCGTGCTGGGCGGGACGGCTACCGGCTGGGGGTATCTGTCACTGCTGTTCGCCGCGGCCTGTCTGGGCTGCGACCGGTATTTCGGGGTGACGTCCGGCTGGCTGCGGAATGTCGCGACGGCGCAGGCGGTGGAGCGGCGGTTGCAGGCGCTCCAGTACGACTGGGCGTCCGAGTGCGTACGAGAGGTGCTCGGCCCGGCGGACGGCACGGCGAGCGAGGCGGCGGAGCGGTGCCTGGGGGTGCTGCGGAGGTTCGCGGAGGACGTCACGGAGCTGGTACGGGCGGAGACGGCGGACTGGATGGTGGAGCACCGGGCCGGGCCCGCGCCGCTGGTGACGCAGTCGCCGGCGATGGGGGGCATGGGGAGTACGGGAGGCGTGGGCGGTACGGCGCGGCCGGACGGCGCCGGTTTCCCACCGGGCCGCTTCCCGCTCCCACCGGGCACCCGCCCGAACATGCCCCGGCAGCGACCACCGGATGTGCGGTAGCCCCTTGCCCCTATGCCCCTGCCCCAATGACGCGTCGTCGCCCGTGGCGCCCGTAGCACCCGCGGTGGCGCCAACCGATCAACCGCCTTCGACCAGCGCGTACTTGGCTGCGGGGGCGGGTCCGTAGACCGGGCCCGCCCCCGCGCCGGCGGGTCAGCTGAAGATGATCATGGAGCCCTGGCCCAGGCTCCGGGTCGCCGCCGCGTGCAGGCCCAGCCAGACGTGGCGTTCGCGGGCGAACGGGCTGTCGTCGTACGGGATCGGGCCCGCCGGTTCCTCCAGGGATGTCGGGCCCCCCGGCGGGGCCGGGGCGGCCGGGGGGTTGGTCGGGTCGATGCCGATCGAGCGGGCCACCAGCTCCAGCTCGCGCAGCAGTCCCTGGGTCGAGCCCAGCGGGCCGCCGCCCGCGAGGAGTTCCTCGTTGGAGAGCGGGGACGCGTAGTCCACGGGCACGTACGCGCCCGCGTGGTCGTAGTGCCAGACCAGATGCGACTGCTGGGCCGTGGCCTCGAACATCTCCAGCAACTGCTCGTAGTCACCGCCCAGTTCGCCCACCGGCGTCACCGCCAGGCCGCACATCTGGAGCAGATACGCCCGGCGCAGGAAGTGCAGCGCGTCGTAGTCGAAGCCGGCGACGGGTGCGACATCACCGGAGAGACCGGGCATGTAGGCGAAGACGGGGACGGACGGCAGCCCGGCGTCGCCGAGTGCTTTGTCGTAGACGGCGATCTCTTCGGCGAAGGGGTTGTCGGGGCTGTGGCACAGCACGTCGACGAGGGGGACCAACCACAGGTCACAGGCCAAGGGAGGCTCGCTCTCCAACGAGTTCGAACGGATTCCGTCGGGTTCCAGCTACTTCTGTCATGTTCGTACATGTACGTACGAACCCGACCGTCGGGTCAGCGTAATGCGGCGAACGCGATCAGCGAAGACGACCAGCACGACCTGCGCCGGCCGCCCTCAACTCGCTCTTGGCATATCCCATACCCACGCGCCCCCCAACCGCTCCCCCGGCCGCCCCAGCAGTTTCGTCATGACCTCGTACAGCGCCGCCTCGTTGTCCTGCGGCGCCAGCACCACCACGCCCGCCTTCCAGAACGCCAGGTCGAGCTTGGCCTGCGCGCGCCAACTCGGGCCGATGTCCGGGATCCGGCCGCCGTAACGGACGTCGCTCAACAGGTTGGAGGTGTAGCGCGGGGACGCGCCGTAGATGCCCATCCGGTCCGGGCCCCAGGGCCCGTTGAAGTAGCCGCCGGGCACGGAGAAGCCGAAGCCCGTGGCCGACTGCCAGTGCAGCGCGTCCGCCTCGGCCGGGCTCGGCAGGGGTACGGGGACGACGCTCTCGCCCTCGGCGACGTAGTCCCGGTACATGCCGTCCGTGATGAACCGCGGCACCTCCGCGCGCTCCCGCACCGGCTGCGGCGTCGGCAGGATCGGCAGCAGCGCGGCGGCGATCGCGACCAGTCCCACCGCCCGGTGCGTACGCGGTTCGAGGTCCGCGATCCGTTCCGCCGCGAGGGCGATCAGGACGCCGAGCGCCGGGGCGCAGATCATCGCGACCCGCGACTCGATCACCGACTCGAAGAGCGGCTGATGCGCCAGCGCACGCCACGGCCCCGGCAGCACCACGTCCGTGAACGGGATACGGATCTTCTGCCCCAGCGACAGCAGCGCGGCCACCAGCACCGTGGCCGTCAGCGCCTTCACCAGCGCCGAACGCCCCAGCCACACCACGACCCCGAAGACGAACGCGGTCAACGGCCAGCCGTAGAAGGCGTTCTGCTCGGTTCGGTTCATCGCGAGGGTGTCGGCGCGCGCCTCGTCGCCGAGCAGCGCGCGGCCCGAGAACTCCAGGAAGGCGAGCGGGCTGTTGCCGGCGTTGTCGCCGTGCAGGACGCTGTGGTAGCTCTGCGGGCCGAAGAACTGCCAGTACAGCGGGAACGCCACCAGTGGCAGACACACCGCCAGCGCCACGCCGAGCCCGCGCAGCAGCGGTCGCAGCGCGGCGCGCGCGACGTCGGGGCGCGCCAGCGCGTACGCCAGCGCGAAGATCAGCATCCCCATCGTGGCGAGCAGCAGCGCTTCCTCACCGAGGAAGATCTGGTACGCCGCGAAGAGGCCGAGCAGCACACCGTCGCGGACGACACGTCGCCCTTCGCAGAGGGACAGCGCCCGGTCGACGATCAGCGGGATCACGAAGAGCACGAGGAAGTTCGGGTGCGCGGTGCCGTGCGACATCATCGGCGGCGCGAATGCCGCCAGCGCCGCGCCGAGCGCCGCCGCCGGCCGGGCGCGGGTGACGCGGCGTACGAACAGCCAGTACCAGGCGACGGCCGTCGCCGCCAGGCCGAACGTGAGGACCAGCGCCCACGTCACCGTCGGCCCGAGGAGGAGCGTGACGGGCGTCAGGGGGACGGACAGGCCGAGCATGACCGTGTTCGCCATCAGGTTCACGCCGTCGGGATGGCCCTGATACGTGGTGAAGAGCGGGTTGCGCAGATGCGCGACGTTGTCCGCGGTGACCCCGAAGAACCACTCCCACTGGTTCTGGTCCTGCATCGAGTCGGCGAGATACGCGCGGTCCAGGTCCGCCCACAGGCCCTTGTAGAGGAGGACGGACGCGAGGACGAAGACGCCGGCGACGGCGAGGTCGAAGGGGCGTACGCGGGTGCGTAGCCGCAGAAGTTCCAGCAGTACACGCCCGTAGTCCGCCGGCCGCACCTTCGACCCGCTCTGGTGCGACCAGCGCACCGGCACCTCGGCGACGGGCCAGCCGGCGCGGCGGAAGTGGCGCAGGATCTCGACGTCTATGCCCCAGCCGTCGAGGCGGGAGGCGGCGAAGGCGGCGCGCGCCTTGTCGCCGTCGTAGAGCTTGAAGCCGCACTGGGTGTCGCGTATGCCGCGGACGGCGACGAGCCGGATGAGGCGGTTGCCGAGCCGGCCGAGGCATTCGCGAAGGGGGCGTTGGTGCACCTCGACGCGGGAGCCGGGGAGGGCGCGGGAGCCTATCGCGGCGGCGGGCTCGTACGCGGACGTGTCGTTGTGCTTGTCGTTGTGTTTGTCGTCGTCGGCGCTGTCGCCGGCGCTCGCGCTCGCCGACAGCAGCGCGTCCAGCGTGTCCAGTTCCGCTATCGGCGTCGCCAGATCCGCGTCCGTGACCAGCACCCGCCTGCCGTACGACGCCAGGACGCCCAGCCGTAGCGCGTGCCCCTTGCCGCGGTTCTCGGTGCTCGTCAGCACATGGACGCGGGGGTCTTCCGACGCCGCCCGCGCCGCGACCGCCGCGGTGCCGTCCGTCGAGCCGTCGTCCACGACGATCAGCTCCCAGTCGCCCCAGCGCTCCGGGGCGGCGCGCAGGTGCGCGCGGATCGCGTCGAGGGTGGGGCCCAGCCGGTGTTCCTCGTTGTACGCGGGGACGACGACGGTCAGGTCCGCCGCCGTGTCCGCGCTGCCGGTGATACGCGATATGCCGGGTGTCGCGTCCGCGCCTGATTCCGCGCCCGATTCCGCGCCCGCGCCCGATCCCGTACGTCCACTCGCCACGTACCCGCTCACCTCCGCGGACGCCCCGAGCCCGGCCCCGGCCTCGACCCGGACCCCTGCGCCTGCGCCTGCTCCAGCTGGTCCGCCCACTCCAGCGAGTGCGTGTGGCAGTCGTCGACGACCGCCCGCGCGGCCTTCGCGTCGCCGAGCGTGATCGCGTCGACGAGCTGCCCGTACCCGTTCCACAGCCAGTCGCGGCGGGCACCGTCACCGCGCAGGAACGGCACGGAGAACACCCATGCCTGCACCCGCAGCTGGTCGAGGAAGTCGCAGATGTACTGATTCGCCACGAGCGCGGACAGCTCCCGCCAGAACCGCAGGTCGTACCCGATCAGGATGTCCAGGTCCCCGCCCTTGGCCGCCCGCGCGGCCTCCTCGGCGCGGCGCCGTACCGACACCAGCGCCTCGGAGTCCACCCGTCTGGTGCCCTGCACCATGGCACGGCGGAACACGCCCTCCGTGATCAGCGAGCGCGCGTCGATCATCGCGCGGAAGTCGTCGACGCTGAACCGGTGGACGTGGAAGCCCCGGTGCTGGTCGGAGTCGAGCAGCCCCTGCGCGGCCAGGTCCACCAGGGCCTCCCTGACGGGGGTCGCCGACACGCCGTACTGCTCGGCGATGTGCTTGACGGTGAACCCCTCGCCCGGCAGCAAACGCCCCGCCAGCACCTCGTCACGCAGTGCTTCCGCGATCTGTTGCCGCAGGGTGTTGCGGGTCACAGCTCCGCTGGCGGGCATTGGTGTTCGTCCCCTCGTCCGGCTTCGCACACCTTAAGCCAGGGACGGGGAGGGGCCCGGGCACCGGCTCGGCGGTCAGACCGTGTGCTCGGCGGTCAGACCGTGTGCTGGTCGGCCACCTCCAGCGCCGCGTCCAGGATCGCCAGGCCTTCCTTCGCCTCCGCCTCGGTGATGGTGCAGGGCGGGACGGCATGCGTACGGTTCATGTTCACGAACGGCCACAGCCCGCCCTTCTTGCACGCGGCGGCGAACGCGGCCATCGGCGCGTTCGCGTCCCCCGTCGCGTTGTACGGCACCAGCGGCTCGCGCGTCTCCCTGTCCCGTACGAGGTCGAGCGCCCAGAACACGCCCTGCCCGCGCACCTCCCCCACCGACGGGTGGCGGCCGGCCAGCTCGCGCAGGCCGGGGCCGAGGACCGTCTCGCCGATGAGCGCCGCGTGCTCGACGATCTTCTCGTCGGCCATCACGCGCAGCGTCGCGACGGCCGCCGCGCAGGCGAGCGGGTGGCCGGAGTAGGTGAGGCCGCCGGGGTAGGGGCGGGTCGCGAAGGTGTCCGCGATGGCGGCGGAGATCGCGACGCCGCCGAGCGGTACGTAGCCGGAGTTGACGCCCTTCGCGAAGGTCAGCAGGTCGGGCACGACGTCGAAGTGGTCGGCGGCGAACCACGCCCCGGTGCGGCCGAAGCCCGTCATCACCTCGTCCAGGATGAAGACGATGCCGTGCCGGTCGCACAACTCCCGTACGCCCGCGAGGTATCCGGGCGGCGGCGTCATGATGCCCGCTGTGCCGGGGATCGTCTCCAGGACGATCGCGGCGACGGTCGCCGGCCCCTCGAAGGCGATGGTCGCCTCCAGGTGCTCCAGCGCGCGGGCGCACTCCTCGGCCTCGGTGGTGGCGTAGAAGGGCGAGCGGTAGAGGAACGGCGCCCAGAAGCGCACCACGCCCGCACTGCCGGAGTCGGACGCCCAGCGGCGCGGGTCGCCGGTCAGGTTGATCGCGGTGGTGGTGGAGCCGTGGTACGAGCGGTAGGCGGAGAGCACCTTGGGGCGGCCGGTGTGCAGGCGGGCCATCCGTACGGCGTTCTCGGAGGCCTCGGCGCCGCCGTTGGTGAAGAAGACCTTGTCCAGGTCGCCGGGGGTGCGCTCGGCGATGAGGCGTGCGGCCTCGGAGCGTACGTCGATGGCGAAGGCGGGCGCGAAGGTGCTGAGCCGGGCCGCCTGCTCCTGGATCGCGGCCACGACGGCGGGGTGCTGATAGCCGATGTTGGCGAAGACGAGGCCGCTGGTGAAGTCGAGGTAGCGGTGGCCGTCGTAGTCCCAGAAGTACGAGCCCTCGGCGCCGGCGACGGCGAGCGGGTCGATCAGGTCCTGCGCGGACCAGGAGTGGAAGACATGGGCGCGGTCGGCGGCCTTGACGGCGGCGCCGGCGCGGGGGTCTACGAGGTCGCGATGAGGGGTCATAGGGCGAGCGTAGAGAGGGGCGGGTGGGAGGCGAAATGACCATCCTGTCTGGTGTGGGCGGTGGGACTCGGCAGGGTGTCGCCTCCCATTTTTGACAGCATGCTGTCGTCATGACAGACTGCTGTCATAGTCGAACTGCCGAGGAGGCCACCATGACCGGCAGAACCGTTTACCTCGCCGTGTACGACACCCTCGCCGACTGGGAGACCGGGTACGCCACCGCGCACCTCGCCCGCAACGGCTTCACCGTGCGGACCGTCGGCCCCACCACCGAGCCCGTCACCACCATGGGCGGACTGCACGTCCAGCCCGACATCGCGCTCGACCGGCTGGGCGAGCCCCGTGACACGGCGGTGCTCATCCTGCCGGGCGCCGATCTCTGGGACACCGGGGACGACCTGGCGCCGTTCGCCCGCGCCGCCCGGCGGTTCCTCGGCCTGGGCCTGCCCGTGGCCGCGATCTGTGGCGCCACGGCGGGGCTGGCCCGCGAGGGTCTGCTGGACGACCGGGCGCACACCAGCGCCGTCAGCTACTACCTGGACGCCACCGGCTATCAGGGCGGCAAGCACTACCGCGACGCCGACGCGGTCACCGACGGCAACCTGATCACGGCCGGCCCGACCGAGCCGGTCGCGTTCGCCCGCGAGATCTTCGCGCTGCTCGGTGTGTACGAGGGCGAGAAGCTGGACGCCTGGTACCGGCTGTTCAAGAACTCGGACGCGAGCGCCTTCGAGGTCCTCAACTCATGAGCGAGCAGGGGCAGGTCAGTACCCCGGCACGGGCCGGCGCGCCGGAACTGCTCAGCAGGAGCGCACTCGGCGTCTTCCGGCTCAACGGCCAATTCCTCTCCGTGGCGGATGAGTTGGCCGCCCCGGCGGGCCTGACGGCGGCCTGGTGGCAGGTCCTCGGAGCCGTACTGCCGCAGCCGCTGCCCGTCTCCGGGATCGCCCGCGAGATGGGCATCACCCGGCAGAGCGTGCAGCGGATCGCGGATCTGCTGGTCGAGCGGGGACTGGCGGCGTACGAGCCGAACCCCGCCCACCGACGGGCGAAGCTGCTCACCCCGACCGAGAAGGGCCGCGCGGCGATCCACGAGATCACACCCGGCCACGCGGCCCTCGCGGTGCGCCTGGCCGGGGAGTTGGGGGCGGAGGGCTTCGCCGAGACCGTACGGGTGCTGGAGCGGCTGTCGCGGGCGCTGGACGCGATCGAGCACGACTAGGGCCTGTCGGCTGACTCCCGGTTTCCCCGTGACCGCGCAGGGCGACGACAGCGGCACTATCCTCGCCCCGACGGGCTTGGGCATCTGGGGGAGGGCCGTACGGCCATGGAGAATCTGGCTGCGGGAGATCCACAGCGCATCGGCGCGTACCGGTTGCTGGCACGCCTCGGTGCGGGGGGCATGGGGCAGGTCTTCCTGGCGCGTTCGGACCGGGGCCGTACGGTCGCGGTGAAGCTCGTACGCAAGGAACTCGCCGAACAGGACGAGTTCCGCAACAGGTTCCGGCTGGAGGTCGCCGCGGCCCGGCGGGTCGGCGGCGCGTGGACGGCGCCGGTTCTCGACGCGAACACCGAGGCCGCGGTGCCGTGGGTCGCGACGGGGTACGTGGCCGGGCCCTCGCTCAGCGCCGTCGTCTCGGGCCCGCACGGGCCGCTGCCCGCCCGCTCGGTACGGATACTCGGCTCGGGTCTCGCCCACGCCCTCCAGGACATCCACACCGCGGGCCTGATCCACCGCGACCTCAAGCCGTCCAACGTCCTTGTCACCATCGAGGGCCCGAAGGTCATCGACTTCGGCATAGCCCGCGCGCTGGAGTCGGTCACCGACGCCGGGCTGACCCGGACCGGCGGGATGGTCGGGTCGCCCGGTTTCATGGCGCCGGAGCAGGTGCGCGGCACCCCGGTCACGCCCGCGTGCGACGTGTTCTGCCTGGGCTCGGTGCTCGCGTACGCGGCGACGGGGCGGCTGCCGTTCGGCGCGGCCGACACCGCCGTGCACCTGCTGATGTTCCGTATCGCGCAGGAGGAGCCGGACCTGTCCGAACTCCCGGAGGGGCTGCGGGAGTTGGTGGGCGACTGCCTGAAGAAGGACCCGGCGGAGCGCCCGACCCCGGCGCAGATCCTGGCGCGGGTGGGCGAACCGGACGACGACGAGCCCTGGCTGCCCGGCGCGCTGCTGGCCCAACTGGGCAGCGACGCGGTGCATTTGCTGGATCACGAGGAGCCGGGAGCGCGTACGGAACTGGCGTTCTCGAAGCCGCCGGAGCCGGCGCCCGAGCCGGGGCCTCCGCCGCCGGGTGGCCCCGGCGAGGGCGGCGTGCACCACATGGCGACGAGGGTCGGCACGCCGTCCTCGCCCCCGCCCCCGCCTCCGGAGCAGGCGCCTCCGCCCGCCCAACTGCCCCAGCCGCCCCAGCCGTACGGCTACCCGCAGCCCGGCCGGCCCCCGCTCCCCCCGTGGGGCGCGACACCCCCGTACGGCCCGCCGCCGCCCGCCGGCTACGGCTACCCCGTCCCGCAGCCCGAACCGCCGCGCCGCAGCGCACGCGGCACGGTCGCGCTGATCGCCGTCGCACTGGTCGTCGCGCTGGGCGCGGGCGGTTCGGTGTACGCGTTCATGGACAGCGGCAGCGAGAAGAAGGACGACGGGGCTCACAACCAGGCGGACAACTCGCCCGACAACAGCACCCCCCAGTCCGAGGAGGCGGAAACGGACGGCGGTACGGACACACCACCGGCCGCCGAGACCCCCTCCCCGTCGGACACGGAGAAGGCCGGTGCGGGCGACGTACCGAAGAAGTACCTCGGCGCCTGGTCCGGCACCATCGACGGCGAGGCGGGGCTCAGCACGCGCGAACTCTCCATCAGACAGGGCGAGGTGGGCGACACCGTCCTCGTACTGACGGGGGAAGGCCCGACCGAGACAGGCGGCACGTACCACTGCGTGTTCGAGGCGGAACTCGACGAGGCGCCGTCGTCCGGCCCGCTGCGGATCGGCCCGTCGACGGTCACGACGGGCCGCCCGATGTCCTCCTGCCGGCCGGGCGCTGCATCGGAACTGACGATCCTCCCGGACGGCCGCCTGCGCCGGACGTCAACGACGGGGGGCGAGTCGGTGACGTACACGAAGGGCGGCTAGAGACTCAAGCGGCGGTGTCACCCCACACAGAACTCGTTCCCCTCCGGGTCCCGCAGCACGATCCCGAAGTAGTCCATCGACGGCTCGTCCATCACCCGCGACACCGTCGCCCCGGCGGCCACCAGCCGGTCCGCCTTGGCGGTGATCCGCTCCTTCCGCACCGCACGCGGCACCTCGCGCCCGCCGCCCACCTTCAGATCCAGATCGCACCCGGTTCTTCACGACCTGCGCCTGAATCAATTACGGATTTGCCTATAGGCCTTAGGTGAATGCATAATCGATTCAGGTAGACGGAAGGAGCCCCATGTCACCCCGCGCAGGACTCACCACCGAACGCCTCGTCCGGGCGGGCGCCGAGTTGGCCGACGAGGTCGGGTTCGAGCAGGTGACCGTCTCGGCGCTGGCCCGGCAGTTCGACGTCAAGGTCGCCAGCCTCTACTCGCACCTCAAGAGCTCCCAGGACCTGAAGACCCGGATCGCGCTGCTCTCGCTGGAGGAGATGGCCGACAGGCTCGCCACCGCGCTCGCCGGGCGGGCGGGGAAGGACGCCCTGGGCGCGTTCGCGAACGTCTACCGCGACTACGCCCGCGAGCACCCCGGCCGCTACACCGCCGCCCGGCTGACGCTCGACCCGGAGACCGCCGCTGCCAGCGCCGGCCCCCGGCATGCGCAGATGACGCGGGCGATCCTCCGTGGGTACGACCTGACGGAGCCGGACCAGACACACGCCGTACGGCTCCTGGGCAGCGTCTTCCACGGCTACATCAGCCTGGAGACGGCCGGCGGCTTCAGCCACAGCTCACCGGACTCCGACGAGACCTGGGTGTGGATCGTGGACCGCCTCGACGCGCTCCTACGGACCTGGCCCATCGCAGACAACGAAGAACAGGACGCATAGGCAGAGACCATGAGCACCCAGCATCAGTGGACCACCACACCCATCACCGCCGACATCCTGCGCGGCGCCATCGAGTTGGAGCACACCGCGCACGGTGTCCTCCCCCACCGGCTGCCCGCCTGGGCCCGCGCCCAGAACAGCGACCCGCAGTTGGCGATGGTGGAGGCCCAACCCTCCGGCGTACGGCTCCGGTTCCGCACCCGCGCCACCGCCATCGAGCTGGACGCGCTGCCCACCAAGCGGGTCTACGTGGGCGCCCCGCCCCGCCCCGACGGGCTGTACGACCTTCTCGTCGACGGCCGGCCGGCCGGCCACGGCTCCGTGGCGGGCGGCAACATCCTGACCATCGACATGACGGCCGGGACCAGCGAGCAGCAGCCGGGACAGCCCGGCACCCTCCGCTTCGGCGAACTGCCCGACGGCGAGAAGGACATCGAGGTCTGGCTGCCGCACAACGAGAGCACCGAACTCGTCGCCCTGCGCACCGACGCCCCCGTCGAGCCCGTACCGGACCGGGGCCGCAAGGTGTGGCTGCATCACGGCAGTTCGATCAGCCAGGGTTCCGACGCCGCAAGCCCCACCACGACCTGGCCCGCGCTCGCCGCCTCCCTCGGCGGCGTGGACCTGATCAACCTGGGCCTGGGCGGCAGCGCCCTGCTCGACCCGTTCACCGCACGCACGATGCGGGACACCCCGGCCGACCTGATCAGCGTCAAGCTCGGCATCAACCTGGTCAACGTCGACCTGATGCGTCTGCGCGCCTTCACTACGGCCGTCCACGGGTTCCTCGACACGATCCGCGAGGGACACCCCACGGCACCGCTGCTGGTCGTCTCGCCGATCCTGTGCCCCATCCACGAGGACACCCCCGGCCCCAGCGCCCCGGACTTCTCCGCCATCAGCGAGGGCCGACTGCGGTTCCTGGCCGCGGGCGACCCGGCGGAGCGCGACGGCGGGAAGCTGACGCTGAACGTCATCCGGGACGAGCTGGCCCGGATCGTCCGGCAGCGGGCGGCCGAGGACCCGAACCTGCACTACCTGGACGGCCGCGAGCTGTACGGCGAGGCGGACTACGCCGAACTCCCCCTCCCTGACGAACTCCACCCGGACGCCCCCACCCACCGCCGCATCGGCGAACGCTTCGCCGCCCTGGCGTTCACGACACCGGGCCCGGGTCAGACACCTGTCTCCGTCTCCTCCCACGCCGCCGCCAGCCGCTCCGCCGTCGCGGCCTGGTCCCACAACTCGGCCGGGTCGTCGGGCATCGCCGCGTCGTAGACCTCCAGCCGGGCCGCCTCCGGTACGCGACGGAACCAGTCGCGGGCGGCGGCGGCCTCCGCCACCTTCAGGCCCAGCGCCTTACGGGTCTCCGGCGGCAGGAAGTTGCGCTCGTCGTTCGCGATGTACGGGAGGCCCGCCAGGAGCAGGGCCGCCGCCGTCTGGTCGAGGCCGGTAGCCCCGGAGAGCCGGCGGGCCGCGGCCGGGTCGAAGGGGACAGGGCCGCGGTGTTCCAGTTCGTCCACCAGCAGGTGCAGCCGCTCGGGTGTGGCCCAGCCCTCGGGCACCTCCCGGACATCGAGGAGACCCGCCGGTGCCGGCCCGGTCCCCCGCTGGAGACACACCGCGAGGCTCCGGGCGGCATCGCTGTGGGACCTCCCCCAGGCGCCGTGGAGCATCGTGATGTCCAGCGGCATCACCACGCCGTTGCCGTTCTCGTCGGACAGCGCGGCTCGCTGCTCACCGTCCAACAGGCCGCGCCGCAGGCCCGGTTCGGCCAGCGGCGACAGCGCCCAGAACCTCAGCAGCCGAGCCAGCGCCCGGCTGTGCTCGGCACTGGTGACGGCACTGACCGCACGGAACGCGAGCCCGCCGATCCGGCCGGGAAGCTCGGTCCAGTCGAAGGTGCTCCAGTTGTCCAGCCAGCCTTCCATCGCGACCTTCGCGTCGATCGCGCCGGCGAAGAACGCCGTGGTCAGCTCGATCTGTTTCGCCGTGCCCCGGTAGCCGCTGTTGTACTGACTGACCAGCCCCGCCAGCGCCCCGCCCAGGTCCTCGTCCGTCACCTTGATCCGTGCGAGGCGTGGCCGCTTGAGCCGGGTAAGGATCTTGTTCCGTTCGGCAAGGAGCGCGGTGGCCGCCTGGACGCATCCGACGACGCCCCGTACGAGCAGCGGATGGCCGACCTCGGGCAGGAGCCTGCGGACGGCGGTCCGCAGCGCCTCCTCCGAGGTGGCCGCGGCCTTCAGCAGACCCCGCACGGTGTCCTCGGTCATCTCCCGCAGAGCCCCCGATCCGGCAGGGTCGCGCGGGGTGAGGAAGTGCCAGAAGGCGGGCGGCGGGATGAGCTGTGTCCCGGCAGTCATCGGGTCGGGGTCGCTGTACGTATAGCCGTCGTTCCTCCGTTCGGCCTGCCAGTAGATCTCTCCCGTTTCGGCGTCGCGGGCGACCACCGGGCTGTATCTGCTGACACCGCCGCTGAGCAGGAGCCGCTTCTCCGTGCCCGGTACGTCCAGCAGACCCCAGACAGCCGTCATTCCGTCCCCGTCGAGCGTGCCTTCGACACCGTCGACACGGTGGTAGCGGACCCGGTCGGTCACCCTGTCCCTGACGACCCGCAGGCCGACATGGGTGCCGTCGCTGCCCAGGGGTGAGCGTTTGACGCCGTACGGCAGAGGGGCGAAGGACGAGGACTCGAAGTCCCACTCCTCGTCCTGACCGAGCAGGGCCGGGTCGAAGAACTCCGGCAGGCCGGCCTCGGCGAGATCGCCGGTCACCAGGTCGACCCGGTGCACCCGCGATTCCAGGCCGTCCGTGGCGTGCCACCAGAAGTCCCGGCCGTCATGGAACATATGGCCGTCCGGGCCGACCCGCCTCTCGCCGGAGTCGAGGACGGCGTGCCCCATGAACCGCCGGCCGCTCGGCGCCATGAACGTGTAACCGTGCTGGGGTGGTTCGTGGTAGAGCGACTTCCACATCCCCGGCCTTACGTCGAAGATCTCGCCCGGCACGTCCGACCAGTAGTGCCCCTGCATGCCGTTGACATAGTGCAGGACGAGGAACTGCCCGTCGGAGAAGTACACCTGAGGTGTGTGGTGGAACTTGGTGGCGTCTCGGAGCGGCACCCGCAGCCGGTGCTCCGCCATCCGGCCACCGGGCCCGATCGCGATGGCCTTCTGACGGTTGTGGACGGTCAGCGCGGGCCAGCTCGCCCGGCACCAGGAGTCTTTGCCCCTCACTTCGGCGGCGGCCTCGTCCAGGGCGGCCCATCCCAGCTCGTCCAGGATGCCCGCGCGCAGCGTCCTGGTCAGGGGCGTCACCATGTCGAGCGCTGCGATCCGGTCGTGCAGGCCGGGCGAATCTTTCAGCATGTCCCCACGGAGGTTCTCCTCCATCCAGCGAAGCGCGTGGGTCGCCTCCCCCAGGCCGCGCGACCCCGCCCGCCGGACATTGCTGTCGACGTTCGCGCTCAGGGCGGGCCGGAGCCCCCTCTTCCCCCACAGCTTGCGGAACTCGTCGCCTCCGCTCGGCACGGACCGCATCAGCACCGGCCCGAACCGTTCGTCATCGATCAGCGTCCGCAGGTCCTTGGGAGCGAACTCCTGCCAGTTCCGCACGTACGTCTTCGGGCCGGGGTCCGCCAGCGGGATTCGCGCGTCCAGGCAGCGGAGCAGCGCGACGGCGTCGATGCGGCAGTACTCCTCGAAGGCACCGGGCCGGAACCGTACCGGCGTATCGGCCTTCCGGACACGCTCCGCCAGCCGGGGCAGCAGCCCCAGCAACCCCTCGGGGACCGAGGGAGACGACACATCGCCGTACCGGCCGAGCATCGCGGACAGCCACTTCCCCGCATCACGGGACAGCTGGTCGAGAGCCCCGGTCTCGCCGAGCAGGTCGCACCACCAGTCGTCCATCGCCGAGGGCGGCACCTCGGTCAGCCGCCACAGCAGCCGCTCCTTCAGCGCCGGGGAGGCGGCGATCACGGGCATCAGCAGCTTGCGCTGTGTCTTCCAGAAACTGTCCGCCGCCCGCCACAGCGCCGGCGTGTCCACCAGGCTCTCCAGCAGCACCCGTTGCTCAGTGACCTTCTCCAGCCCCGCCACCCCGGCGAGCGTGCCGATCTGTTTCAGCACACCGGACCACGGCGCGAGCCCGCCCACCGTCCGGCGCAGGACCAGCTCCCGCAGATCGCGATACGCCTCCACCGGGTCGGGCCGCTGGTACAGCTCGTCGACATACGTGTTGATGTCCTTGGCCGACAGGGCTCCGGCCAGCGCGAACTCCAGGAACACCGCATGCCGCCCGGCCGGATCGACGCCCAAGGCGGTGTGCCGGTCGGCGGCCCGCGCCCGGCCGAACATCATCGCGCCCTGCTTGTCCCGCCCGGCGGCGATGAACAGCCGGCCCACCTCCTCCCAGAACGGCGGCAGATGGTCATCGGGAAGCGCCCCCGCGATCCGGTGGAACCTCTCCAGCGCGGGCCCCGGCCGGGGAGCCACGAGCTGCCCGGCCCGCGCCATCTCGGCACCCGCGTCCAGCGCGACCCCGGAGTGGTGAGGGTCATGGACCAGCGCCCAGGCCGGATAGCGGAGCGGCGGGCGATTCCCTGCCGCCACGGGCTCCCCCGCGTCCGGCGCGGAGAAGCCGGCCTCGGCCAACAGCCGGTCCTCGACGGGCGCGACCGCCTGCCCCGTCAGCCGCACGACGGGCCGCGCTCCCAGCAGCGGATGGGTGTAGCGACGCGCGGTGATCTCCTCCGCGGTCGTCGGCCCACCTGCCGTCCCCGTCGGCGCCAGCCCTGCGGCCAGACGTGTCCCCATGTCGTGCGTCATCGCTCGTCGAACCCCCGTGAACCAGTTCCCCGTCAACTGCCATCGACTATGACATCGACCACTGACAGTCGGCCCGAGCACCCACCCCCGACGGCCGTACGCCCCGGCCACCCGGCCCCCGCCTGCACGCCGTTCGGGTCGCTGTTCGGGACCATCCGGGTGGGCGACCGGTCGCGCCTCGGAAAGTGGCCAACGAGCGAATCGATGATCAGGTGCGGTCCCGACGAAGACGGGCACCGCACCTTCACGAGAGGACTTCCACATGCGCCGTAGTCGCGCCCTCCTGACCGCCGCCCTCACCGCCGGTCTCGCAGTCACCCCGCTGGCCTCGGTCTCGGCCGCGCCCGCGCCCGCCGAGGACAACCCGTCCGTTCTGAGCTGGGGCGCGGGCCGCGTCGGCCAACTCGGCAACGGTGCCGCCAAGGACAGCTTCGTCCCGGTGCCCGTCTCCTCCCTCGCCCGTGGCGACGTCGACCGGATCTCCGCCGGCGGCACCTCCGAGGACGACTCCTTCGCGCTCGCTCTCGCCGACCGGACCGTGAAGGCCTGGGGCCACAACTCGTCCGGCCAGCTCGGCAACGGCGGCCGTACCAACCGCAACTCCCCCGCCGCCGTGTCGCGCCTGACCGACATCAAGGACATCGCCGCCGGCGGCCAGCACGCGCTCGCCGTGGACGAGCAGGGCAAGGTCTACTCGTGGGGCGAGAACAACTACGGCCAGCTCGGCAACAACCGCACGGGTGACACCCGCGTCCTCCCGAACGTCGTCAAGGGCATGCCCAAGGTCAAGCAGGTCTCGGCCGGCTGCGACTTCAGCCTCGCGCTGACGGAGGCCGGCAAGGTGTACGCCTGGGGCCGCGGCGTCTACGGCCAGCTCGCCAGCGGCGACCGCACCACCAGCTCCAAGCCCCGCGAGATCGAGGGCCTGCGGAACGTCACCGAGATCGACGCGGGCTGCCACCACGCGCTGGCCCTGACCGCCGACAAGACCGTCAAGTCCTGGGGCCGCAACGAGTCGGGCCAGCTCGGCAACTCCTCCACGCGGAGCAGCGTCGTCCCGGTCGACGTCGACCGGATCGAGAACGTCAGCGACATCGACGCCGGCGCCAACCACAACTACGCCATGGGCAGCGAGGGTCAGGTCTGGGGCTGGGGCAACAACCAGAACAACCAGCTCCTTGAGGCCGACCCGGCCACCAAGGACGCCAAGACGTTCACCAACCGTTCGACTCCGATCGACATCCCCCGCCTGGAAGGCGCCCAGCAGGTCGCGGCCGGCGCCAAGCACGGCATCGCGATCTTCGGCGAGGACGTCTTCGCCTGGGGCCAGAGCGCGGAGCGCCAGGTCGGCGGCAGCAACACCGCGTCGACCATGCCGCAGTCGTTCCACATGCTCAACACCGACCCGGCCGTGACGAAGGTAGCTGCCTCCCTCGGCGGAAACACCAGCTACGCCTACTGATCCACCTGCTTCACCTGCTCCACCGAGAGCACCTGACGGCATGACACCGGCCCTGTGCGGTGACCTTCACCGGTCACCGCACAGGGCCGTACGCGTGTGGCTCAGCCGACCTGCTTCACCTGGATGACCTTGTACTCCTTGCCACCGATCATCTTCGTCGTCTCGCCCGTCTTCACGAACTTGCCGCCACGCGGGATGAGGACCTCCGACTCCCTGCCCCGATAGCGGGAGAGAGGGTCGATGTTGCGGCCGTTGTCCGTGGTGATCTCCATGACGACGTTCTCGCCCTCCCGACCGTTCGCCTTCGCGTTCTCGGCCGCGCGGTCGGCCTTCGCCGGGTCGCTCGACGTGCTGAGGTACTCGGGCATCTCGACCTCGTCACCGTTGGCGAACCTCTCCAGCATCTCGTCCGGCATGAACGTGCCCCGGTGGAACGTCCCCTCGACGGGCGGCAGATGGTCCAACGCGGTGTCCATCTTCTCGATGAACTTCGGCACCGACTTCGCCCGGCTGCCGGGTACGGGATGACCGCGCAGGTACTTGTTCGCGTCCTCGGCCCAGGAACCCGTGTAGTCGGCGACGATGAGCGCGTCTTCCTTGGTGAAGTCCTTCGTCAGCTCGTGCTTCTGGGCTTCTTCCTCGACCTGCTCCCCCCAGGTGTTCCGGTCGACGTCGCCGTACTTCGGGATGTCGTCCAGGACGTTCATCGGGGTCTTGTTCACCGGGCAACCGCGAAGGTGCGGAGGCTTCGGCTTCGGCTCGGGCTTGTCCTTCGGGGGGTCGGGATCGTCCTTGATCGGCGGAGGCGGCGGATCGGTGAGCCCGAGGGCGTTGCTGAGCTGGTTCTCGATGTCCTGGTACGTGTCGACGCCGGCGATCGCGGCGCTGGACATCGCGTTCGCCAGCTCCACCGGGGAGGGGGGTCCACCGGGCGCCGCGTACGTAACGCCCGCGCCCACCGAGGCCGACGCGAGGGTGTAGCGACCGGCACCGGCCGCGCCGGTGGTCACACTGCCGAAGTAGGCGACCTGGCTGCCGTCCGGGCACTTGTCCTTGTCGTCTTCGTCTTCGTCCTGGTCTTCGTCCTTGTCCTTGTCGTCGTCATCGACCTCCTTGCAGCCGGTCAGGCCCCACTGAGACCCGGCGCCGGTGGGGTTGCACTCGACCTTCTTGTCGTCCTTGTCGTCTTCGTCGTTGTCGTCTTCGTCGTTGTCCTTGTCCTTGTCGTCCTTGTCGTTGTCCTTGTCGTCGTCATCGACCTCCTTGCAGCCGGTCAGGCCCCACTGAGAGCCGGCCCCCGTGGGGTTGCACTCGACCTTGCCGCCACTCGAGCCACCGCTGGACGACGAACCACCACTTGAAGACGAGCCACCGCCGGAGGAGGAGCCGCCACCGGAGGACGAACCACCGCCGGAGGAGGAACCACCACCGGAGGACGAACCACCGCCGGAGGAGGAACCACCACCGGACGACGAACCACCGCCCGAGGAGGAACCACCACCGGACGACGAACCACCGCCCGAGGAGGAACCACCACCGGACGACGAACCACCGCCCGAGGAGGAACCACCACCGGACGACC
>NZ_JBITIB010000004.1:101523-104398 GCF_044458565.1 Streptomyces sp. NPDC050433 | reverse complement strand
GGACGACGAACCACCGCCGCTGTCCGAACCGCCGCTGGACGAACCACCGCCCGAGGAGGAACCACCACCGGACGACGAGCCGCCGCCGGAAGAGGAGCCGCCTCCGCTGTCCGAACCGCCGTTGGACGAACCACCGGACGACGATGAACCACCACCCGAGGACGAACCACCGGAGTCACCGCCGCCGCTGTCCGAACCACCGCTGGACGAGCTGCCACCGGACGACGAGCTGCCGCCCGAAGACGAACCACCACCCGACGATGAACCACCACCGGAGGACGAGCTGCCGCCGTTGCTCCCACCACCGGAATCATCACCGTCCGAGTCGCCCCCGGAGTCACCACCACCGCTGGAAGAACCACCACCGGAAGACGAACCGCCCCCGTTACTCCCACCACCGGAATCATCGCCACCGCCGGAATTCCCACCACCGCCGGTGTCATCGCCTCCGCCGGAGTCACCACCGCCACCGCTGTTCCCACCGCCGGAGTTCCCGCCCCCGCTGTCGCCCCCGCCGGAATCACCACCCCCGCCGGAGTTCCCGCCCCCGCTGTCGCCCCCGCCGGAGTCGCCCCCGTCCCCGGCGACCGTCGTCGACTCGCAGTCGCCGCCGAGGATGTTGCAGACCGCCGTCTGGAGACCACCCGATATCTGCGGCGCCACACCACTGAACAGAAGCGTGCCGATGATCAGCGCGACCAGACCGACCATGCCCACGTACTCGACCGTCGACTGACCCCGCTCAAGAGTCCAGCGACGCCTCACGGCCCGCTGCTCCAAGGGCAGTTCGAACCACGCCCGGCTCGCACCCACACTCACCAACGCCAACAACACACCCGGCAAAAGCAGTTGGCTGAGCCCCCGCGCCGAACCCGCGTACAGGTTCACCACGCTGCCGACCAGCAGCCACGCCTGGAGCCCGATCAACGTGAACCAGACCGCTTTCCCTCCGGTCCACAACCGCCGCGCCAGAACCACAGCCGCGAACCCCGGCACCATCGCGTACACCGCCGCCAGACTCACCGCCGGCGTGATGTGACTGCCCAGCTCCAGCAGCGAGTTGGTGACATCGATGCCACCCAGCAGAGTCAACGCGAACATCAGGTAGAGCAGGACCCGGGTCACGGCCAGTTGTCGTGGCAGTTCCCAGCGCAGGTCTCTTGTGTTCAACAACGCGAACTCCTCCACCAGCCTTGGCGACTACGTCGGCAGAGTACGTACGCGCGAGACCCAAACCGAAGGGCCTGCGGACCCATCTCAGGGCCCAGGGCTGATCGCGCCAAAGGCCGAAAAAAGCCCACCGGGCCGTGGGAATCCCACGACCCGGTGGTGAGCGGCAGCCGATGCTGCGCGGCGGCTGTCAGTCCTCTCCCCGCTCCTCCGGCGACTCGTAGTACGGGTTCTCTATGAATTCGCCGCTCCTGCTGCCGTCCGGATTGAGCTTCCAGCCGCCCTTGATGTACTTCGAATCGATCCCGCCGGGGAAAGCGATCTCACTTTCTCCGGGATGGGGGCTGTTCCCCCCGAAGGTCTTGTTGACATCGATTCCGCCCGGCGCATCGATCTCGTAGACGTAATCCTGACCGTAGAACGGCACCGGCTTTTCCTTCGTCGTCGTCGAGACGAACGCGGAGTCCTTGTTGTTCTTGACGTAGTCGTACAGGTCCGTGTTGTTCGGGTCCTTCGGCTCGAAGTCGTCCACGAAGATCTCGTCCGGGGGACGATCGTCGAAGCGGTACAGAGTCTCGTCCGTCTCGCGCCACTTCGTGTTCTTCGGGAGGCCCGACGTATCAACGTCCTTGACCGCCACTTCCGGATGAGGGTTGGACCTGGGGTTGTCGCAACCGGCCCCGTCAAGACGTGCGCGTGTCAGGTCCTCCGCGTCTGCGTACGTGTCGACGCCGGCCATGGCGGCCCCGGACAACGACAGCGCGAGGTCCGTCGGTGAAGGAGTTTGGGGAGCTGCCAATAGCGTGGTGCCACTGACGACGACGGCTGTACGAGTACCGGCCGCAGCAAGTGTGTAGCGCCCGTCGCCGGATCCGCCGGTGGTCGCCGGTCCGAAGTAGGCGGCGTTGGTGTCCCGGCAGTCGTCCTTGTCTTCGTCGTTGTCTTCGTCGTTGTCTTCGTCCCTGTCGTCGTCGTTGTCGTCCTTGTCTTTGTCCTTGTCTTTGTCCTTGTCCTTGTCGTTGTCGGCCTTGCAGCCGGTCAGGCCCCACTGCGACCCGGCCCCCGTGGGGTTGCACTCGACCTTGTCGTCGTCCTTGTCGTTGTCGTTGTCGTCCTTGTCTTTGTCCTTGTCGTTGTCGTTGTCGTCCTTGTCCCTGTCGTTGTCCTTGTCGTTGTCGGCCTTGCAGCCGGTCAGGCCCCACTGCGACCCGGCCCCCGTGGGGTTGCACTTGACCTCACCGCCAGAGGACGAGCCTCCACCGGAGGAGGAGCCACCACCGGAAGACGAACCACCACCGGAGGAGGAGCCACCACCGGAAGACGAACCACCACCCGAGGACGAACCACCACCCGAAGAGGAGCCACCACCGGAAGACGAACCACCACCCGAGGACGAACCACCACCCGAAGAGGAACCACCACCGGAAGACGAACCACCGGAGTCACCCCCGCCGCTGTCCGAACCACCGCCAGACGAACTGCCACCCGAGGACGAACCACCGCCGGACGATGAACCACCACCGGAAGACGAACCACCGGAATCACTGCCGCCGCTGTCCGAACCACCGCCAGACGAACTGCCACCCGAAGAGGAACCACCACCCGAGGACGAACCACCGGAGTCACCCCCGCCGCTGTCCGAACCACCGCCAGACGAACTGCCACCCGAGGACGAACCACCGCCGGACGATGAACCACCACCGGA
>NZ_JBITIB010000004.1:0-101428 GCF_044458565.1 Streptomyces sp. NPDC050433 | reverse complement strand
CCGGAATCGTCACCGCCCGAGTCACCCCCAGAGTCACCACCACCGCTGGAGGAACTGCCACCGGAGGACGAATCGCCCCCGCTGCTCCCACCACCGGAATCATCACCGTCGGAGTCACCGCCGCCGTTGTTCCCGCCGCCGTTGTTCCCGCCGCCGGAGGACGAACCACCGCCCGAGGACGAACCACCGGAATCACCGCCGCCGCTGTCCGAACCACCGCCGGAAGACGAACCGCCCCCGCTGCTCCCACCACCAGAGTCGTCTCCGCCGCCGGAGTCGCCACCACCGCTGTTCCCACCACCGCCGTTGTCGTCACCGCCGCCGGAGTTCCCGCCGCCGGAGTTCCCGCCACCGCCGTTCCCACCACCGCCGTTGTCGTCACCGCCGCCGGAGTCGCCACCACCGCCGTTGTCACCGCCGCCGGAGTTCCCACCACCGCCGGAGTCGTCGCCCCCGCCGGAGTCACCACTCCCGCCGGAGCGCCCGCCCCCGCTGTCGCCCCCGTCACCGTCACCGTCACCGGCGACCGTCGTCGACTCGCAGTCGCCGCCGAGGATGTTGCAGACCGCCGCCTGGAGACCGTTCGATATCTGCGGTCCCACACCACTGAACAGAAGCGAGCCGATGATCAGCGCGACCAGACCGACCAGACCGACGTACTCGACCGTCGACTGACCACGGTTCCGCCGCCACTTGATCAAGTGCAGAATCGACGGGATCGACCACTTCGGCCTCACCGCCCGCTGTTCCGCCGGCAGCTCGAACCAGGCCCGGCTCGCACCCACGCTCACCAACGCCAACAAGGCCCCGGGCAGAACCAGTTGGCTGAGCCCGCGAAGCGACCCCCCGTACAGGTTCACCACACTGCCGACCAGCAGCCACGCCTGGAGCCCGATCAACGTGAACCAGACAGCTTTGCCGCCGGTCCACAGCCGCCGCGCCAAGACCACAGCCGTAATGCCCGGCACCATCGCGTACACCGCCGCCAGACTCAGTGTCGGCGTGACACGAGTACCCAGCTCCAGCAGCGAGTTCAGCACGCCCACGCCGCCCAGCAGCGTCAGACCGAACATCAGATACAGGAGAACCCGCGTCACTGCGAGCGACCTCGGCAACTCCCACCGGTGCGGTGGTGCCCCGACCTGGTACGCCAGGTCTCTTGTGTCCAACAACGGGAACCCCTCCACCAGCCGTGGCGTCTACGCCGGCAGAGTACGTATGCGCGAGACCCACGCCGAAGGGCCCAAGGACCCACCGCCGGGCCCAACTTGGGCGAGCCGCAGCCTTGCCGGGGTCAGCGCAGAGGCGGCAACGTGAGGATTTCCGCTCCGTCGTCGGTGATCGCGATCGTGTGCTCGCTGTGCGCCGTCCGGCAGCCGGTCGCGCTGCGGAGCGTCCACCCATCGGCGTCGGTGACGAGTTCGGCGGTGTCCGCCATGACCCACGGCTCCAGTGCCAGCAGCAGCCCAGGCCGCAGTTTGTATCCACGGCCGGGCCGTCCGGTGTTCGCAACGTGCGGGTCCTGGTGCATCGTTGATCCGATGCCATGGCCTCCGAACTCGGTGTTGATCGGGTATCCCGCCTCACTGAGCACCGTGCCGATGGCATGGGAGAGGTCGCCGATACGAGCCCCCGGCCCCGCAGCGGCGATCCCCGCGGCCAGCGCGCGTTCGGTCGCGCTGATCAACGCGACGCTCTCCGACGGCTTCGGATCACCCACGATGAAACTGATGGCGGCGTCCGCGGCGACTCCGCCTTTGGAGACCGCGAGGTCGAGTGTCAGCAGGTCGCCGTCGGCGAGCGCGTAGTCGTGCGGCCGGCCGTGCAGTACGGCGTCGTTCACGGCCGTACAGATGTAGTGGCCGAACGGGCCGCGTCCGAAGGACGGCGCGTAGTCGACGTAACAGGACAGCGCGCCCGCCTCGATGATCATGGCCTTTGCCCACCGGTCGATCTCCAGAAGGTTCGTGCCGACCGCGCTACGGCCCTTCAGCGTGTGCAGGATGTCGGCGACGAGAGCGCCTGTTTCCTTTGCTCGGGCGACGCGGGTGGGGTTCAGGATCTCGATCATGCGGCGTCCTTCTATGTGACCAATAATTATACCGGCCATACTATACCGGTACGAGAATCGGTCGATCACCGAGGTTACGTCTCCTCGCAGCCCTCCCCGAACGACATCGGGTGCCCGAACAGCGCGGCAGCCGCGTTGCGCAGGATCGCCGGATGGACGAAGCGCTCGGCGTGCGTGGGCGGGCAGTACCAGAACAGCGGCCACGTATCACCGCTGAGCGCCGGTACGGGTACGTAACTCACCGTGCTGCTACGGGAGTTGAACCGCGTCACGCCCGGCGCCCAGACCCGGTTCGCGGTACTCCCGGCCGGGAGGTAGAAGTACACCGCTCGGGCCCCTTTGGACTCGGTGGCGATCGGGCCGGGATCGCCAGCCGTGATCGAGTCCATCATGTCGGCGAGCCGGCGCCCCTGGACTCCGTCGACGCGTACGGCGTCGAATCGCACGCCCGCCTTCCGGAGTTGAAATCCAGCCTTGGGTAGCCAGAGGCCCGTTGATCGCTCATTTTGTGTATTCACGCAGACATTCTGCGTAGTCGCCGCTAGCGTTTCCATGGTCTGCGGGAAGCCGTCGGATGCCGGTTGACCTGCGAGAACTCACGTGACGTGAAGTTGAATTCGGGTCCAGATCAGTTGTGACCGGTTGAGTCCGGTTGAGTCGAAATGGGGATCGCAATGGCGCGAGCGGAGAACAAAGCAACGGCCGGCCCGGCGACGCGGTTGGTGGCGCACATCGCCCGCCTCATGCGGCTTCGAAAGGGCCTGACGCAGACGGAAATGGGCGTCCGGATCGGCTTCTCGGCGGCGGCGGTGAGCGCGATGGAGACGTGTGCGCAACCGGCAAGCGACGAGATGCTGGTGGCGATGGAGCATGCGGTCGGGGACGACATCGGCATTTTCCTGGCGGCGCGGGACTACGTACGACTGGACAAGTACCCCGAGCAGTTCAAGAACTACGCGCTGCTGGAGCAGGGGGCGATGGGCCTGCGGCTGTACGCGACGCTGGTCGTGCACGGGCTGTTCCAGACGAAGGCGTATGCGCGGGCGCTGATCGGCGGCGGCTATCCGCCGTTGTCCGACGAGCGGGTGGACGAGTTGGTCGAGGCGAGGATGACGCGGAGTGCACTGCTGGACCGGGAGCCGGTGGCGCTGATCGAGGTGATCCTGGAGGAGTCGGTGCTGCGCCGCACGATCGGCAGCCCGGAGGTTATGCGTGACCAACTTCTGCACTTGGCGGAGTGCGCGAAGCGTCGTAACGTGACGCTCCAGATCCTCCCGCTGGACTGCGGACTGCTGGGCGAATACGCGGGTGGTCACGGCGAGATGACACTGGTGGAAACCCCGGACCATGACCACTTGGTCTACTTCGAGGTTCAGGAGGAGAGCCTGCTTATCACCGACCCGGTAAAGGTGAGCACTTACGCCCAGCGCCATGCGAAGATCCGATCACAGGCCCTGGGTCCTCGTGAATCGCTGGGCCTCATCGAACGGTTGGCAGGAGATCTGGAATGACCAGCACCTTGCGGTGGTTCAAGTCGAGCTACAGCAGCGACAGTGGCGGCGAATGCGTAGAGATCGCCTTCGACTGGCACAAGTCGAGCTACAGCAACGCCAGCGGCGGCGAGTGCGTCGAGGTCGCCACCTGCCCCCACGCCGTCCACATCCGCGACTCGAAGATCGCCGACGGGCCGACCTTCTCCGTCGCCCCGACCGCCTGGACGACATTCCTCAAAAAAATCTGACCGGTGATGTCGAGAAGCCGTGCCTGGCTCCGTCCCTGGTGTGAGCGCGGCCAGAATGGGCCGCACCACAGCACCGAGGAGAACCACCATGGCTAAGTACCTGCTGCTCAAGCACTACCGCGGCGCCCCGGCAGCGGTCAACGACGTCCCCATGGACCGGTGGACTCCCGAGGAGATCTCGGCCCACATCAAGTACATGAACGACTTCGCGGCCCGCCTCGAAGGAACCGGCGAGTTCGTGGACGGTCAGGCGCTCGCGCCCGAGGGGACCTTCGTCCGGTACGACGGGGAGGGTCGCGCACCGGTCACCGACGGGCCGTTCGCCGAGACCAAGGACCTCATCGCCGGGTGGATGGTGATCGACGTCGACAGCTACGAGCGCGCCGTCGAGCTGGCCGGGGAGCTGTCCGCCGCCCCCGGCGCGGGCGGGAAGCCGATCCACGAGTGGCTTGAGCTGCGCCCGTTCCTGACCGCGCCGCCCACCATCCCGGAATGCACGACGCACCCGTGAACGAGGTTCTGCTCCGCAGCCTCACACCGAGCGTGCTCGGGATCCTCGTCCGCCGCGGAGCCGACTTCGCGGCGGCCGAGGACGCCGTACAGGACGCGCTGGTCGAAGCCGTACGCGTGTGGCCGGCCGATCCGCCTCGGGATCCGAAGGGCTGGCTGGTCACCGCGGCCTGGCGCAAGTTCCTCGACGCGACGCGGGCGGACACCGCCCGCCGTCGGCGTGAGGACGCCGTCGACGAGGAACCGGCGCCGGGTCCCACGCCCACGGCGGACGACACACTCCAGCTCTACTTCCTGTGCGCACACCCTTCGTTGACGCCGTCGTCGGCCGTCGCGCTCACGCTGCGCGCGGTCGGCGGGCTCACCACCCGCCAGATCGCCCAGGCCTACCTCGTACCCGAGGCGACGATGGCGCAGCGCATCAGCCGGGCCAAGCGCACGGTCTCCGGCGTGCGGTTCGACCGGCCCGGCGACGTCTCCACCGTGCTGCGCGTCCTCTACCTGGTCTTCAACGAGGGCTACTCGGGCGACGTCGACCTCGCCGCCGAGGCCATCCGGCTGACCCGGCAGCTGGCGGCGGCGATCGACCACCCGGAGGTGTCGGGGCTGCTCGCCCTCATGCTGCTCCACCACGCGCGGCGGGCCGCCCGTACCGCGCCAGACGGCAGCCTGGTGCCGCTCGCCGAGCAGGACCGGGGACTGTGGGACACCAAGTCGATCGCCGAAGGCGTCGACATCCTCCAGGCGGCGCTCGCGCGCGACCGGCTGGGCGAGTTCCAGGCCCAGGCCGCCATCGCTGCCCTGCACGCGGACGCGCCCGCCGCCGAGGAGACGGACTGGGTGCAGATCGTGGAGTGGTACGACGAACTGGTACGGCTGACGGACAGCCCGGTCGTACGGCTCAACCGCGCGGTGGCGGTCGGCGAGGCCGACGGGCCGCGGGCCGGGCTGGCGGCGCTCGCCGCGCTGGACCACTCACTGCCCCGTTACACCGCGGTGGCGGCGTACCTCCACGAGCGCGACGGCGATACGGCGCTTGCCGCGCGGCTGTACGCCGAGGCGGCCCAGCAGGCGACCAACCTCGCCGAGGTCGGCCACCTGACCCGCCAGGCCGCCCGGCTCAACGCCGGCCGGTAGCACCGAGGTTCAGAACCGGCCCGCTCCCCGGTACAGCTCCAGTTCCCCGTCCAACTCCACCGCGAGCACCGTGGCGTACGGGTCGAGGTCCGCCCCGGCCGGCGGATCGATCCACAGCACGCCGACCGCCTCATGGAGCCCGCCGACGACCCGGTGCCCGAGTTCGGTACCGCTGCCGACCACGCTGACCCTCTTGACCTTGGTGGCGAGCCCGCGCACGCCGATCTCGGCGCGCGGGGCGTCGAACAGCGTGAGGTAGAGAGTGCGCCGGTCGGCGGAGAGCGTGCTGGGCCCGTAGTGGTGCCCGGCGGGCAGTCCGCGCCCGGTCCCGTACACCGCCTGCTCGTGTCGGCGGATCCACGTCCCCAGCGCTTCCAGGCGCTCCACCTGCGGCTGCGGGATGGTGCCGTCCTCCATCGGGCCGACGTCGAGAAGCAGGTTGCCGCCCCCGCCGATGGTCTCGGTGAAGTAGCGGATCAGCTGGGCCGGCGACTTGTGGTTGTGGTCCTGGTGCTGGTAACCCCACGAGTCGTTGATCGTGAGGCACAGCTCCCAGGGTCCGTCCGGCGGCACGACGGGGGCGCCCTGCTCGGGAGTGGCGTAGTCGCCCTCGCTGAGCATCCGCGCGTTGAAGACGACGTCGGGGGTGTACGAGCGTATGAGCGCGGCCAGTTCGGGGATGCGCCACTGCTCCTCGCTGCGGTCCCACTCGCCGTCGAACCACATCAGGTCGGGTCGGTAGCGGGAGGCCAACTCGCGGATCTGGCCGTCGCGGTAGGCGATGAACCGTTCCCACGCGGCCAGGTCCTCGTGCTCGGCGGCGACCTCGGAGTAGCGGTTGTCCTCCTGCTCGGGCGGGCGGCCCGGCTTGCGTGTGGAGGCGTAGTCGGGGTGGTTCCAGTCGGAGTGGGAGTAGTAGAAGCCGACCTTGAGGTCCTTCTCCCGCAGCGCCCGCGCGTAGCCGGACAGGTAGTCCTTGCCGAGGTTGAGGTCGCCGTACGCGGTGTCCCACAGGGCCACGCCGTCGTGGTGACGGGACGTCAGGACCGCGTATTTGGCGCCCGCTCGGGCGAAGAGGTCCGCCCATGCGTCGGGGTCGTAGCGGGAGCCGGTGAAGCGTTCCAGCTGGGACATGTACCGGTCGTGCGGGACGATGCCGTCGTAGAACGACCAGGACTCCGCGACGCCGTCGACGGCGTAGATGCCCCAGTGGACGAAAATCCCCAACTTGGCCTCGGTGAACCAGGGTTGCATGGGCACGGGTCAGTTCCTCCTCAGTCGGAGCGTCGGGGCGTCGGGGCGTCGGGGCGTCGGGGCCGGTGCTTACCTCAGGTATCCGAGGCCCGGATGGACCGCCGTATAGCCCTCGACCAGCTTGCGGGCCACGTTCACCGAGTCAACGAGCGGATGCAGCGCGAAGGCCTTCACCGCGGTCGCCCGCGAGCCGGACTCGGCTGCTGCAAGCACCTCCCGCTCGACCGCCTTGACCGCGCAGACGAGCCCGGTGGCGTGGTCGGGCAGCGGGGCGACGGCGACCGGGTGGGCGCCGTTGGCGTCGACCAGGCAGGGCACCTCGATGACGGCCTCGGAGTCGAGCGCGGTGAGCGTGCCCCGGTTGCGGACGTTGAGGATGAGGGTGGTGCGCTCGTCGCGGGCGATGGCCCGCATCAGGGCGAGGGCGACCTTCTCGTAACCGCCGGAGAGGTCGTCGGCGTCGCGTTCGCCTGCGCCGGCGGTCTCCCGGTTCTCGGACATGTAGGTCGCCTCGCGCTCGGCGCGGGTGCGTTCCCAGACCGTGAGGGCCGGGGCGTCGGGGCGCTTCAGTTCCTCGTAGAAGCGGGCCTGCTGGTCGTGCAGGAAGGCGCCGCGGACCTTGTCGGCCTGCTGGTAGGAGCGGACGGCCTCGCGGTTGAAGTAGTAGTAGTGCAGATACTCGTTGGGGATCGCGCCGAGCGACTGGAGCCAGTCGACGCCGAAGAGTTTGCCCTCCTCGAAGGAACCGAGCAGTTCGGGGTCTGCGAGCAGCCGCGGGAGTTGGTCGCGGCCGTCGATGTGCAGACCGCGGACCCAGCCGAGGTGGTTGAGGCCGACGTAGTCGATCCAGGCCTCGCGCGGATTCCCGCCGAGCGTCTTGGCGATACGGCGGCCGAGGCCGACGGGCGAGTCGCAGATGCCGATGACGCGGTCACCGAGGTGGCGGGACATGGCCTCGGTGACCAGACCTGCCGGGTTGGTGAAGTTGATGACCCAGGCGTCGGGGGCGAGCCTGGCCACCCGGCGGGCGATCTCCTCGGCGACCGGGACGGTCCGCAGCCCGTAGGCGACACCGCCCGCGCCGACCGTCTCCTGGCCGAGGACCCCCTCGGCGAGCGCGACCCGCTCGTCGTGCGCACGGCCTTCGAGGCCGCCGACGCGGATGGCGGAGAAGATGAAGTCGGCGCCGTCGAGAGCCTTGTCGAGGTCGGTGGTGGCGCTCACCGCGGGCGCGTCGGCAACGCCCTCCGCCTGTTCGGCGAGCACCCGGATGACCGCTTGGAGCCGTCCGGGGTCCAGGTCGTGCAGGACGACCTCGGTCACCCTGCCCTCGCCGCGGTCGGTCAGCAGCGCCCCGTACACGAGTGGCACCCGGAACCCGCCGCCGCCCAGAATCGTCAGTCTCACGCTGTCACCTTTCCTGGCAGTTCTCCTGCCACGACCGTCGTGAGCCGGCGTCCGTGCAGTTGCCTGGCCAGCCGGAAGGCGGTGGTACCGATATCGAGGAGCACGGACCGGCCGTCGGTGATCATGGCCGCGGCGTGCGCGGCTATGGCGTCCTTCTCGGCCACGCGCATCTCGGCGACCTCGGTGAAGGGCTGCCCGCCCTCCTCCAGCTTGACCAGGTCTCGCCGGATCGTGGCCCGCAGGATGAGTTGATGTCGTCGTTCTGCCAGCACGCCCCGAACAGTACTCATCAGGGGCAGGCGTAGTCGTTCCACTGGCCCATGAAGGTAAAGATGCTGAGGAAGGCCAGGCCCGCCCGGACCACCGGGAGGGCCACGTGCCAGTACTGGCGCAGGAAGTTCACCAGCGTCGTGCGGGCCCGACACCTCACCGTCCTACCTGGTGGCACCGGGACTCCACCGCTGGAGCTGGACCCTGCGAGTCCTCTGAGCGGTTACCTGCCGCCGTCGAGATCCACACAGACGAGGCCCAGCAGGCACAGCCCCGACGGGTCCTCCGTCGGCTGCTCGGCGGCCGGGGGCGGAGGCGCGGGCGCCGGTGCGGTGGGCTCGTTCGGCTGAGGAGTCGGCTTCTCGGCCGCGGGCGGCGCCTCCGGCTCCGCGGCGGCGGGGGGCTTTTGGGGCTGCGTCTCGGCGGTGGGGCGGGCGTCGTCCGAAGTGGCGGGCGGCGGGGTCTTCCGCTTGGCCGGCGAGTCCACCGGGGTGATGGCGGTCGCGCTGCCGGGCGAGTTGTCGCCCTTGGGCTCCTTCGACTCCTTTGACGAACCGGCGCCGTTCTCGGAGAGCTGCGGATCGCGGGTACGGGGCTTCTCCGCCTCGGGGTCGGTCTCGGCGCCGTCCACGGACGACGTGGAGGGATCCGTCGACGGGTCGGGCAGCGAGGACGCCTGGGCCTGGCTGACGGAGGGCCGGGACGACGGCATGAAGGCGAGGGTCAGCCCACCGCCGACGAGCGCGACGGTCGACGCGACAACGGCCCGCCGCCGCTGCTTCTTCCAGTCCGCCAGCCGCCGCCGACGGGCGGCACGGCCGGTCGCGGAGGGGGTGGCAGGCCCGACGGGCGCCTCGACCTCGGCGTCCGGGAAGCCCGGAAACGCGTCGAACTCGCGCGAGTGCGATATCTCGGACATCACCGCGACCGTCGACGGAGTGTGGTGAAGATGCGAGCCGGCGGGTGCGATGTCGGGAGAGTAGGCGCCACAACCGGGGCACACGAAAACCCCGTTGAGGGTCCGACGGCACGTCGAGCAGTAGTCCATCCGAGATCTTCCTGTGCTGACTGCGCCGCCTGGAAACCGACGACCGACTGTGTTCCGCACTCAGGGTCGAGCGCGCAACAACCTAACGGGCTCTGCGGGAGGCTGTGCGTACCCTGTGTGTCGCTCTTGCGAAGATCGTGAAACGGTGCGCCAAGTTCTCGCGGAGCGGGGTGGAATGGGCTACGGAGGGTACGGAGCCGGGTGCACTCCGGCTCCGTACCTACCTCACGTGACTACCGCTGCTCGGGCAGCCGGATCGTGCGGACGAGCGGCATGTCCGCGTACAGGTCCGGCTCGGCCGTGACCACCGGACGTCCGTCCGGCCAGTCGACCGTCGGGCGGGACAGGTGGATCGCCTGGCCCAGCCGCCACTCGACGCCGTCGCGGAGCAGCGCACCCACCGCCGAGGCGCCCGCGAAGTCCAGCTCCACGATCTCGGCGGCCGGCAGCGCGCCAACATGATCGGCGAGCCCCTTGCGCCTGCCGTCGGCGGCGGCCAGGCAGAGGGCAGGTACGTACACGTGCCGCGTCGGGCCGCGTTCGGTATTGGCGATGAACTGTGAGGCGAGCCAGTTGCCCGCTCCCAGCGCGACGAGTGCGGTCTCGTCGTACACGACCCCGGTGGACCTGTTCACAGGCTGTCCACGGGCCGACCGGCCTCCAAGTCCTGCCAGACCTTTTCGGCCCTGTCGTGGTCCTCGTCGGTGAGCGTCACGCCGAAGTGCGTCTCGCAGTACGCCTTCGTCGCCTCGTACCGCAGTCGCATCTCTTCCTTTGTGGGCGTCGCCCCGGCCAACTCGGCGATCAGATCGCGCATCGTCAGCCCGCGCTCGCGCGCGAGAATCATGAGGCGGTCGCGGACCGCGGGGTCAACCTTGACGGTGGTGTCGGCCATGACGGCAGTATACCGCCGGTATACCGTCTCGGGTGGCCGTTCCAACTGGAGGGTCATGAGATTCCTTCTTCCTGGATGACCCGGCCCCCTCTCGGGGCCGGGAGTCTTACACCGCCGGGCAGACCCCGGCCGGTCAGCGCCTCGCGGGCCAGGGGCGCCAGCCGTACCGCCTCGGCCGTGCCGAGCGCGAGTCTGGGGCCGCGGCCACCGAGGGGGAGCAGCAACTCCATGGCGGAGCACAGCTGTTCGGGGACGGGCAGGCCGGGTTCTGGCCATTTTCCGGGGCGCTCGCGGCCGGTTCCCCTGTCACCCGATCCGTGTACGGGCGGTCGAACACCTCGTACACCGTGGAGAGTTCACCACTGTCCGGGTTCCTCACCAGCACCCGGCGCAGATAGCCGCAACGCTCCAGGTCATGCAGGGCGCCCATGATCCGTGCCCGGCCTTCCTTGCGCTGCTCGGTGAGCGAGCGGATCGAGGCGCGGCCGTTGGGCGGCAGGCTCAGCAGGTACACCAGTACGCCCGCCGCACACCAGGAGATGCGGCGATCTCGCAGCAGCTCGTTGGTGAAAGTGGAGAAGGAACGCGTGGGCGTTGTACGGTAAATGCGCATCGGGAGCTGTTTCTCCGGGTGTCGAGCCCCCGGGTGTTGCTGCACCGCGGGGGCATTCTCGTGCTCGGCTTCCGTGACTGTAATGCCACACACCGTGACGATGGCAAATGCCAAGAGGGTCACCGCGGGCCGGAGTTGGGGCACCCGGAGCCCGGAAACCGGGCCAGGGGCGACCTGCGTGGATCGAATAAATGACCGTTATGGGCAAGCATATGAGGAACCGTCAGTTCTTCACAAAGTTCACCCGCCGGAGTGAATTTCCCTGGCCCTCCCTGAACAGCAAACGCCCCTCGGCGAACGGCTCATGAACATCCGTCATAAACATCCGCGCCCGTACTGCCGTTCGCCTCGCCCGCACTTACCGTCACCTCACGGAGTCGAAGCGTGCCGGGGGGCGGCTGGTCGTGGAGTGGTTCAACGGAGAGAACACCTTTGCCGTCTTCTCCACCCTGCTGGGTGTGCTGACCTCCGTCGGGGTGCTCTGGTACGAGCGCAGGGTGCCGCGCCGTAAGCGGATCGGCTACCGCGTACAGATGGACACCGCCATCGGCAGCGACGTCCGCTCAGGGCACACGAACGTGCGCCTCGGGCTGTTCGACGACGACCCGGACATGGCCGACGCGACGCTCGTCCTGCTGCGCCTGGAGAACGACGGCTCGCAGACCATCGCCGTGGAGGACTACACCTCACCCGACATCCACGGGCTGACGGTCACCTTCACCGGCCGGACGATCAAGGGTGTCGCCGTCACCCTCCCGAGGGCGGCCCGCCATCTGATGTCGCACTTCACCCACGCGCGAGGCCTGCGCAGCTCCGGCAGCACGCTCAACGTCCCGAAGGTCCCGCTCAACAAGGGGCAGCACTTCAAACTGCTGGTGCTGCTGACCGGAGGTGATGTGGGTGACGAGGTCGCGGTCAGCGGTGGGATCTCCGAAGGCGACGTGATCGTCAACAGCGCCATCACCCCCGACGAGGCGCCACCCTCCTTCAGCGGCGCGGCCCGCGTCATCACGATCCTGCTGACGGCCTGTGTGGTCGGGCTCGCCTCGATCATCCTCCTGCGGGACAACGACCGGCCCCCCATCGGCTGCGCGAAGGGCGAGCTGACCGTCGTCGGGTCGACCGCCTTCAGGCCCGTGGCACAGGAGTTGGCGAAGAAGTACGAGGACGACTGCCCCGGCTCGGACATCACCGTGGACACCAACGGCAGCGCGGCCGGAATCCGTGAACTGGCCGAGGCTGGGGCCCAGCAGAAGGGCGGCTCGCCGGCACTCGTCGCGCTCTCCGACGGTCCGAAGTCGCCGGGGTACGAGGATCTGCGCGAGAACCGCGTCGCCGTGTCCACGTTCGCCCTCGTCGTCAACGACGACGTGGATCTGGACGGACTGACCACGTCCGACATACGCGCGATCTACGGCGGCACCATCACCAACTGGAAGACGCTCGACGGCCCGGACCTCGACATCCGACTCGTCAGCCGCAACGCCGGCTCCGGGACCCGCGACACCTTCCAGCGCCGCATCCTCAAGGGCTTCGAGCCGGGCGCCTCGTCCACCGACTGCCGCCGGAAGGACGACGCGAGCGCCCGCGTCTTCCGCTGCGAGTTCGAAAGCACCGAGCAGGTCCTCAACACCGTCGCGGAACTGCCCGGCGCCCTCGGCTACAGCGAACTGCGCGCCGCCACCCCGACGAAGGGCCTGCACCGGCTGAAGCTGGACGGGCGGGCGGCGTCGGCCGAGGGCATCACGGTGAGCGGGTATCCGTACCGGGAGATCGAGTACGCGTACACGTACGGCCAGCCGCCCGCCAACTCACTCGTCTCCAGTTTCCTCAACTACCTGATCAGGGGCAGCGGCCAGGACGTGATCCGCACGCACGGGCATCTACCGTGCGGGACGCCGGAGGGGCTGAAGATCTGCGCGGAGGGGTGAGCCTCCGGGCCCCCCTCACCAGAAGGCCGTCAACGCCGTCTCGGCGGGCGCGATGTCCAGGCGCGGTACGTCCGCTCCCGTGGGCCTGAAAAGGGCGATCTCCCCCTGCGCCAGCCCCGCGACGAGACCTCCCGCGGCCTCACCCAGCAGGGGCACGACCGCGTCGGCGTACCGGGAGTCCAGGACCACGACGGCGTCGAGCCTCTGCCAATGGCCGCCGATCGGCACCCGGCGGGTCACATGGACCACGGCATGGCCGCCTCGCTCCCCCCGTCCGGCCGCACCCGACGAGGCACGGGGCTCGGCCGCGAGCAGTCGCTGATCGCACGCGGACATGGCTCCGCCCCGGTGGGCGTACCTCCCACCGGGACGGAGCCATGGTCGAACCCGGTTCCTACAGGAAGGAGTTGATCTGGATCGTCTCCGTACGGCCCGGTCCCACGCCGATGGCGGAGATCCGGGTTCCCGACATCTCCTCCAGCGCCTTCACGTAGTCCTGCGCGTTCTTCGGCAGGTCCTCGAACGTCTTCGCCTTGCTGATGTCCTCCGACCAGCCCGGCAGGTACTCGTAGATCGGCTTCGCGTGGTGGAAGTCGCTCTGGCTGTACGGGAGTTCCTCGACGCGGTTGCCGTCGATCTCGTACGCCACGCAGACCGGGATCCGCTCCCAGCCGGTGAGCACGTCCAGCTTGGTGAGGAAGAAGTCCGTCAGGCCGTTCACCCGCGTCGCGTAGCGGGCGATCACCGCGTCGAACCAGCCGCAGCGGCGGTCGCGGCCCGTCGTCACGCCCCGCTCGCCGCCGATGCGGCGCAGCGCCTCGCCGTCCGCGTCCAGCAGTTCCGTCGGGAACGGGCCCGCGCCGACGCGCGTCGTGTACGCCTTGAGGATGCCGATGACCCGGCTGATCTTCGTCGGGCCGACGCCGGAGCCCGTACAGGCGCCGCCCGCCGTCGGGTTGGACGAGGTCACGAAGGGATACGTGCCGTGGTCGACGTCCAGGAGCGTGCCCTGGCCGCCCTCGAAGAGGACGACCTTTCCGGCGTCGATCGCGTCGTTGAGGACGAGCGTGGTGTCGCTGACGTACGGACGCAGCTTGTCCGCGTAGACCAGCAGCTCCTCGACGATCTTGCCGGCCTCTATGGCGCGCCGGTTGTAGAGCTTGGCGAGGATCTGGTTCTTGAAGTCCAGCGCCGCGTCGACCTTCTGGATCAGGATCGACTCGTCGTACAGGTCCTGGACGCGGATACCGACCCGGTTGATCTTGTCGGCGTACGTCGGGCCGATGCCACGGCCCGTCGTGCCGATCTTCCGGGATCCGAGGAACCGTTCCGTCACCTTGTCCATCGTGGTGTGGTACGACGTGATCAGGTGCGCGTTTCCGCTGATCAGGAGCTTCGACGTGTCGACGCCACGGTCGTTGAGTCCACTCAGCTCGGAGAGCAGGACGGCCGGGTCGACGACAACGCCGTTGCCGATCACCGGCGTGCAGTCAGGCGAGAGGATTCCGGAAGGGAGGAGATGCAGCGCGTATTTCTGGTCGCCGACGACGACCGTGTGGCCGGCGTTGTTGCCACCCTGGTAGCGCACCACATAGTCCACGGAACCACCGAGCAGGTCGGTGGCCTTTCCCTTGCCTTCGTCACCCCACTGAGCACCGAGCAGCACAAGTGCGGGCACAGGCGTACACCCCTTCCGGGCGGGGCATGTCCAAGGCCAGGGGACGCACATACGTTGGACGCACACGCGCGATGCCTCGCACGACGCTGTACGACGCTGTATGACGAAGCCCGAGCCGTCGAACCGGTTGCCCCGGAATAGACCAAGCCCCTGGCGCAATAGCGCAAGGGGCTCTTGCACAAAGATGCTACCCGAGGAAGGACCGAGGTGTCGGCTCCCGAGCCCGCCGAGAACGGTGAGCAGCAGCTTCTCGTGGTCATCGACCCGGCCGCCCGCCGGACCGACGGCGAATCAGTCCGTATCGCGAAGGACGTGCTGAGCGCGGGCGCGACGGCGAAATTCTGCCTGCCGGACGGACCCGCCGACTTCGCGCGGGTGCTCGCCCGCAGAGGTGCGCGGAGACCGGTGGTGGTCGGTGACGACCGCGCCCTGCTGCGCACGGTGGCCCTGCTGCACCGGGAGCGGGACCTCTCGACGGGCGTGCTGTCGCTGGTGCCGGTCGGGGTGTCGGTCGAGCTGGCGCGTTCGCTGGGGGTGCCCACGGGCGCCGTCGCGGCGGCGCGGGCGGTGCTCGACGGGGTCGTACGGCGGCTGGATCTGCTCGTCGACGACAGCGACGGGGTGGTGCTGGGCGATCTGCGGATTCCGGCGCTGCCGTCGGCCGGGGGCAGCGCCGACGGGCCGGGCGGCTCGTCCGTCTGGGACACCTGCCGGTCCCTGGTCCGGACGCTGGTCAAGCCCGTGCCGCAGATGCTCGCCGTCCACCCGCACCGGCTGCGGGTGGAGGCGGACGGTGTCGTGCTGAGCGATCTGGACGAGCCGGTCGAGACGGTGACGGTGCGCTCGCGCGGCGGGCGGGCGGAGGTCGTGATCCGTACGTCCGCCTCGGCCGAGCCGATCACCGCGAGCGCGCTGTCGGTGACGGTCTCGGGCGCGGACTTCCGCTACCGGGCGGACGCGGCGGTGACGGGGCCGGTGCGGACGCGGACGTGGACGCTGCGGGCGGGGGCGTGGGGGCTGACGTTGCCGGCGGGGGCCGTCGGGCAGGCCTGAACCGAGCCCCCGTCTGCTCCGCCCGCCGCCTGGATGCCCCTTATCGGCCGAGTTGTTCCGCCTGACGCTTCGCCCAGCGTTCCATCACGGCCCCGAACTCCTGCTCCACGAAGTGGAAGAACTCCATCGTCTCGTTGATCCGGCGCCCCTGCGGGGTGTCCAGCCCGAACTGGTCGACCCCCTCCTGCAGCGTGGCCTGCCAGCGTCGCAGCACACTGTCGCGGTTGGTCAGCGCCTGGTACCACTGATTGTCCTGCACCCGGTAGCGCTCGCGCCGGGAGCCCGGCTCGCGTTCGCGGGTGACCATGTGGACCTGGGCGAGATAGCGGACGGCACCGGAGACGGCCGCCGGGCTGACCTTCAGCTGCTCGCCCAGTTCGGCGGAGCTCATGACGCCCTGCTCCGAGGAGAGCAGCGCTGCGAAGACCCTGGCCGGCATGCGCGTCATGCCGGCCTCGACGAGCTGGGCCGCGAAGCGTTCGACGAACTCTGAAACAGCAGCCTCGTCGTCGCTGCCGTAACGGCCGTCTTCCCGCCGCCGCTCAGTCATGTTCTGACCTCGGTCTCTGTGAGTCTCTGTGTGCCATCAACGCCTAAGGCAAGTCTAGTCGAGCCCGTTTATACGCTTCCTTAACTTCACAAGTTTCTGAAAGAAGCGTACTTTCAGAATCATGAAGAAGGCAATCACCGTCGCCGGACTGCACAAGTCGTTCGGGCGGACGCACGCACTCGACGGCCTCGACCTCACCGTCGACTCGGGAGAGGTTCACGGCTTCCTCGGCCCCAACGGCGCCGGCAAGTCCACCACCATCCGTGTCCTGCTCGGGCTCCTGCGGGCCGACTCCGGCGCCGCCCAGCTGCTCGGCAAGGATCCGTGGAAGGACGCCGTCGCGCTGCACCGGCGGCTCGCCTACGTACCCGGCGACGTCGAGCTGTGGCCCAACCTCACCGGCGGGGAGGCCATCGACCTGCTCTCCAAGCTGCGCGGCGGACTGAACCGGCAGCGCAGGGACGAGCTGATCGAACGGTTCGACCTGGACCCCACCAAGAAGGGCCGGGCCTACTCCAAGGGCAACCGGCAGAAGGTCGCCATCGTCGCCGCGCTCGCCTCCGACGCCGAGCTGCTGCTCCTGGACGAGCCCACGGCCGGGCTCGACCCGCTCATGGAGGTCGTCTTCCAGGACGTCATCCTCCAGGCGAAGGCCGCCGGCCGGACCGTGCTGCTCTCCAGCCACATCCTCGCCCAGGTCGAGAAGCTGTGTGACCGCGTGAGCATCATCCGGCTGGGGCGGAACGTGCAGTCCGGCACGCTCAGCGAGATGCGGCACCTCACCCGTACGACCGTCGAGGCCGAGACCGAGCGCCCGGCCACCGGACTCGACGCCGTGCCCGGCGTCCACGGGGTACGGCTGACCGACCGCAGGGTGCACTTCGCCGTCGACGGCGCGCACCTCGACACCGCGATCCGCAGGCTCGGCGAATTCGGTATCCGCAGCCTGGTCAGCCACCCGCCGACCCTCGAAGAGCTGATGCTGCGTCATTACGGCGACGAGCTGGCCGCCAACGGGCACACCGTCGGCGGCGACACCGCCGACATCGGTGGGGCCGCCCGATGACCACCGTCACGGCACCCGCCGCCGGCCGCGCGTCCGCGTCCGCCCGGATCGGGTCCGGCGCCCTCGCCGGCACCGGGACCCTGATCCGCTTCGGCCTGCGCCGGGACCGCATCCGTATCCCCGTCTGGGTCGTCGCGCTCACCCTCGTCACGCTGTCCTCGGCGGGGGAGTTCAAGACGCTCTACTCCACCGCCAAGGAACGCGCCTCGGCCGTCAGCTCCATGGACAGCCCCGCCGCGCTCGCCATGACCGGCCCGCGCCACTACCTCGACGACTACACCATGGGCTCGATGATGGGCCACCAACTGATCGGCTTCATGTCCGTCATGGTCGGCCTCATGAGTGTCCTGATCGTCACCAGGCACACCCGTAACGAGGAGGAGACCGGCCGCGCCGAACTGGTGCGCTCCACCGTCGTCGGCCACCACGCGCAGCTCGCGTCCGCGCTGGTCGTCGCCACCGTCGCCAACCTCGCGCTCGCCGCCCTGCTGACGCTCAGCCTCCTGTCGGCGGGCCTCGACGGCCTCAGCACCGGCGGGGCACTGCTGTACGGGCTCGCGCACGCGGCGGTCGGGCTCACCTTCGCGGGCGTCGCCGCCGTCACCGTACAGATCACCGCCTACACGCGCGGCGCCTCCGGCATGGCACTCGCGGTGATCGGCCTCGCCTATGTGCTGCGGGCCTCCGGCGACGTGGGCAACGACGCGCTGTCCTGGCTGTCACCGATCGGCTGGGCCCAGAGGACGTACGTCTTCGTCGACAACCGCTGGTGGCCGCTGCTGCTCTGTCTGGTGCTCGGCGCGCTGACCGCCGCCGCCGGCTTCGTGCTGAGCACCCGGCGCGACGTCGGCGCGGGCCTGCGCTCCGCGGGGCTCGGCCGGCGTACGGCCTCCGGCCCGCTCACCCGGCCCTTCGGCTTCGCGCTGCGGCTGCACCGGGCGACCCTGCTTGGCTTCGGCGCGGGGCTGTTGGTGATGGGCGTGATGTACGGCTCCATCCTCGGCGAGGCCGCCGACATGATGAAGGACATCGAGCCGGTCCAGGAGGCGCTGGCGAAGATCGGCGGCGCGTCGGTCGAGGAGTCGTTCGCGTCGATGGTGATGGTCTTCATCGCCGTGGTCGCCGCCGTGTACGCGGTGATGGCCACGCTCCGGCCGCGCGCCGAGGAGAGCGCGGGCCGCGCCGAGCCCCTGCTGGCCACCGGCCTCTCCCGCGACCGCTGGGTGGGCAGCCATGTGGCCGTCGCACTCGTCGGCGGTACGGCGCTGCTGCTCGTGGCCGGGCTGGGCTTCGGCCTCTCGGGTGCGGCCTCGGTCGGGGACGGCGACCTCGTCCTCCAACTCGTCGGCGCCGCCGTGGCGTACACGCCCGCGCTGTGGGTGACGGTCGGCGTGGCGGTCGCGCTCTTCGGCTGGTACCCGAGGGCCGGGGCGGCGGCGTGGATCGTGCCGGTGTACGCGTTCCTGGTCGGGTATCTCGGGGCGCTCCTCCAGTTCCCCGACTGGATGAACAACCTGTCGCCCTTCGGGCATGTCCCGCAGCTCCCGGCCGCCGACATGAACTGGACGCCCATGCTCGTCCTCACCGCCGTCGCGGCCGGGCTGATCTGGCTGGGCCTCGCGGGCTTCCGCCGCCGGGACCTGGAGACGAAGTAACGGCCGACGGAGGCGTCACACCTCCACCAGCAGCTCCTTCACCCCCCGGATCACATATCCCGGCTTCCACTCCGGCTCGGCGACGAGCCGGAGTGTCGGCGCGCGGCGCAGCAACTCACCGAACGACGCGCCCAGTTCGAGCCTCCCGAGCGCGGCACCCAGGCAGTAGTGGATGCCCCCACCGAACGTCACATGGGGATTGTCCGCGCGGGTGAGATCGAGAGTGTCCGGGCGGTCGAAGCGTGACGGGTCGCGGTTGGCCGAGCCGAAGAGCAGCGCGAGTTCGGCGCCGCGCGGCACGACCGTGCCGTCGATCTCCATGTCGTCGAGCACCCACCGCTCGAACAGCTGGAGCGGTGTGTCGTACCGCAGCAGCTCCTCCACAGCTGTGGACAACGACGCCTCACCGGACCGCAGGGCCGCGAGCTGCTCGGGGTGCCGGAACAGCGTCCACCAGCCGTTGACGGTGGTGTTGACCGTCGCCTCGTGTCCCGCGTTGAGCAGCAGCGCACAGGTGGAGATCGTCTCCTGCTCGCTCAGCCGGTCCCCCGCGTCCTGCGCGGCGATCAGCGCCGAGAGCAGATCGCCGCCGGGAGCGGCCCGCCGGGCGGCGATCAACTCCCGCAGATACTCCGTGAATTCGAGCGACGACCGGACCGCCCGGCGCGCCGCGTCCTCCGTCGGATTCAGCTCGTACATCGCGCACATGTCGGCCGACCAGGGCCGCAGCAGCGCCCGGTCCGCCGCAGGGACACCCAGCATCTCGGCGATGACGGCGACCGGCAGCGGCTCCGCCACCTCGGCGAGCAGATCCCCACCACCCGCGTCGACCAGCCCGCCCACCAGCTCGGCGGCGAGCCGGTGCACGGTCGGCGCAAGCGCCTCGACGGTACGCGGCGTGAACGCCCTCGACACCAGCCGCCGGATCCTGGTGTGATCCGGCGCCTCCAGATCGAGCAGCCCGTTGCCGTTGAGGAGGTGGAACGGCTCGTGCGCCTCGGGCGGCGGCGTCCGCCCGAACTCCTCGTGCGTGAAGCGATGCAGATACGTCCGCCCCAGCCGCCGGTCCCGCAACAGGGCCGCCACATCGGCGTGATGCGGCACCAGCCACTGCCGCGACGGCTCGAAGTAGTGCAGCCGCCCACGGCCGCGCAGCTCGGCGTATGACGGATACGGATCGGCGACGAAGTCGAGGTTCCACGGGTCGAAGGACCCGGCGGGAGCGGCCGGGCCACGGGAGGAGTCGGAGGAGGCTGCCATACCTGCACGCTACTGAGCCGCGCCCCCGGCTCACAGAGCGGAGCCCAACTGACTCGGTCCTCAGCCCTTGGTTCGTCGTCCTACCTGACGAAGTCCTTCAGGATCTCGGTGTCGAGTTCGATGCCGACAGGGTCGGGAAGGGAGAGCTTTTCGCCGAACTTCACCGAGTGCGTGTCACGGTAGCCGCCACCCTCCGGGTCAGGAGCGCTGTGCACGGTGACCACACAGGAGTCGCGATCGATGAGCAGGAACAACGGGATACCCGCACCGGCGTAGGCACGAGGCTTCTCCCGACGGTCCCGACGGTCCGTGTCCGGGTCGAAAGACGTGATTTCGACCGTCATCAGCACACCCGCGGGATCGGCCCACTCACCCTGACCGGCGAAATAGCCGGTCGGCGCCATTGAACCGTCCGGCCGGGCACGACCCTTTCGGTACGCCTCCACCTGGAGCCCTTGGTCGCTGCCGTACAGCCACACATCAGTCCGTACCTGCATGCATCGCTGCTGAAGCCACCGCAGAATCTCGGTGTGGTCCCCGTCCGGCATTCCCTTGTCCCCGATCCGTCCGCCGATGAACTCGAACCTGACGGCATCGGTCTCGGCGGCGGCGAACTCGGCGATCTTCTCGAATTCGTCCACCGTCATCTGCTGCGATGTGCGCTCTGCCATGGCAGTCATGGTGCACCTCCTGTCAGGCACGGACCAGTGTGACGAACCCGCGCCCTGTGGAGCCGGCCCTTTCGATCCGATCACACCAACGAGTGATCACCCCGGTGTGACCAGCCTCGCCTCGTACGCGAACACCGCCGCCTGCGTGCGGTCGCGCAGCCCCAGCTTCACCAGGATGCGGCTCACATGTGTCTTGATCGTGGACTCGGCGACGACGAGATGACCCGCGATCTCCGCGTTGGACAGTCCCTGCGCGATCAGCACCAGGACCTCGGTCTCGCGCTCCGTCAGCTCCCCCATCTGGGCCAGCGCGGGCGGGCGCGGGGACTCCGCCAGTTTGGAGAACTCCGTGATCAGGCGGCGCGTCACCGTGGGGGCGAGCAGTGCCTCGCCGGAGGCCACCACCCGGACACCGTCGGCCAGTTGGCGTGCCGACGCGTCCTTGAGGAGGAAGCCCGAGGCCCCCGCCCGCAGCGCCTGGTACACGTACTCGTCCAGGTCGAACGTGGTCAGGACGAGGACCTTCGCGTCCGCGTCCGCCGCCACGATCTCGCGTGTCGCCTCGATGCCGTTCAGCTCCGGCATCCGGATGTCCATCAGGACCACGTCGGGGCCGAGGGCCGCGACCTGGGAGACGGCCTCGCGGCCGTTCACCGCCTCGCCCACGACCTCGATGTCCGGCATCGCGTTCAGCAGCACCGAGAAGCCCTCGCGGACCATCACCTGGTCGTCGACGATCAGCACCCGGATCGTCATGACCGCTCCCCGCCGGCCGCCGGGGCCGTGTCCTCGTCCCCGTCCGGCGCGGCGACCGGTATGTACGCCGCCACCTCGTAGCCACCGTCCGGCAGGAGCCTCGCCGTCATCTCGCCGTTCAGCATGGACACCCGCTCCCGCATCCCCGTGATGCCGTGCCCGGCGCCCGGTGACGGCTTCACCAGCCCTTGCGGCGGGGTGTTGACGATCCGCAGGCCCAGTCCGCCGAGCACGTACGAGACCTCCACCGTCGCCGTCGACCCCGGCGCGTGCCGCAGGGCGTTGCTGAGCGCTTCCTGGATGATGCGGTACGCCGACAGCTCGACGCCCTGCGGCAGCTCCCGTACCGCTCCGGTGACCGCCTTCTCCACGGTCAGACCGGCCTCGCGAACATTGGAGAGCAGCCCTTCGAGGTCGGCCAGCGTCGGCTGCGGGGCGTCGGGGGCGTCGTAGTCCTCGGCCCGTACGACTCCGAGGACGCGGCGCAGCTCGGTCAGCGCCGCGACGGCGTTCTCCCGGATGGTGGCGAACGCCTGCTCCAGCTCGGGCGGTGGATTCTCCACCCGGTAGGGCGCGGCCTCCGCCTGGATCGCGACGACCGACATGTGGTGCGCAACGACATCGTGCAGCTCGCGGGCGATGGTGGTGCGCTCTTCGAGGAGCGTGCGCCGGCTGCGCTCGACCGCGTTGACGCTGAGCTGCACCGCCACCTCCTTCTTCGCGTCACGGCGGATGTGGACCGCGGAGACCGTCAGCAGGATGAGCGCGGAGAGGAAGAGCATGGGCCCGCTCGTGCCGTACCCGTATCCCCGGCTGAACAGCGGCTCCGCGAACAGCGAGTACACCAGGGTGGCGACCCACATCCACGCCGCCGTACGCGGGTTCGTCCGTATCGCCACGATCGTCATCACGGCCAGATACGCGGCGAAGGCGGCCGGTGTCCAGGGCCAGTCGCCGTAATAGCCACTCGTCGCACCGGTGACCGCGGAGACCGCGAGGGCCAGCCACCAGGCGGCGACAGGCCGGACGAGGACCAGCAGGACCGGCGCCACCGTGATCAGGTCGAGGACACCCGACCCGTTGGCCGCCCCGATGGACAGCGCGAACAGCGCGCAGGCGGCGATCGCGAAGTGCGGGAACCATGCCGCGTACTCCCGTATCCCCTCGGGCAGCCGGCGCGTGATGATCCCGTCCGTCCGCATGCGGGGCAGCGGCCGGTAGGCGAAGGCGTCGTGGAAGAGGTCCTGGCGCAGGCCGCCGAGAAGGCCCGCCGCCGCACGGACCTCGGGGCTCCGGGCTTTCCCGGTCTTCGTCGTCCTCGTGTCTGTCTTGGTCACGTTTTCAAAGGTAAGGGGAGGGACGGGCACCGGTCGTCACCAGTGATAGGGATCCTTTTCCGTCCCTCCCAGGTACTACGAGGGCACCCACGAGAGCTACACGCGCCTACACGGAACCCCGGAACGCGTCCGCGTGCTCGGCCGCCCACTGCGCGAAGGTGCGCGCCGGACGCCCCGTGACCTCTTCCACCGTGCCGTTCGGCGTCCGGCCCTCGGGCGGCGTGTTCCCGTACACCTCCAGCAGAAAGCCGATCACTTCCTCGGGCTGCCCGGCCGACCGCCACTGCTCCACCGCCTGCGCCTCGGTCAGCTCGACCACCTCGATCTCCCGGCCCCGGGCAGCGGCCAGCGTGTCCGCCTTGTCCCGGATCGTCAGCGCCTCGGGCCCGGTGATCAGGTACGACTTGCCGCCGTGCCCGTCCTCGCTGAGCGCGACGGCGGCGACGGCACCGATGTCGCCCTCGTGGACCATGGCACTCAGCCGGCCGACGAACGGCTCCCGCACCCTGTCCCCGGCGCGGATGCCCTCCGCCCACTCCAGCGCGTTGGCCATGAACTCCACCGGCATGAGCACGGTCCACGGAACGGTGCCCGCCATGACGGCGTCCTGGAGCGGGGTGTCGCCGCCGCCGTTGAGCACGGTGATGCGGCGCACCCCGGCCTTGGCCGCCAGCTCGACGATCTCCGGGCCGGTCTCCAGCGCCGCGAAGCCCCCGCCGTCGAAGGTGATCAGATGCAGCCCGGTGACGCCCTCCAGAGCCGGGACGAGCGACGCCGGATCGGCGAGGTCACCGCGCACCACTTCGACGCCGTCGGGGAAGTCGGGGATGCCGGCCCTGGACGGGTCGCGGGTCAGGGCGCGTACGGTGTGGCCGCGGCTGAGCAGTTCGAGGACTATCTGGCGGCCCACGGTGCCGGTGGCGCCTGTCACGAGGTTGACGATCGCGTTGTTGGTCATGCTCCGAAGGTAGAAGGGCTTGCGGTCAGCTTCTGTCCGCAAGCCCAGGCTCGCTGCCCTCGGTCAGTACGCGAGCTGCGCCAGTTCCTCGGCCACGACCGCGCACGCGTCCGCGCCGGGGTCGACCGGCGGACAGTGTCCGACGTCCTCCAGGAGCGTGATGCCGACCATCTCGCCCGCCCTGGCGGCGGCGTCGACGTACGCCTCGGCGACGGCCTGCGGCACGACGATGTCGTCCCGGCCCTGCACGACGGCGGTGGCGATCCCGGTGGGCAGCAGGGCCGACGGGTCCGCGCTCTCCCTCCGCACCTTCAACTCTCCCTCCCCGCCGAGGAGTTGTACGACGGCTCCGCCGCAGACACCCAGCTCGACGGCGGTGGTGAAGTCCGCGATGGGCGCGATCGCCACGACACCGCGCAGCCGCGGCGCCGCGTCCAGCCGCCACGGCGACCCCTCGGGCAGCACATGCCGCGCCGCGGCCCAGAGCGCGAGATGGCCACCGGCGGAGTGCCCGGTGACCACGATCCGGCGCGGGTCGGCCTGCGGGAGGGCGTCTGCGACGAGCGCGGGCAGCGCGTCCATCACGGCGGCGATGTCGTCGAAGGTCTCGGGCCACCGCCCGGCCACGGGCTCGGCTCCCTCGGACCCGTCTCCGTTCCCCCGCCGGTACTCCACGTTGGCGACGGCGAACCCGCGCCGGGCCAGGAAGTCCGCGAACGGCGTCAGATGCCACCGGTCGTACCGCGCCCGCCACGCCCCGCCGTGCAGCACGACCACCAGCGGCACCCCCTCGCGTCCACCGCGCGGCGCGTAGAAGTCGACCACCTGATCAGGGTGTTCCCCGTACGCGACGCTGACGTCCGGCTGCACCCTCGGGCGCGAGAACAGCGCCTCGGACTCCGCGAGGTCACGGGCGACCGCAGCGACGTCGGCGGAAGCGGCGGCGTCATGGGCGGCGGAATCCGTCATGCTGCTCCAACCTTTCGATGAGAGACCCGAATTGACCTGATCAGCGCGGACGCTACCAGCATCCACGCCCCAGGTTTACGGCCCAGCCCCACCAGGAAGGCCCCGCCCCAGCCCCACCTCGCACCGTGGCAGGAGTGTGGGAAGCGTGCGCGGGGGCTGTGGTCGGCCGGTCGTGGACGGCGGTCGCGTGTTAGCCTCCGGGCCGTTTGGTCAACTGCGGTGCCGTGTACGGGTGTACGCGTTGACGGATGGGCTTCAGGGGGACGGGGGACCACGATGTCTGCTGAGCAGGGCTACCAAGTAGCGACCACGAGGATGTCACAACCGGCGGGGGAGCTGGACGGGTCCGGTGACGACGCGGAGAAGATCCGCAAAGCCATCGACCCCACGATGTGCTACACGCAGTCCCAGCTCGGCGGTTCCGATTCCGCGGCGGCGTTCAACGAGTTCGCGGCTGCCTGGGTGGCCGAGACCGCCACGCTGCGCGATGCCCTGCACGAGCTGGCGAACAAGGTCCGCCTCGCCAAGGGTGCGTACTCGGGCAGCGATCAGCTCGTCGAGACCCAGACAAGCGGTGTCCGGGTGGGGGGCAGCTCCCTGACCACCATGCCCGCCTACGCCGACCGACCGTCGGCTCTGTCCGAGTACTGAGGGGTTGTGCGATGACGGAGTCCACGACCGACCGTCGGGCGCGGCTGGAGGGGCTGTGCGAGAACATCCCCAAGGCCGGGAGCAAGAACGATCTGCTGGAACTGATCGACCAGGCGCTCGGGGTGTCCGCACCGGAGGGCGATCCGGCGACGCTGGAGTCGCTCGGCAAGCGGTATCGCGGGCAGGTCGACGACGGGGGTGATCTGTGCGACCGGGTGGGCAGAGTGGCCCGCAAGGGGCTGCCGGAGATCTGGGTCGGCGATACGAGTGTGCTGGCCTCGGACGCGGTGAATGCCGCGGCGCGGGCGGCGTCGCAGCTGGCGGAGGCGTTCCAGGGCGGTGCCCGAGCGCTGACCGTACTGGCCGACGCGGTCAAAGTCGCCCAGAAGCAGCACGGCGACGGTCGCGGCAAGTTGCATGACGCGAAGGCGTCGCTCGGCGGCAGAGACGGGTTCTTCGACAACTGGCACGAGGACGACGGCGAGGAGGCCGCCCGGCTGAGGGCACGCACCGTCGCCGCCGACGGGGTCGAGCTGATGCGAAGGGCCGCCGTCGCCGCCGACGACGCCGCGCGCGCCGCGGCCCGCGATCTGAACAAGTGGGCGGCCGAGGCCCGTACGGGAAAGATGGACACCGATGACCTGACCGCCGTCGACCGCCTTATGCTCGCCGACGCCGGCAACGTGGGCGGCGATCCCGACCTGAACGAGATCCTCACCGCCAACGACCTCGAACGGGCCGGCCGGGCCATGGAGAACCTCTCGCCGACCGAGAGCGCGCGGATGGAAAGGCTCCTGGCGAACGCCTCCACGCCCCAGGAGAAGGCGTACCTCATGAAGGCGCTCGCCGCGGGTTACTCCGTCGACGAGGTCTCGGAGTTCGGCGGGAAGATCCACGGCAAGGACGCGGTGTGGCTGCGTGAGCACCTGGCGCCGGTCAGTACCAACTCCCAGACCGAGCAGGAGCAGCAGACCTTCGGCGACAAGCTCTGGAGCCAGGAGGGCGCCACCTGTGTTCCCTCCTCAACCGTCACCGCGCGCGCCATGGTCGACCCCGTCTACGCCCTGGAGCTGACCGGCGGCCCCAGCGGCCAGGAGAACGACCCGGCGGCCTTCCGCGAGCGGCTCACCGACGAACAGATGCGGCTGCACGAAGAGGGCGACGGATCCAACGAGGGCTGGCTCTGGGACCGGCAGCCGGCCGGCATGGACTCCGACGGCCAGGTCGAGATCTCCAACAAGGAGCTGAGCCCGCACACCGGCGACAGCTACGAGTCGCACGACATGAACAGCGCCAACGACCGCCGTGACGTGCTGACCGAGATCAACAGGTCCGTCGCCGAGGGCAAGCCCGTCCCCATCAACATCGAGGGCGAGGACGACGGCGAATGGGTCGGCCATGGCGTGATGATCGTCGGTCAGGAGGACGGCATGCTCCAGGTCTACAACCCCTGGGGTACCACCACCTGGGTCAGCGAGCAGGACTTCATCGACGGCAACCTCAGCGCGGCCACCGACAGCCGCTTCAACAACGTCAACCGCGTCTACATCGACCAGGACTGACCATGCGCACCACACGGACAGCTTCAGCGACAGCAACAGCGCCCCGCCGGAGGCCAGTTGCCGTACTCCCCCTCCTCGCCACGGTCGTGCTGACCGGCTGCGGTTTCATCGGCGGGCCGACCGAGTACGGCACGCAGGAGCGAACCATCACGGTCGACAAGGGTGACGAGTTCACCCTGAAGGTCCCCGCCAGTTCGGCCATGGGCGAGAACTGGTACCTGGCCGAGCCGAAGCCGGAGGAGGACGTCCTCGACCACGGGGGAAAGCGGGAGGACAACGACGCCGGCGACGACGGCGAGGAATACTTCGACTTCACCGCCGTGAAGTCCGGCAAGGCCACGGTCAAGCTGCTGCACTGCCCGAACGGACTGTGCCACAGCGAGGCCGACGCGAAGGCAAGGACGCCGTCCCTCGGCGCCCCCGACCCGACCCCCATTCCCACGTCGACCGGCACGCCGCAGGAGCGCGTGGAGTACTACCTGTACGAGATCACCGTCCGCTGACCCGGACCGGAATCCGGAAGCCCGAGGTCCCCATGTCCCCCGTTCCCAGCACCCGCCCGCGCACCGACGACGAACTCGTCGCCGCCACCGACGTCCCCGTCCTCCTGCGCTACGGCCTCACCCAGGACGCATTCCGTACCGCCCTGTTCGGTGACGGTGCCGTCGCCGCCGCCGTCACTCTCGACCGGCTCGACGTCGTGCCCCGATCGGTGGCGTTCGTCGCCGAAGTCGTACGGGCCGGTGGCCTGGTGTACGCCGCGGAGCTGCCCGAGCCCCTGCCGCGCCCCGAGGCGGCGGCACTCCTCCGCGAGTGGCTGGACACCGCCGCGCAGGCCGCCCCCGCACCGGAAGGCGAGGTCAGTACCGCCCGCTGGTTGGACTCGGTCGCCGAACTCATGGGCCTGCGCCGCGACTCCCGCGAACGGACGGCCGACGGCACCTGATCCACGGCCCACCGGTCGGGCAGGTCACCGCTCCGTGGCTGCCACCGCTCCGTGGCTGCCACCGCTCCGGGCCTGTCACCGCTCCGGGCCTGTCACCCCTCCGTACCGCAGATCGCGCGGTCCTGGAGTGCCTGGAGGGTCTTCTCCGCGCCGATCAGCCACGCGTCGTCCGGCTGCTTGCCGCTCGTGTTGATGACGACCGACCGCTGGCCGTCCTCGCTGACGGCCGCCCGGACCGTCTGACCCTCCAGGTCACCGCCGTGTCCCCAGCGGAATCCGCCGCAGCTCAGCGGCTGGCGCATCACCCCGAGCCCGTACTCCAGCCCCGGAAAGACCTCCCGGAAGAACTCACTCGCGGGCACGGTCTTCCGCAGCTCGGCCATCTGCGCCGGCGGCAGCAGCCGGCCGCGCTGAAGGGCCGTCAGGAAGCGGTCCACGTCGCGCTCCCCGGTGACCAGCGCACCGGCGGCCGTCGCCCACGACATGTTGCGGACGCTGGTGTCCGTCCACGCGGTGGAGCTGGGGAACCGCTGATACGAGTGCGTGTACGGCCCGTTGAGGCTCGGGTCGTCACCGGGGGCGTACGTCTGTGTCAGCCCCAGCGGGCGGACGATACGGTCACGGACCTCCTTGCCCCACGGCCTGCCGGTGACCTTCTCGATGACCATCCCGGCGAGCGTGTAGCCGGTGTTCGAGTAATTCCAGTCCGGCTCGGGGTCGTTCGGGTCGGCGGGCTCGAAGTCCGGCTTGTGCTTCATCGCGCCCGCCACGGACTCCTCCGGGTCGTGGTGGTCGAACCTGGTCCGTTCGAAGTCCTCGGCCGTGTCGCCGGTGTCCTCGATGAAGTCGTAGTTGTAGATGCCGCTCGTGTGCTGGAGCAGATGGCGCAGCGTGACGCGGCTGCCGTCGTTCCCGTTCCCCGCCACGACGCCGGGCAGCCACTTCTCCACGGTGTCGTCCAGCGACAGCCGCCCCTCGGCGACGAGTTGGAGGACGACCGTCGACACGAACGTCTTGGTGACGCTCGCCGCCCGGAAGTCGGCCTCGTGCGACACCGGCCGCCCGGTGCCCAGCTCCGCCTCCCCGGCGACGGCGTATGTACGGCGCTGGCCGTCGCGCACCTGTACGGAGATGCCGACGTACCCGGCCTCCTTCAGCGTGCGGTCCACCTCACGCTGCAACTGCTTCTGCGTGAGGGCGGCCCCCGCGGAGTCCCGGCCGCCGCCACCGCCGGTCTCCTGCGCGGGCGCGGGCCCGGCGGACACCCCGAGAGACACGGCGCAGACGGCGGCGGTGACGAGCGCGGTGACCACGGGCAGGCGCGAACGGGCTGAGGTTTTCGCGTAAGTGCTCATGTTCATCAGCCTGTTGGAACGCGCGCGCCGATCCCATGACGGAGGCACCCGTTCACGCGGTGGGGTTTCCCCCCGGCTCGCGTTCAGGCACCCGTGTGCGTATGCGCGGCCCAGACGGTCGGGGTGACCGGATAGCCGGCGCGCAGGCGCCGGGTGGCCCGGTGCAGGGCCTCGGCGGAAAGGGCCGGCTGGGGCGGGGTGGTCCCGTCGCCCGTGAGGCGGGCGTAGAAGTCGGCCGCCAGCTGGTGGGCGGCCCGGTCGGCCACGGGCCACTGGGTACCCACCACGTGGGGGTAGCCCGCGAGTTGGAACGCGCCGGTCATATGGAGCGCCTCGTCGGCCAGGCGCGGGGCCGTCAGGGTGGTGTTGCAGGCGGACAGAAATGCGAGCCCGCCGTCCAGGCGCAGCGCGCCGATGTCGGCGACGGTCAGCGGATCCGTCCGGTGGTCCTGGAGAATCAGCCGGCCTCGCCAGGGGTCGATCCGGTGGGGCTCGCTGTGGCACGCGAAGTGCGCCACCTGGTGGCGGGGAAGCGCCGCGAGCACGGAGGAGCGGGTCGGGTCGGGAAGGACCGCGGCGCCCGGGACGAGCCCGGTGAGAAGTTCGGCCTCGGTGGCGGCGCCATCCAGAGGGCCCGCGTCGGGAGCGTCGGGGACCGCGACGATCGCGGTCCGGGTCCCTGGACCGGTCGGGCGCTCGCGGGCGCGGGCGCGGGCGCGGGCCAGTCCGCGCACGGTGGCGGTGTAGGAGGAGACGACCCGGTCCAGCACGGTGCGGGGCGCGTGGCGCCGGGGGGAGTCGTCGGCCAGGTCCTCGTGATGACCGGCGGCGTGCAGCGGCAGGTAGGCCAGAAGGCCGACGGGGCACCACCACACCCGCGGCCAGGGCTCACCCGGGGCCGGGGGTCCGGTGTGGCCGAGGGCGGTCAGAACGGGTTCGGTCACCGTGTCCCAGAGCCAGGTCAGCACGTCCAGGATGTCGCTCTGGGCCGCCCGCCGGCCGACGGGATCCAGGGCGGGGTCGGCGGTGGCGTCGATGGCCGTCCCCAGCGTCACGATGCGGCGCACGGCCTCCGCCTCGGTAAGGCCGCCGAGAGGCACGACGCGTACGGGGTCGCCGGGATCACCGGTGAGGACCAGCGCGTCGCAGCGTTTCGGCGCGGCGGAGACGTACACCACCGGACCCCCGGCCGCCTGGGCGGTGAGATCGGCGGCTCCCGGGGGTGTGAGGAAGCCGGAGAAGCCGTCGAGGGAGCGGATACGGGTGAGCAGTGCGTCCCATTCGGCCTGCGCCTCCCGTCGGGCGGCGGATCGGGCTTCGGGGGGCGCGGTGGCTTCGACGGCCGTGAGGGCGGGGCGGTCGAGGGCCTCGCGCCGGTTCCGTACCTCTTCGATGGCACCTGCCAGGTCGGGGGCCGCCGACCGCAGCCGGTCGAGGTCGCTGCCCCCGTCCGCGACGGACTCGGCCGTCAGCACTCCACGTGACTGCTCCAGCAGTTCGACGGCGCGGTGCGGTCGCCCCGCGTTCAGCGCGGCGGCGGCCGCGGCCCCGGCGAGCGAGCCCGCTTCGCCGATCAGGTGCCCCCGGTCGGTGAGGTCCAGGGTGCCGAGCCCGATCTGCGGCAGCAGGGCGACGGCCGCCTCGGCCGCCGCGAGCGCTTCCTGGGCACCGCTGTCGGCCGGGTCGGCCAGGGCGGCGATCGACCGGTAGGAGGCGACGCGGGTCCAGACCGGAGCGGAGGCGTCCTGGGCCGCCGACCGGGAGGAGGACAGGATCTCGTCCAGGAGCGCGGTGTCGTCGGTGTGCGTGGCGAGCGTGTGGAGGGCAGCGGCGTGGCTGTTGAGGACGGCCGCGTAGCTCGGCAGACCGGCGGGTGTGATCGCGACTGCCTCACGCGTCGCGTCGGCCGCTTCGCGCAGCCCGGCGACGTCGCCGTCGTAGGTGAACCGCTGCACCAGGGCGGTGGCCAGGTTGACCAGCGCCCCGTTGCGGTTGAAGTGGTCGCCGGGGGTGGCGTCGACGACTTGGCGGGCCGCGGCCACCGCCTCGGACACCGTCCGGACATCCCGGTTCCGCAGTGCCTGCGCGTACAGAGCGCCGGACAGCCCGAACAAGTGGTGGACGCGATACGGATGGCCCTCGGGGAAGGCGGCGACGGCCTCGCGGCAGACCGCGACCGCCTCCGCGATGTGCTCGCTCTCACCGGTGCGCTGGAAACTCGTCTCCAGTACGGCCCCGAGAGATCCCAGGAAATGTGCGCGGTTCGGGTGATCGTCGGGAAGCGCGGCAACAGCGCTGCGGGCTGCCTCCACCGCTTCCCGCAGCAGCCGTGATTCGCCCGTCTGCCAGGCCAGGAAGTGCAGAATGCGGCCGAGGTTGCTCAAGGCGGTCGGGTGTTGCGGGTGTTGGACGGGGGTGGCGTCGGCGGCCCGGCGGGCGGTCGACGCGGCCTCCCGCAACAACGCCGGTTCCCCGGTCCGATCGAACAGGTTGTTCAAGGCGTTGCCGAGATTGCCCAGGGCAATGGCCAGATAGGGATGACCGTCGGGAAGCGCGGCAACGGCGCCGCGCAGAACAGTGACCGCCTCCTCGAGCGGCTCGCGCGTCCCCGTGTGGCTCGCCAGAGCCTGAAGTGCCATGCCGAGGTTGTTCATCCACTTGGGACGGTCGGGGTGACCGACGGGCGTCGCGTCGACGGCGGCGCGGGCGTGCGTGATGGACTCGGGTGCACGCTCGTATCCGCCGTCGCGTTCGTTCTTCCTGGCCAGAGCGTTCCCGAGATTGCTCAGGGCCATGGCCAGGTGCGGATGCCCGTCCGGAAGCGCGGCGACGACCGCCCGGCCGATGTCGACCGCCTCCTCCAGGTACTCGTCCCCGCCCACCGCCTCGTAGCGCAGACGCAGTGCCATACCGAGGTTGTTCATCGACTGAAGTCGCTGGGGGTGGTCGACGGGCGTGGCTTCGACAGCGGCACGCTCGCACGCGACGGCCTCGACGAGCCGGCTGACGCCCCCCGTGTACTCGTACCGCTGGAGAAGCGCGACGGCCAGCCCGCTCAGCCACAGTCGGCGCTGCGGATCGTCGTCGGCGGCGGCGGCGACCGCGGCCCGTGCGAGGGTGACCGCCTCGTCCGCCGCTGCGGGGTCCGTGCTGTGCTCGGCCAGCGTACGAAGGCTCTCACCGAGATTGTGGAGATGCCGCGCGCGGTCGGCCGGGGCGGCCGCGTCGACCACGGCCCTTCCGGCGGCGATCGACTCCCGCAGCGTCGCGATCTCACCGGTGTGCTTGAACAGCCGGCTGAGACAGACGGCGAGCTTGTCCAGACAGTCGATCTGGCTGGGATGGCCGGCGGGAAGAGTGGTGACGGCCTCCCGGCCGACGGTGACAGCCTCGACGAGTCCGTCGATCTCGGCCGTCCGCCCGTACTGCCTCTGGAGAGCGAAGAGAAGGATGTGGAGCTGCGCGCCGCGTGCGGGGTCACCCTCGGCCATGGCGGCGACGACGGCCCTGGTCAGCTCGATGGCCTCGGCGGCTGCCACCGGATCGGCCTCGGTGTCGGCCCACGCGTGCATAATGGCGGCGAGATTGCTGCGATACATCCCCAGATTGGGGTGGTCGGGCGAGGCCGTGACGACGGCCCTGCGGGCGACCGCGAGCGCTTCGCCGAGTGTGTCGGCGCTCCCGTCACCGCTCCCGTTACCGTCCCCGCTCCCGTCCCCGTTCTTCGCGTCCCGCCAGTGCAGTTGCACCAGGACGAGCCCCAGATTGCTGAGGAACATGGCGTGTTCGGGATGCCTCGACGCGCCGACCGCCTCCCGGGCGGCCGTCACCGCCTCGTCCAGCGTTTCGGCGTCCTTCGTCTGCTCGTACGTCAGCCGCAGGGCGTGCCCGAGGTTGTTGAGGGACATCGCCCGGTCGAGCGGGCTGTCGAGCGGCCCTGCGATCGCCACCCGGAACAGCTCGACAGCCCGGCGCAGCAGCGGAAGATGGCGACCGCGCTCGTACGCCCGGCAGACGGCGAGGCCGAATTCGAGGGCCTCCCCGGCGGACATGTCCTCGTCGTCCCTCGCCGCGAGTACGACGCGCAGCGGCTCAGGCACGGCCTCCGGATCCACCTCGTGCACCGGGGCCAGAAAGCGCACGGCCTCGACCAGCGCTTCGTCCTGCGCCGCGCCGACCGGCAGCGCGGTGACCCGGATCCAGTGGTACACGCCCAGAACGTGGCACGCCTCGACGTCCGCCGCCGGGTCGGTGGCCGCGGCCAGAGCGACGGCCGTGCGTTCCGCGTCGTCCGTGAACAACGCGGTGGCGTCGTCCGTCTCCACAGCTGTCTCGATACGCCGCCGAAGGTCACCGAGCAGATCCCGACCGGCCATCCCATTCCCCCGATTCAGCCTGGCGGAGCCTCTGGTCCGTAACCTCGCCCGGTGCTCCGGACACTGGATGCTACATTGACAAATCAGCATGAAATCAGGCCAGTTGGCGCACAACCGGGGCACCGTGGAGGTGGCGGGATTGGCGAGGTCGCGGAACGGCGCGCGGAACAGGCTGGGCGTGCTGTGCGACCAGCTCACCCGGCACGGGTCGATGGCGGCGGAGATCGACACCGCCGGAGCGGGACCGCAGCTGCGTGAACTGCTCGAACTGGTCCGGAGCGGAGCGGCGACGGCCGGGGGAGCCCGCGAGAAGGAGCTGCTGGACACCATCGAGGACGCCTGCGTCCGGCACGGCCTGTCCGCACTCGATGTGCGCGAGTTCGGCAACGCACGGCTGCCCCTGGGATTCGGCCTGCCGGCGGACGAGCGGGTGGCGCGGGCCTGGGTCTGCCCGTGGGGCAACTGCGGACGGGTGGTTCTCCCCGAAACCGGCGACAACAGCGGTGACACCGTCGCCTCTGCGCCGACCTGCGCCGCGGGCGGCGAGCCGCTGCGGGCTTACCCGGCCCCCTGATGCCCGGACTGCTCGCCGGCATCGGCACCTGGATCGCGGACCGATGGCTGCAGACGGTCGTCCTGTCCGGGATGCTCTGGGTCGCGATTCTCGTCGTCGCCGCGCGGCTCGGCCAGTCACACCCGTTCGACGCGGCACGGCTGCACACCTGGCTCGACGAGATCGCCACGCACCGGGCCGGGGACAGCCCCGCCGCCATCCTGCTGGCCGTGGCCGCCGCCCTGCTCACCGCCGGTGCCGCGGGTCTGGCGGCCGGCGGGCTGGGCGCCCTGCACCAGCGGCTGTGGGGTGCGGACGGGTCGGGTCCGGCGCTCGCGTGGCTGCTGCGGTGGCGCCTACGGTGGTGGCAGAGGTGGTACTCGGAGCGCGCCCGGCGGGCCGTCGCCGACGCTGTCACAGCCGATCTCACCGAGCCGCCGGACCCGGTCCTGGCGACGGCCCGGCGGGCACGCGCCGAACGCGCCCTACGTCTGCGGACAGAGCGGGAACCACATCGCCCCACCCGGATCGGGGATGCCCTCCACGCGGTCGCCGTCCGCCTGCGCTCCCGCTACGCCCTGGACCTGGACCTGGCCTGGCCCCGGCTGTGGGCGGTGCTGCCCGACCCCCTGCGCGCCGACCTGTCCGGCGCCCGCGCGGCGTACGACTCCGCCGCCCGGCTGGCCGGCTGGGGTGTGCTCTACGCCGCGCTGGCCGTGTTGTGGTGGCCCGCCGCGCTGATCGGTGCCGCTGTGCTCGTCACCGCCGTGGCACGGGCCCGGGGCGCCGCGGCCGTCCTCGCGTCCCTCGTCGAAGCCGCCGTGGACCTGCATCTCACCGACCTCGCGGACCAGTTGGGTGTCCGGCCCGACACCGACGAACTCACCGAACTGGGCCGGGCCGTCGGCCGCCGCCTGGGACAGCCCACACGCTCCTGACCCCGGGCCGGGGGACCGACAGGCGGCCCCCCGGCCCGGGGCGAGCACGCTCAGGAGAGCGAGCCCCTAGCAGGCCCCGGAACATCCGCCGGTCCACCCGCCGGGATCTTCGCCAGGACTTCCCCCAGCACCCGCGCGGCCCGCTCCGCGTCGCGGAAGCCCACGTAGAGCGGTGTGAAGCCGAACCGAAGTACGTCCGGGCGGCGCAGGTCGCCGATCACGCCGCGGTTGATCAGTTCCGCCATCACCGCGGGCGCCTCCGCGCAGCGCAGCGCCACCTGGCTGCCGCGCTCCGCGTGCGCCACCGGCGTCAGCGAAGTGACCCGGCCCGCGGGCGCGTACGCCTCCACGCAGCGCAGGAAGAAGTCCGTCAGCGCCAGGCTCTTCGCCCGCAGGACGTCCAGCGAGACGCCCTCCCACACGTCGAGCGCCGCCTCCAGGGCCAGCATGGAGAGGATGTCCGGCGTGCCGACCCGGCCGCGCGTCGCGCCGTCCGCCGCCGCGTAGTCGGGCGTCATCCCGAACGGGTCCACATGCGAGGTCCAGCCCGGCAGCGGCGAGTCGAAGGCCGCCTGGTGGCGCTCGGAGACGTACAGAAAAGCGGGTGAACCCGGCCCGCCGTTCAGGTACTTGTACGTGCAGCCGACCGCCAGGTCGACCCCGTGCTCGTCCAGCCCGACCGGCAGCGCACCCGCGCTGTGGCACACGTCCCAGATCGCCAGGGCCCCCGCTTCGTGCAGCGCCGCCGTGATGCCGGGCAGGTCGTGAAGCCGGCCCGTACGGAAGTCGACGTGGTTGACGAGCGCGGCGGCCGTACGCGGCCCGGCGGCGTCCCGCACATCCGCGGGAGCCACCGGTACCAGCCGCAGGCCGGTCATGCGTGCGGCCGACTGGGCGATGTACCCGTCCGTGGGGAACGTCTCGGCGTCCACGAGGAGTTCGTCGCGGCCCTCCCCCGCCAGCCGGGCCGCCGCCACAACCGCCTTGAAGACGTTGACACTTGTGGAGTCACCGACCACCACCCGGCCGGGCGCCGCGCCGACCAGCGGTGCGATCCGGTCACCGATCCGCTCCGGCGCGGTCCACCAGCCGCCCTCGGTCCAGGAGCGGATGCGCAGCTCGCCCCACTGCCGGGTGACGACGTCCTGGACGCGCTCGGGTACGTGGCGGGGAAGCGCGCCGAGCGAGTTGCCGTCCAGGTAGACGGAGTCGTCGTCGAGCGCGAACAGCTCGCGGTGCGCGGCCAGCTCGTCGGCCGCGTCGAGCTTCGCCGCCTCGGCCGTCATCGACAGTGCCTCGGAGAGATCAGACATGGCTGCGCGCCGTCCACAGCTCCGGGAACACGTTCTTCTGCGCCCGCTTCTCCAGCCACGCGACCCCGGCGGAGCCACCCGTCCCCGTCTTGGACCCCATCGCGCGCCGCGTGGCGACGAGATGGTCGTTGCGCCAGCGCCACACCAGCTCGGCGACATCCGTCAACGCCTCGCCCAGCCTGATGATTTCACCGTTCTGGTCGGGCTCCGCGTACACCCCGGCCCAGATCCCCTCGACCGCCGCCGACGGCTCGTACTTCTGTGTGAAGTCCCGGTTCAGCACCCCCGCCGGCACCGGCAGCCCGCGCCGGGACAGCAGGCTCAGCACCTCGTCGTACAGGCTCGGCTCCTGAAGCGCCTTCTCCAGCTCCGCGTGCACACGCGGCGCGCCCCGGTGCGGTACGAGCATGGACGCCGACTTCTCGCCGAGCAGGAACTCCATCCGCCGGTACATCGCCGACTGGAAGCCGGAGCCGTCACCGAGCGCACTGCGGTAGGAGTTGAACTGCGCGGGTGTCAGCTGGGCGAGCGGCGTCCACGACGCGTTCAGCGCCTCGAACTCGCGCACCGAGCGCTTCAGCGCGTCGACCGCGACCGGCACCCGGTCCTCGCGCAGCGCGCGCGACGCGGTCTCCCACTCATGGACGATGACGGTGAACCACAGCTCCATCACCTGGGTGGTCACCAGGAAGACCATCTCGCCCGGATCGTCGGACACCGGGTGCTGAAGATGGGTGAGGACGTCCGCCTGGACGTAGTCCTCGTACGGGGTCGTACCCGCGAAGTCGAGGTTCGGGGCATCCGAACCGGCTCCGGAGGCATCGGGGTATCGCGACATCTCTGTCTCCTCGATATGGCTACCGGGTAGCGGTCCGCCCCTTCCCATCGGCATCGGAGCTCCGGTCCCCTGATCGCATCATAATCCCCACTTCACGGCACCGCCGGACCTGTGATGTACGTCCCGTCCTCGGCGTACGGCCATGCATTCGCACGGCAGCCCTGGAGACCCTTGATCTGCTGCATCATCGCCGGCGCGGGTCGGCCCTCGCCGCCGCAGGTGGCATGGCCCCGGCCGAGACGGTGGCCGACCTCGTGATTGATGATCAGCGCGCGGTACTCCGTGACCGGGCCGTCGAACTGCTCGGACCCGCGCACCCAGCGCTTGAGATTCACCACGACGGTGCGGCCGACGGTGCAGTTCACCTCGCCGCGCGTGAGCAGGCCGGCGGCGCCGCATATCCGGTCGACCGTGCCGGGCGTCGCTATCTTGACGTCGAAGTCGGACGGTCCGGAGCCGACGAGCTGGAAGGAGTTACGGCCGTCGGCCGTCCAGCCCCGCGGGTGCGCCAGGATTGTCTCGATCTCGACGGCGGCCTGCCGCTCGGACAGCTCGATGCCGTTCTCGACCTGGACCCGGTAGCGGCGCACGGTGTCCCCGGAGCCGACGGGCGATCCGCCGGACCTGGCGGTGGTGAAGGTGCCGGGGCCGTCGGCGGGGACGGGGATGGTGCGCGGTGACTCGGCGGAGGCGCTGGGGGTGGGGGTGGGGGTGGAGGTGCGGCTGGGGGTAGGGGTGACGCTCGGGCCGGGGCTCGGGGGCGACACCTCGGCGCTCGGTGTCGGCGCCTCGCGGGCCTCCGCGTCGGCCGTGGGTGCGCCTGCGGGGTCGCCCTTGGACCAGTTCGCCAGGGCCACACCTCCGCCGACGAAGACGGCGGTCGCACACACGCCGACGAGCGCGGCGCGCGCATACGGACGGCGACGGGCCGGGACACGCTTGCCCACGACGGACTACTCCCCTGCTTCGACCGGAGTCGGGGAGAGGGTGCCGGGGCCTCGTACCGGATTCGATGGCGTGTGCGATGGTAACCACCGAACACCGCAGGTCCATAACCTTTCGGACGGCCACGGACCTGCGGCGTCGTCGGTTACGCGGACTCAGCCGAGGGTGTCGGCCGCCACCGCCGAGGAGTCCCGCAGGAAGACGGAGCAGCGCTCGTACTCCTCGACCTCGCCGATCGCCTGCGCGGACCGGGCCAGGGCGTGCAGGGCGCGCAGGAAGCCACGGTTCGGCTCGTGCTCCCACGGCACCGGGCCGTGCCCCTTCCAGCCGCTGCGGCGCAGGGAGTCGAGGCCGCGGTGGTAGCCGGTACGGGCGTACGCGTACGACTCGACGACCCGGCCGTTCTCGAACGCGTCGTCGGCGAGCTGGGCCCAGGCGAGCGACGAGGTCGGATACTTCGCCGCGACGTCGGCGGGCGCCGTCCCGTTCGCGAGCAGCGCGCGCGGCTCGGGGTCGTCGGGCAGATGCGTGGGGGGCGGTCCCCCGAGAAGGTCTTTGTGGATGGCCATACTTCCGAGTGTCCCAGGTCGCGCCGGATTCCGTGGCAGTGGTGCGGGTTTGCCACGGGCAATCGCGCCCCCGTCCGCGCCTCACGCGTCCGCCGTGTACGCGCCCCCTCCGGCGCCTTCACCGAACCCCTTGCGCGCCGTGGCCGGCTGCTCCAGCGGCGGGGCCGAGAGCCCGCAGTTCACCTTGCACTCGGGCAGGCTGGGCTCGGCCTCGGCGGTCTTGTCGGCCGCCTGCGGAGTACGCACCAGCGTGAAGGCGATCAGCGACGCCACCACCAGCACCCCCGCGCACATGGGCATGGCCCGGTCGAACGCCGCGTCGAACTGCGAGGGCGAGCGGTACACCTCCGGCCCTGCGCCCGCCAGCAGCGGCAGCGCGGCCACCGCCAGCAGACCGGCGGCACGCGCCGCCGCGTTGTTGATGCCGCTCGCCAGCCCGGCCCGCGAGCTGTCGACGGACGCCAGGACCGTCGCCGTCAACGGCGCGACCAGCGTCACCATGCCGAGCCCCATGACCACCAGCGCGGGCAGTACGTCCCGTACGTACGACGCGTCCGCCCCACCGCCCACGCGCAGCATCAGCAGCAGCCCGCAGGCGCACAGCAGCGGCCCCACCGTCAGCGGAATGCGTGGGCCGATCTTCGCGCCCAGCTCGCCCGACCTGGCGGAGAACAGCAGCATCAGCACGGTCGTCGGCAGCAGCGCCGTCCCGGCGCCGAGCGCCGAGTAGCCCGCCACGACCTGGAGCTGCAAGGCCGTCAGGAAGAAGAACCCGCCGAACGCCGCGTACACGCACAGCGTCACCAGATTGACCGACGTGAACAGCCGCGAGGCGAAGATCGACGGCGGCAGCATCGGATCGGGCCGCCGCCGCTCCAGCATCACGAACCCCACGCCCACCAGCACACCCGCGGCCCCCGCCCACCAAGCCTTCGCGATCAGCGCGTACGTCACCAGCCCCAGCGCCACCGCGCCCAGCACCGCACCGAGCACGTCGAACCGGCCGTGCGCCGCCGGATCCCGCGACTCCGGTACGTGCCGCAGCGCCACCGGCACACAGATCGCGGCCAGCGGCACGTTCAGCAGGAACACCCACCGCCAACCGGGCCCGTCCACCAGAAACCCGCCCAGGAACGGCCCGACGGCCGCCCCGACACCCCCGAGCCCCGACCACAGTCCCACCGCCTTCGCGCGGTCGTCCGGATGGAAGCTGGCCTGGATCAGCGCCAGCGACCCGGGCACCAGCAGCGCCCCGCCCACCCCCTGAAGGGCCCGCGCGAGGATCAGCACCTCGGCGGTGGGCGCGACCCCGCAGAGCAGCGACCCGAGCGCGAACCACACGATGCCCACCACGAAGACCCGCCGCCGCCCGTACCGGTCCCCGAGCGACCCGCCGAGCAGGATCAGCCCGGCGAGCGTGAGCATGTACGCGTTGACCGTCCACTGGAGGTCGGCCAGAGTCGCGTGGAGATCGTCCCCGATGTGCGGCAGAGCGACGTTGACGACGGTCGAGTCGAGCAGCGCCATGGTGGAGCCGAGCACCGTCGTCAGCACGATCCACCGGCCGGAGGCCGTACCCAGCCTGATGTCCATAGGGGGATCATCCCCGCCGAGTCGCCGCGTGGCGAGCCCCGCGACCACGTGGCGAGCCGACCGGCCACGCGGTGAGCCGGCCCTGTCCGGCGGATCTTCGCGGGTCCGGGAAGATCCGCCGGACAGGACCTAAGGCCATTGGTTACTTGAGCTTCGTGCCCGTGGAGCGCAGCGCCGCGCACGCCTCGGTCACGCGCTTCGCCATGCCCGCCTCGGCCAGCTTGCCCCAGGTGCGCGGGTCGTACGTCTTCTTGGAGCCGACCTCGCCGTCGACCTTCAGCACACCGTCGTAGTTGCGGAACATGTGGTCGGCGACCGGCCGCGTGAAGGCGTACTGGGTGTCGGTGTCGAGGTTCATCTTCACGACACCGTTCTCCAGCGCCGTCGCGATCTCCTCGGCGGAGGAGCCGGAGCCGCCGTGGAAGACGAAGTCGAAGGGCTGGCTGGCGGGCTTGCCGTACTTGTTCGCGACGCCCTCCTGGAGGTCCTTCAGCAGCTCGGGACGGAGCACGACGTTGCCCGGCTTGTAGACGCCGTGCACGTTGCCGAAGGAGGCGGCCAGCAGGTAGCGGCCCTTGTCGCCCAGGCCCAGCGCCTCGGCGGTGCGCAGCGCGTCGTCGACGGTCGTGTAGAGGGAGTCGTTGATCTCGTGCGAGACACCGTCCTCCTCGCCGCCGGTCGGGGTGATCTCGACCTCAAGGATGATCTTCGCGGCGGCGGCCTTCGCGAGCAGCTCCTCGCCGATGGCGAGGTTGTCGGCAAGGGTCTCGGCGGAGCCGTCCCACATGTGCGACTGGAAGAGCGGGTCACGGCCGGCCTTGACGCGCTCGGCCGAGACGTCCAGGAGCGGACGCACGTAGGTGTCCAGCTTGTCCTTCGGGCAGTGGTCGGTGTGCAGCGCGACGGTGACGTCGTACTTCGCGGCCACGATGTGCGCGAACTCGGCGAGCGCGACCGCACCCGTCACCATGTCCTTGTTGTACTGACCGCCGAGGAACTCCGCACCACCGGTGGACATCTGGATGATGCCGTCGCTCTCGGCCTCCGCGAAGCCGCGCAGCGCGGCGTGCAGAGTCTGGGACGAGGTCACGTTGATGGCCGGGTAGGCGAACTTGCCTGCCTTCGCCCGGTCGAGCATCTCGGCGTAGACCTCGGGGGTTGCGATGGGCATCGGGCCGCTCCTTGTGATGTGCGGGTGTGAGGTGCTTTGTCCCTGACCTGGGGGCGACGTCATTGTCGCCCTCATCCTTCCAGATCGTTTTCCCTGCGGTGAGGCTCAGGCCAGGCCGAGGTCTCCCAGGGTGTACGCGCTGACGTACCGGAGCCCCGCCGCCTCGACGGCCGCCGCGGCGCCGCGGTCGACGATGACCGCGACGGCGACGACCTCGCCGCCGGCCTCACGCACCGCCTCGACCGCGGTCAGCGGCGACCCCCCGGTCGTCGACACGTCCTCCACGACCAGGCAGCGGCGGCCCTTCACGTCCGTGCCCTCGATGCGCCGCTGCATGCCGTGGGCCTTGCCCTGCTTGCGTACGACGAACGCGTCCAGGCGCTCCCCGCGTGTCGCGGACGCGTGCAGCATCGACGTCGCGACGGGGTCCGCGCCGAGGGTCAGCCCGCCCACGCAGTCGTAGTCGAGACCGGCGGTCGCGGCGGTGTCGAGCATGACCTGCCCGACCAGCGGCGCGGCCTGCCCGTCCAGCGTGATGCGGCGCAGATCGATGTACCAGTCGGCCTCGATACCGGACGAGAGGGTCACTTTGCCGTGCACGACGGCCTTGTCCTTGATCTGCTGGAGCAGCTCAGCGCGTACGTCAGTCATGACCCTGAGCTTACGGGCCGGGTGCGGAGGCCCCTCAGGGCCTGTGGACAACCTTCAGAGCCGGCGCCAGCTCCAGGTCGCCCGGATCTCCAGCGGGTCGATGGGGGTGACGAGTCGCGGCGCGCTGTTGAGCCCGTTCGGCGGGCCGGACTGCGGCTCCACACAGACCGCCTCGGCCTGCTCGTCGTAGACGACCGCCCATGCGGCGGTGCTCGTCACCCGCAGTTCGAGACGTCCCGGCCAGGTCAGCGTCGCGTCGACGCCGTCGGGCATCCCGAAGCAGTCGTCCCACGGGCCGGGGCTCGGCTCGACGCGGCGCCCCGTCGGCAGATGGTCCGCACCGCGCTCCTCCTGCCACTCGGGCGAGAAGTCGAGACGTACGGCCTCCTCGTCGGCCGTACCGCCGTCGAGGTGGCGCAGGAACCACGGGTGCCAGCCGACCTGCGCGGGGAACGAGTCGTCGTACGTCTCGACGCCCAGCGTCAGCGTCAGGGAGTCGCCGGTGAGGTCGAACAGCTGCGTGACCCGGCCGGTGTACGGCCAGGGGTCGGCCAGCTCGTACGTGAACGCCGCCTCGCTGTCGCCCTTGCGGGCCGTGCGCCAGGAGGTGTCGCGGCCGGTGCCGTGGATGGCGTGCGGCGGGGAGTTGAGGGGCAGTTGGTGGACGACGCCACCGTTCCGGAACCGCCCCTCCGCTGTCCGCCCGCACCAGGGCACCATTGGGAAGCAACCGTAGCGGTCGCCCTGCCGCAGCAGTTCCGTACCGCCGACGCGCAGGCTCGCGACGCGGCAGCCGTTCGCCGGATGGATGGTCAACTCGGCGTCGTCGGCCGCCAGTCGGATCTCGCGCTTCTGGTCCGTGTCCGTACTCACGCCATGACCCTAACCGGCGCGATCCGGCGCACGGCTCAACGCCTGCGCCTCAGCGCGCGCCCCACGACGACGGCCCCGGCGATGGCGAGCGCGGCGGCGGGCGCCACCCACCGCAACGCGGCACCGGCGCCCCCGGTGTCGGGGGCCTGTTCGGGCGCGTAACGCCCGCGGGGAGGCGCGTGATCGACCTCCTCGGCGCTGCGCCCGATCATGGTCCGCCGCGCATGCGCGGCCTCGGCGGGCGGCTCCAGGGGCACGAGAAAGTCCCCGTCCCCGGAGGAGGTGACCCCGAACTCGACGGAGGCGTCGAGTTCGGAGGGCGGGGGCTCGGGAAGGTCGTCGCTGTCGGAGACGGTGTCCGGGTCGGCGTCGGGGGCGTCGTTGTGGTCGGCGCTGTCAGCGCCGGGTGAGTCACTGGCGCGGTCGGCGTCGGACGCCGTCCCGTCCCGGTCCGACCGGGCGTCGTCCGGGCCACGGCCCGAAGCGCGGTCAGCACGTGGGCTCTCTGACGGTCCGTCACCGGGTGCCGCGTCCGAGGCCGTTACGTCTTGGTCGCCCGACCGGGCATCGGGCCGGGACGAGTCCGGGCCGGAGGACGGGCCACCGCCCGCAGCCGGGTTGGAGCCACTGCTCTCCGCCGCCCCGCCGTTGGGCGGCCCCGCGGGGCTGGGGTCATGGCCCGGTCCGGCGGCGCCAACCGGCTTCGCGAGCGCCGCGGCGAAGCGGTCCAGCAGTCTGCGGGCCGTCGACTCCGACGTCGTCGCGGCGACGTCCGACAGGCGGCCGTTCGGCGTCGGGGTCGTTGTCGCCGTGAAGGCGACCGTCGTGCCCCCGGCCGTCTCCGTGAGTCTGACGCGGACGTTCACCTTGACGGAGCCCGGACCGCGTACCTCCGCGCCCTCGCCCTTCGCCGTGAAGCCACCCGCCCGCTCCGTGAGCGTCAGCGCGCCCCGGTACGTGATCGTGTGGCCGCCCACGCGGACCTTCAGGCGGCCCGAGAGAGGGCGTGCCGACGCGTCCGCGTCCTGCTGGAGTCCGGGGACGCAGCGCGCGACGCGGGCGTGGTCCCGCAGCGCCTCGCGGAGGGTCTCAGCCGGAACCGGAATGAACACCTCATGCTCCATGGGATCCGAGCCTACTCAGCCCCGCCGCCTCAGGCGCCCCTCCGCGCACAACCGGACCCATCAGCCCGCGTACCTCGGATGCACCAGCGTCGACGGCGGCAGATCGCGCAACCGGGTGCGTTCCGCCCCGAGGACGCCCGCTTCGAGCACCCGCTCGGCCAGCGAGCGCAGCGGGGGCGCATCCGGGGAGAGTCCGACCCGTGGTGGGCCGTCGGCGGCGGCCAGGACGAAACCCCAGTCCACCGGCTCGCTCCTCCCGTCGTGCACCCGGTCCGGGCCCGCCCGGAAGCCGGACATCCGCCCCGACGCGCTGTACGGACTCGTACCGAAGCCGGCCGCCCGCAGGGTCGCGTCCACCGTCCAGTACGTACGCGGCCGGGCCGACGGCGGCCCGGCGTGCACGGCCAGCCGCCCTCCCTTGTCGAGTACGCGCTTGGCGAGCCCGTAGAACTCCTCCGAGTAGAGCTTGGTGCTCGGGGTGATGCCGGGGTTCGGCAGGTCCGAGATGATCACGTCGTACGGCTCCGGCCCGGCCGGGGACGTACGGCTCCCCGCCCCCCACCCGCGCAGCCACGCGAACGCGTCCGCGTGCTCCACCCGGAATCGCGGGTCGTCGTACACGTGCCCGTTCAGCCCCGCCAGCGCGGGGTCCGTGCGGGCCAGGCGGGAGACGCCGGGGTCCAGCTCGACGAGCGTGACCGAACGGACGTCCGGATAGCGCAGGACCTCGCGGGCCGCGAGCCCGTCGCCGCCGCCCAGGATCAGCACCCGCGCGTGCCGTCCGCGCATCGCGGGATGCACCAGCGCCTCGTGGTACCGGAACTCGTCGCGCTCGCTGACCCGCAACCGCCCGTCCAGATACAGGTCCAGCGGCCCCTCGCGCCCGCCCGTGAGGACGACCTCCTGGACGTCGGTCTGGACCGCGACCCGCACCCCGTCCCCGTACACCGCCCGCCGCGCGGCCCGCTCGAAGTCGTCCACCGTGACGGCGGCGGTGCCGAGCACCGCGAGCACCAGCACGTTCACCAGGAGCAGCAGTCCGCGCTCGCGGCCCGTCAGGTCGCGTCCGAAGACCCAGAGCACGAGGGCGCCGCCCGCCACCACGTTGACCGCGCCGGTCAGCAGCGCGCCCGTCAGCTGCCCGAACCACGGCAGCAGCAGGAACGGGAACGCGAGGCCGCCGACCAGCGCGCCCACGTAGTCCGCGGCGAAGAGGTCCGCGACCGTCCCGCCCGCGTCCTGCCGGGATACGCGCTGGATGAGCGTCATCAGCAGCGGGATCTCCGCGCCGATGAGGATCCCGATGGAGAGCGAGAAGCCGATCAGCGCGTACCGCGACTCGCCCATCCAGGCGAATGTCGCGTACAGCACCAGCGCCGAGCAGCCCCCGATCATCGCGAGAGCGGCCTCCACCAACCCGAATCCGACGGCCGCCCGGCAGCGCAGCCGCTTCGCGAGCAGCGAGCCGAGGCCCATCGCGAAGACCATCAAAGACAGGATCACCGACGCCTGCGTGACGGAGTCCCCGATCAGATACGACGCGAGCGCGACCAGCTCCAGCTCGTACACCAGTCCGCACGCGGCGCACACGAAGACCACGGCGAGGATCAGGAAGCGCCCCGCGCTCGGTCGGACGGGCAGCCGCGCCGCGCTGTCCGGCGGCGCGACCACAGACTGGTCGATCATTCCAGTAACGCTACGTCACGACGTCCGTGCGGCTTGTCACCCACAAGGGTGGTAACCGGCCTTCAGGCCCGCCCACTTGACCGATTCCCGCGATGCCCACGCGCCTGACACACCGGTCCCCGGACCTGCCGGCCCGCTCTACAGCACGACCGGCACCCGTACCCCCACCCGCGTCCGGGTCACGACCAGCGCCCCCTCCTGGGGATACGCGTGCCAGGTGCGCCAGGACACCTGTCCCTCCTGCCGCCGCACGAGCATCGCCGTGAACGCGTGCGGTTCGCCGGGGAACGTGCCCGCGAGCCCGTTGGGATGGTCGGCGACGAGGGCGAGCAGTTCCTGCGCGCGCCCCGCGAACGAGCCGTGCGACAACGTCTCTACGCGCGCGGCGAATTCGTACTCCCACTCCCCCACGCGCTCGGCGACACCGAGCGGCAGCGGTGTGCTGCTGCCGGGGATGCAGGCCACCGTCTCGGAGCAACTGCCCTGCGCTTCCTCAAGAAGCACCTGGTGGGAGGCGCCGAGAAGTCTCATCTGGACTTTGGCGCCCGTGAGTTCGAGATCGAGGACCGCGAGGGCGGGCAGCGGCTCTCGCCCCAACTCCCAGGCCAGATCGGCGGCACGGGTGTCGGTGTAGGCGGTATTGAGGGTTCTGAGCATGGGTCGGCTCCGCAAACACGCTTGGCAAAGTGGACCGGGTGACGTCCCGGCAGATGAACCAGGAGAACGGGGAACTGAGAACTGAGAACGGACAACTGCGGGCAGTGAGCTGAGAATTGAGAACGAAGATGTGAAAGCTGAGAGCTGAGAGCTGAGGACTGACGGCAGTAGGAGATCGTCTACTCGGCTCCGCGCGAAGGTCCGAGGTTCGAGGCCCAAAGTCCGGGGGCTGGAAATCTCAACAGCGAGAGAATCACGAAGTAAGGGGCGCTCACAGCGTTTTTACCCAACTTGGCGGGGTTTCCATCCCCTGGGGGGCACAGCTGTTCAACTGTTCAACAGAAAATCGCTCATTGGCTCACGATGTGGTCAACATGAGGGTGCCCGGCGGGAGTTCATCCCGCCGGGCACCTTCCATGACCACGGACCAGCTGCCCCGTGTCAGCTGCCTCCGCCGCCGCATCCCCCGCCGCCACCGCCGCAGGAGGACGAACCTCCGCCGCAGGACGAGCCGCCCCCGCTGTCTCCCCCGCCCCACCAGCTCCCGCTGTCACCACCGCCACCGCTGCCACCGCTGCCACCGCTGCCACCGCTGCCACTGCCGGCGGCTGCGGACCGGCGGCTGCCGGAAAGCCGGATGCCACGGTTCCGCGCGCGCCGACGCCTCGAACTGGCCCCCATCGCGACCAGTCCCCCGACAACAACCATCACTGCGAGAAGCCCGAAGGCCAGCCCCACAATGCTCATCGTCCTCACCGTCTTCCTGTTCCCCCGAAGCGAGGCCCCCGCCCCATCCAGCTGCGACGTGACCGCTTCGCCAGTGTTCGGCTTTGTGCCGTCTTCTTTTATGACTGGGGGATGCCCGCCACCCGACGCGCCCAAAGCACACTTGAGCAAGTCCAGAGCTTCGGCGCAGGATGGCCGCCATGACCGCCACGAATCCCCCGGCACCCGCCGCCGGCGACGACCCGGCCCGCCGCCGCCCCCTGCTCAACCGACGCCTCGCGGAATTCGGGACGACGATCTTCGCCGAGATGTCGGCGCTGGCCGTCCGGACCGGCGCGATCAACCTGGGCCAGGGCTTCCCCGACACCGACGGCCCCGAGGCGGTCAGGGAGGCGGCGGTACGCGCGCTGCGCGACGGCCGCGGCAACCAGTACCCGCCCGGCCCCGGCATCCCCGAGCTGCGCACCGCGATCGCCGACCACCAGATGAAGCGGTACGGCCTGGCGTACGACCCCGACACCGAGGTCCTCGTCACGGCGGGCGCCACCGAGGCGATCGCGGCGTCGCTGCTCGCCCTCGTCGAGCCCGGCGACGAGGTCATCGCCCTGGAGCCGTACTACGACTCGTACGCCGCCTCCATCGCCCTGGCGGGCGGCACCCGCGTCCCCGTCACGCTGCGGCCCCGCGACGGCGCGTACCACCTCGACCTGGACGAGCTGCGCGACGCCGTCACCCCGCGCACCCGGCTGATCCTCCTCAACACCCCGCACAACCCGACCGGCACGGTCCTCACCCGCGAGGAACTGGCGGCCGTGGCCGCGCTCGCCGTCGAGCGGAATCTGCTGGTCGTCACCGACGAGGTGTACGAGCACCTGGTCTTCGACGGCGAGCATCTGCCGATCGCGACTTTCCCCGGCATGCGCGAGCGCACGGTCACCATCTCGTCGAGCGGGAAAACCTTCTCGTTCACGGGCTGGAAGGTCGGCTGGGTCACAGCGAACGGCCCGCTCGTCTCCGCCGTCCGGACGGCAAAGCAGTACCTGACGTACGTCAGCGCCGGCCCGTTCCAGTACGCGATCGCCGAAGCTCTGCGGCTGCCGGACTCCTACTTCGACAACTTCCGCAGCGACCTCCGCCGCAAGCGCGACCTGCTCGGCGACGGCCTGCGGGCAGCCGGGTTCGAGGTCTACCAGCCCCGGGGCACGTACTTCATCACCACCGACATCACGCCCTTCGGGGAGAAGGACGCCTACGCCTTCTGCCGCGCCCTCCCCGAACGCTGCGGCGTCGTCGCCATCCCCAACTCCGTGTTCTACGACGATCCCGACGCGGGCCGCAGCCAGGTCCGCTTCACTTTCTGCAAGAAGGACGATGTCCTCCACGAGGCTGCTGGTCGGCTGCGCCGCCTGGCCGACTGACCTCAGGGCCTCGTCGCCCCCGGACGAGGGTCTGCCGCCGCTACGGGCGGCAGACCCTGGTGTTCGGCTTTCTCCGGTTTCCCGGTCAGACGGGCACGCGCCCTCGATCGATGGACTACTTCACGTCCGCCGGACCGTACGGGTGTCAGCAGCAGCTGTGGTCGGCGTGCTCCTCCCGGTGCCACCAATACCGCTCCTGGGCCGGCCCCTGGGGTACGTCGTCGACCGAGGCGGGTTCGGTGCGTACGGACGCGGCCTGCGCCGAGGCCGCGCCGGCGGAGGCGGTGCGGGCGGAAGTGGCGGATGCCGGCGCCTGCCGCTCCTCCGTCAGGTCGTCCACCGAATGCACCACGCCCCCGAGCACCACCCGCCGCACCGCCGCGGCGGCCGTGATGTCCCGCAGCGGGTCGCCCTCCACCAGCACCAGATCGGCGAGCTTGCCCGGCTCGATCGTGCCCATGTGGGCGCTCAGGCCCAGCACCCGCGCGCCCTCGACGGTCGCGGAGCGCAGCGCCTGGAGGGGGGTGGCGCCGTACCGCACCATCGACTGGAGGTTCAGGTGGTAGTAGACGCCCGGCGGCACCAGCGGGCTGTCGGTGCCCACCCCGACGTGCGCCCCGCCCTCCAGCAGCTTGCGCACCGTCGCTCCGTGCCGGGCGACGAAGGCCAGCAGATCGGTCGGCTCCTCGGCCTGGGCGTCCTCCACCCCGGTACGGAACTCCGCGTACTCCGCCTCCGTCATCAGCGAGGTCAGCCGCTTGTCCCCGAGAGCCCACCGCGCGTACCGGTACAGCGCCGCCCGGGTCGCGGGCAGACCCGCGCCGGACAGGCCGAAGGTCGGAGTGAAGGCCATGCCGGAGGCGATGAGCGGCTCGGTCATGTCCTGGTACGCGTGCCCGAGATGGGTCTCCTTCTGGCGGCGGCCGTAGCGGCTGGTACCGCCGAGGTGCTCGGTGCCGTCGGCGCCGAAGGTCAGCGGCCCGAACAGATAGTGCGAGGTGGAGCGCAGCCCGAGCCGGTGGCCCGCCGCGACGGCGGCGCGCTGGAGGGCGTACGGCAGCCGCACGTAGGTCTTGACCAGGTCATGGCCGAGCGCCTTGGCCTTGGCCAGCTCCCGCTCCAGCTCCTCCTCGTCGGTCACCGGACGGCCGGACGAGTAGTACACGCGGGAGCCGTCGATCAGATCGCCGGCCGCGAAGACGCGCGGGCCGGTACGGCGGCCGGAGTCGACGGCCTCCTTGGCCTCGACCGCCCCGTAGTGACCGGTGCCGGGTGAACGCAGCGCGGTGACGCCGAAGGACAGCCACAGCCTCATGGTGTCGGCCCGCTGCCAGGGGCCGTGCTCATGGACGGCGATCAGGCCGGGCATCGCCGTCAGGCCGCGCGCGTCCACGGTGCGGTCCCCGCGGACCGCGCCGCGCCCGGCCACCTGCTCGACGCGGTTGTCCTTGATGACAACGTCCACATCGCGCCGCAGCTCCCCGCTCGTGCCGTCCCACAGCGCGCCCACCTGTACCACGGTGCGGCCGGTGGGCTTGCTCCGGCGCCAGCTCAGCTTCACGGGTACGGTTTTGGCGCTGCCGGTGCGCGCGTCGGCGCGGCGCAGAGTCCCTTCGGAGAGGTAGAGCAGCGAAGTGGAGTCGGCGCTCCAGCTGGGGCAGTCGGCACTCTCGTCGTTCAGCTGCCGGGCGGCCCCTGTGGGGCGTCCGGCGGAGTCCACGGCGCTGACGTGCAGGGTGCCGCCGACGATGTACGCGGTGTGCTTGCCGTCGGGTGAGTGGACGGGCCCGGCGTCGACGCGGTTGGTGAGGGACTTCCCCGGCACGGGCTCGTCGTAGTGCGCCTCGCCGGTGGTGAGGTCGACGGTCAGGATCCGGTTGACGCCCTCCCGGTAACGGGGGGTGACGGGCACCAGCGCGGCGCACGAGAGGGTGCCGCCGTCGGCGGAGAAGGTGGGCCTGCCGGGCGAGTTGAGAGGCCCGGCCACCTTGCGTACGGCGCCGGAGGCCACGTCGACGGTGTGCAGCGTGCCCGCCTCCAGGCCGAACGCCACGCTCGTGCCGTCCGGGCTGAAGACCGCTCCGGACACCGTGCTCCGAAGGTCGGTCAGCCGGCGGTTCGCACCGGTTTCGACGTCGTGGATCCACAGGTCGACCGCGCTGCCGCCCCGGTCGCTCGCGTACACCAGGGCGGAGCCGTCCGGGTGCCAGGCGGGGTCGGCGTTGAGGTTCCCGTCGGACACCACGGCCTTGGGCGTGGAGCCGATGCGGCCGATCCAGATGTCGCCGAGCGCGCCGAAGGCGATCTTGCGGCCGTCGGGCGAGAGGGACGGGCTGAGGATGCCCCTGACCTGCCGGGACGCTATGGAGTCGAAGTCACGGGTGGCGGGGCGCTCCGCTACGCGGGGCACGGTGAGGTGGGCGGTGAAGGGGACGTCCGCCGCCTTTCCGCCACCTGCCTCGCGGCGGCGCACCGCGCCGTCGGCCGTGTAGAACACCTCGTCGTCGGAGGGCCAGCGGGGCGCGAACGGGAACACGTCCTCGCCGTCGTCGGAGACCGTCTTCCCGTCGACCACGAGGAACGTGCCCGACGAGGTGAGGTGGACGTATGCCAGACGGCTGCCGTCCGGCGAGAGCGACGGACCGGCCACCCGGCCCTTGGTGACGGTGACGAGCGTGGTGCGCCCGCCGTCGGCGTCGGCCCGTACCACGCTCTGCGGGCTGTCGCCCTTGCCGCTGGTGAAGACGATCGCGGTCCCGTCCGGGTGCCAGTAGGGCTGTGCCTCCTGGGCGGTGACGTCCGTGCTCGGCGCCCAGACCTTCGTCGCACCGTCGGCGAGGTCGAGGACGTGGATCGCGTAACGGCCCCCGGCCTCGGCCGCGTAGGCGATCCGTTTGCCGTCGGGTGAGAAGCGCGGCTCGCGATGGTCGACGGCGCCCTCGGTCAGCCGGCGCGCCCCCGAACCGTCCGCGCGGGCGATCCAGAGGTGGAAATTGCCGTCGGTGTAGGACTGGTAGACCAGGTGACGGCCGTCCGGCGAGTAGTCCGGCTCGGTGGCTTCCTGCTCGACGCCGGTCAGCCGGGTCGCCTCACCGCCCCCGGCCGGGACCGTCCACAGCATGTTCAGCAGGTCCAGCACCACGGTCCGGCCGTCAGGGGAGAGAGCGGCGCAGGCGTTGGTCGCCCCGCTGACGGCGATCCGCCGAGGGGCCGCCTCCGCCGCGCCCTGCGCCGCGTCCGCCGCGAACGCCTCGGGGGCACCCTGCGTCAACCGGTCGCCCAGCCACAGGGCCCCGGCCCCCGCCGCCGCCTTGCCGCTGCGCCTGAGGAGTGTCCTTCGTGATACCGACAATGCCGTACCTTTGTTCGAAGATCATGATCTTCGCCGACCCTAGGGGCCGGTCGGGCGTGGCAACAGTCCACGGATTTAGGTGTTACATGAACTTAACTGCGGTCAGGACGGCGATGCAGTCCCTGACGTATGCCTCGTCGGGGCCCTTCCAGTACGCCGTCGCCGAGGCGCTGCGGCTGCCGGACAGCTACTTCGACGAGCTGCGCGACGGCCTGCGGACCAAGGCGCGCCCTTCGTGCGGTTCGCGTTCTGCAAGCGCCCGGAGGTGCTGGCGGACGCGGCGGCCCGCCTGAAGTCGCTCGCCGACACCCCCTAAGGTCCCGCGTGGACCTGGCAGGCCCAGAGGCTGGGGGTACGGGGGTAGTCGGCGCGGACCTCGGAGATCGCGCGGTGCAGGGCGCGGGCCGTGCCGTCGGTGGCGAGCGCGGCACCGTCGGCGCCGGTGTGCAACTGCTCGTACACCCGGCGGGCGACCCTCGCGCCGACCGTGTCGTCCACCTGCCAGAGCGAGCCGACGACATGCGGGAAGCCCGCCATCTGGAAGGCGCTCGCGATGTGGACGGACTCGTCCGCGAGTTCGGCGCTGATACGCATCGTGTCGCACGCCGACAGGTAGGCCAGGCGCGCGCCGGGCAGACGCAGCCGGGCGAGGTCGCGGATCGTGGGCGACGCGTCGGCCGGGCCGTGCAGCACCAGCCGGCCGGCCGAGGGGCGCAGCGGGTCGCTGACGGCGTGGCAGGCGAAGTGCGCGTGCGCATGGTCGCGCAGGCCGGCCTCGACCGCCGCGCGGGTCGCCGCGGCGTCGGCGAGGACCGTGGCGTACGGCAGCCGTTCCGCCAGCCACCTGGCCTCCTCGCGGGCCCCGTACAGCGCGGGTTGTCCGGCCGCCTCCGGAACCGCGACGATCAGCACGGAGTCGTCCCTGCGGGAGCCCGCCCCGTCGCGCGTACCGGCGGCCGGCCGCGCGTAGGCGCGCGAGGGGATGCGGGCCGGGACGCGGGTGCGGGCGTGGTGGAGCGTACGGAGCGTGGGGGCGTACGAGGACACCACCCGGTCCAGGGCGCCGGGCCCGGTGCCTTCCGGCGCCGCGGCGTGCAGGGGCAGCGTGCCGAGCAGCCCGCCCGGCGACCACCAGATCCGCGGCAGCGCCTCGCCCTCCTGCTGGACGCCGAGGCCCAGCCGGTCGAGTACGGGGCCGGTGACGGCCGACCAGAGCCAGTCGAGAGTGGACCGCACCTCACCCTGGGCGCGCAGCGCCTCCGCGCGCGCCGTCCCCGGTGCGTTCAGGCGGGCGAGCGCACCGTGGAAGCGTTCGGTGTGCTCGGTGACGGCCGGTGCGGTGAGCAGGGGCAGCGGTACGGCCTCGACGGACCGCGCGGTCACGACGAGCGCACCGCCGGGCGGGGGTTCGGCGCCACCGCCGCTGTCGGCGCGTGGCACATGCACCAGCACGACGGGGCCGTGCGCTGCGGTCGCGTACAACTCGGCGTCGTCCCAGTCGCGTACGGACCGGAAGAGGCGCAACTCGGGGTGCTCGGCGCGGATTCGGGCGGTCAGTTCGTCCCACTGGGCCGTGAGCCGCTGCCGTCGGTCGCTGGCGGGTGCCGACAGAGGACCCTCAGTGTTCGCCGACTCGTCTCGTTCCTCCTGGCCGTCCGGCTCCAGGTCGCCCGTCGACTGGTCGAGCCCGTCCCGCAGCCGGACCAGCCGGGACGCCAACTCCGGTGCTCTGCGTGCCAGTTCCGTCAGGTCGCTGTTCGCGTCGAAGGCCTGCGCCAGCAGCACCCCGCGCGCCTGATCCAACAGCCGTACCGCGAGCCCCGGTTCGCCGCACCGGACCGCGCAGGCCGCGGCCTCCGCGCCGAGCCCCGCCGTCTCGGTGAGCCGCAACTCCTGGTCGTCACGGAGGAGATGGCGGGGCGACAGGACCGGCATCAGGTCGACGGCGGCGACATACCCCTTGAGCGCGATATCCGGCCGTCCGAGGTCCTGTCCGGCGCGGGCCCACAGCCAGGCCGCCTCCAGCCGTTCGGACGGCGGGCACTGCGGTTCGAGCGCCGCCTCGCGGAGCACCCCGGCGGCCTGCTTGAGATCGTCCTCCGCGCGTGTGCGCTCGTACCGGTCGAGCAAGGCCGTACCGAGCAAGAACAACCGGGCGGTGAGGTTCGGGTGATCGGGCGGGCTGATATCGACCGCCTCGCGAAGCAGTTGGACCACTCGATCGCGCGCGTTCGACGACAGGGCGGTGCGCAACGAGGCCGACTGGACGGCGGCGGCCACCATGAGGGCGTTCGCCCGCCGGGGAGATCCCTCGGGCCACGCGGCGAGCACCGTGTCCACCAGCGTCCGGGCCTCCCGCACATCGCGCCGCCGGAGGGTGAAGTCGAAGCGCCGCAGAAGGGTGATGGAGAGCGCCAACTGCCGTTGCGGCAGGAGCGGATCGGTCGCGTCCGTCAGCTCCAGCGCCGCCCTGATGTGCTCCACCGCCTGATCGGCGGTGGCCGGGTCCCTCGTCCGGTCGGCGGTACGGATCAGAGCCCCGCCGGTCGCGGACAGGATGGCGGCACGCCTCACGGGTGACGTGCCGGGGAGCGTCGTGGCGCGCCGACGGCACTCCAGCGACTCGTCGAGATCCGCCGAATCCTGTAGCCGGTTGTGACGGAGCATCAGGGCACCACTGAGATTGATCAGCCGTCCGCCCAGTTGGTGGTGTCCGGCGGGTGTCTCGCGCACGGACTCGCGCAGCGCGTCGACGGCTTCGGTCAACTCGCCGAGGTCTGAGGTCTGTTGGTGGCTGGATACGAGGACGCTGCCCAGGTTGTTGAGTACGCCCGGCCGTGCCGCGTGACCGGCGGGGACCATCGCGAGCGCCTCGCGCAGCTTCGCCGTCGCCGTACGGAGATCGTCCGGATCCCCCTGGCCCCGTTCGTACCGCCCGCGCAGTTCCAGGGCGGAGTTGACCAACCGCTGGAGCGCGCGGCCGGTGGTCTCGCCGCTCGACTCGCCGGAGCCGGTGGTCTCGCCGGAGCCGGTGGTCCCACCCGGGGCCTGAGGCAACTCATCGCCGCCCAGCAGGCGCCGGGCCTGCTCCAGGTCCCGCACGTCGTCGAGGCGCGCGTACCGCGAGCGCAGGGCGAGCGCAAGCTGTTCGTCCGCCCGCGACCGCTCGCGCGGCTCGGCCCACACCTCCCGGCGCGACCGGGACAGCACGACGATCGCCTCCTCCAGGTCGGACAGCGCCCCCGTCACCTCGTACCGCTTGCAGAGCGCGCCGCCGAGATTCACCAGCCCCGCGCCCGGCCCGTTCGGGTCGCCCGGCGCCGCCCGCCGGTACAGCTCGATCACCTCGTCGAACTCCTCGACCGCACCGCCCGACCGGTCGAGCCCCAGGCCCAGCGCCCGCGCCAGGATGCTCTGATACCGGGCGAGATAGGCGTCCCGCTCGTCCGTCTGGGCCAGGACGTCGCGGGCGATGCCGATCGCCTCGTCCAGGTCCTCCGGATCGGACGTCCGCTCGTAGCGCTGGACCAGCGACAGCCCGTGATCGCTCAGCCGTGGCAGACGGTCGGGGGAGCCGGCCGGGGTGCGCCGCACGGCGTCGCGCTGGAGCCGTAACGCCTCGTCGGCGAGGCGGACCGACTCCTGTCGCAGTTCCTCGTCGTTCTCGGCGCGGGCCGCCGCGGCCACCGCCTCGGCCAACAGGTATACGCGATTGGCGCGTTGCGGATCGTCGTCACCGGTGGCGAGCACGGCGAGCCGTCCCGCGCCGATCGCCTGCGCGCGCATGATCTCGGGGGTGCTGCCGGACAGTTCGAACATCTTCGCCATCTCCGGGGGCTTGCCCGGCAGTTGGCGGCCCTGCCCGGCGGCCGTGGCGGCCTCGCACACCAAGGTCCACTCGTCGGGCCCGTCCGCACTCGCCGGGTCCGGCAAGGACTCCGGGGGCAGCGCGGCCCAGAGCACCGCCAACTCCGGTGGCACGGCGCCCCGGTCACGTACCCAGAGGGGAAACAGCAGCGTCCCGGCGCAACTGCCCTCCTCCGCGCCGCGCCCCTCACCGAGCGAGGCGCAGCGGTACCAGTACAGCCAACCGGCCACGTACCGCGCCTCCATGTCGGTGCCGAGGTCGCAGCCGCGCAGCAACGCCGCCAGTTCGGTGTCGGCCTCCGGTCCGAACAGCAGTGTCTCGTCGGCCTGTTGGTCGACACGGGCCAGCCGCCCGGCCAGCGTGGTCAGCAGTCGCTCCCGACTCGTCACCGTCACTCTCACGCCCTCCCCTGCTCGCTCCCGGCACCCATGGGTTCCGCTGACCCATTGTGTCCAAGCGCGCGCCAAGGGTGGGTGACCGAGGCACACTTGACGCCATGACAGCATCAGACGGCGAGCACGCGGAACGCCGACGCGCCGATTCCGTCGCGGCTCTGTGCCTGCTGCTCGACGACCCGGACGGACAGCTGAGCACCGACGGCCAGGTCGCCGAGGCGGTCGGGCGGGCACGGCGCCTGCTGATCGCGAACGCCGCGCCGGACCAACTGGACGCCGCCTTCGGCGCGGTGGACGAGGCGCTGCGCAGGGCGGGTGACGCGCGGGGGCTGCTCGGCAATCTGCGGGGAGAGGTCTTCGGGTACCCCGCCATACCAGCCACGCTGCCCGGCGTCCGCCCGATGATCAAGGTCGCGCTCTGTCCCGGTACGGTGCCCTGCACGCGCCGCGAGCCGGCCAAGGACCTGCGGCGGGCGCCCGCGTGCGCGGTCAACGGCGTAGAGATGCGCAAGGAGCGCCTGCGCGGGGACCTGACGGGATGAGCGTGGGGCGGGGCGCGAGACAAGGCGTGAGACGGAGCGCGGGACAGACCGTGAGGCGGGGCGCGAGCGCGGCTAGGAATGCGAGCGCGACGCGCTACGGCAGCCCGACTCCGTCCGCGTACCCGCGCCGGTGAACCCGCTCCTGGTCACGCTCGGCACCAAGCTCACCGAGCGCTGGCTCAACCTCCTCGTACTGCCCGGCGCGCTCTTCCTCGGCGTCCTCGCCGCCGGCACGACCCTCGGGCACACCCACTGGCACGACGTCCACCGGCTGACCAAGGCACTCGACGACCTGACCGCGCGGCCGGTCATGGACCGCGCCGGCACGGCGGCGGTCGCGGTGGCCGCCGTCCTGCTGCTCGCCGCGGCGCTGTCGCTGGCCGCGCAGTTCCTCGGGGCCGCCGTCGAGGGCTTCTGGCTGCGGGAGAGCCGCTTCCCCCTCGGACGGCGCCTCCAGCGCGACCGCCACGCGGCGTGGGAACGTCTCGACCGCGAACGTACCGACGCGATCCGCGACCCGGCCACCCCGGCCGCCGAGATCGAACGCCTCACGCGGGCCCGCGACCGTATCGCCCTGGTGCCGCCGAGCCGCCCCACCTGGTACGGCGACCGCCTCGCCGCCGCGGCGGCCCGCGTCCACGCGGCGTACGGCATCGACCTCGCCGCCGTCTGGCCACGGCTGTGGCTGATCCTCGCCGAACCGGCCCAGCGCCAGATCGAGTCCGCCCGCACGTCCTTCGCGGCGGCGGCACGGCTCGGCGCGTGGTCGCTCGGCTATCTCGTCGTCGCCGCGTGGTGGTGGCCCGCCGCCCTGATCGCGGTGGGCTGCGCGGCGGTGGCCAGGTCCCGCGCGCGAGGGGCGGTGGAGGCGTTGGCGTCACTGGTGGAGGCGGCGGTGGACGTGCACGGGCGGGACCTGGCGGTGCTGGTCGGGCTCGAAGGGGCGGACGGTACGGGGTTGTTGTCGCCTGACAGCGGGGACAGGCTGTCGGAGGTCTTCCGCAAGGCGGACTGATCCCCTCGGGGCCGGGGCGGGCCGGGACGGCGCGGGCCGCGTCGATGCCGTCCACACCGTCCGCTCGTAGCCGGTCTGGGAGGAACGCCCGCATCTGAGCGGCGGACGGCGCATTCGGCGGTGACTTCCCAACCGTCATCGACGATGACGCCAGCTCTACCGACACGATCGCCCACCCGCGCCAACTACGCGGCCCGCCGCAGGAACAGCACCCGCCCACAGGAACGGACAGTGGCCGCCCCCTGCGGCACACAGCCACACCAGCCCCAGCCGGGGCCGTGGTTCCCCCGCCTCCGGCTCGCGATCGCACGCACGCACGCACCAGCTCGGCGGGCATCAGCCACCCCCGCACCCCCACCCCCACCTGTCACGCCGACACGCCGCCGCGCCCCGCACACCCCTCGTACGGCGCCGCTTCCTACCCGGTCGGACGTCCAGCGGTCGCGAGGTTCGCCGGCGGCACGGAGGGTCGGCTCCGACCGATCACGCGCGCGCCCGGAGGTGCCCCCTGTCCGCCAATACGCTCGACCCAGTCGACGCCTTCGACACGGCGAAACCCGCCGTCACCTCCACGGCCGCCGGCCCAACCGCCCCACCGGCCGTCACGTTCATCTCCATCACCTCCGTCACCCCACGCCCACACGCCCCCCGCCGCCGCGCCGCCCGTCTCTCCTCCGCCCTGCGCCGCGCCGTCCCCGCGCTCGGGCTGTTCGCCGCCGCCCGGCTCACCGGTCTGCTGATGCTCTGCCTGTGGGCCGAGCACATCGGGCGCTCGCCGGGCCAACTCCTCACCCAGACCTGGGACTCCACGTGGTACACGCGGATCGCGGCACAGGGCTACGGCCACACGCTCCACTTCACCGACGGCGCCGTCCACAGCGACCTCGCGTTCTTCCCGCTCTACCCCGGCCTCGTACGCGCCGTCTCCACCGTGCTCCCGATCGGCGGCGGCACGGCCGCCCTGCTGATCTCGTGGGCTGCCGCCGCAGCCGCCGCCTTTGGCATCCATCTGCTCGGCGAACGCCTGCACGGCAGGACCACCGCGGCCGTCCTGGTGCTCCTGTGGGGCCTGCTGCCCCACGCGGTCGTGTTCTCCATCGCGTACACCGAGCCGCTGCTCACCGCCCTCGCCGCCTTCTCCCTGTACGCGGTGCTCACCGGCCGCTGGCTGTGGGCGGGCTCGCTGGCCGCGCTCGCGGGGCTCTCCCGGCCCAACGGGGTCGCGATCGCGGCGGCGGTGTGCGCGGCCGTGGCGTACGAGCTGTGGAAGCGCCGCGCACACGCGCCCTGGCGGCTCTGGGCGGCGGCCGTCGTCGCGCCGCTCGGCTGGGGCGGCTATCTGCTCTGGGTGGGCGTACGCGTCGGTGACCCGCTCTCCGGCTACTTCGCCGTCCAGAGCGGCTGGCGATCCCGCTTCGACTTCGGCGCCGACACCCTGCGCGCCGTACGGGACATCGTCCTCGGGCCCGCCGAACTCGCCTCCACCGGGACCGCGCTGATCGTCGCCGCGGCCTTGCTGCTCTTCGTGCTGCTGCTCCTGGACCGGGAGAACCGCCCACCGCTGCCGCTGCTCGTGTACGCGGGCGTCCTGCTGCTGATCGCGATCGGCGGCGGCGGGAGCTTCTTCGAGTCCAAGCCGCGCTTCCTGCTGCCCGCGTTCCCGCTGCTGCTCCCGCTCGCGTGCGCGCTCACGAAAGCCCGGCCGAGGGCGGCGATCGTACTGATCGCGGCTCTCGCCGGGCTGTCGTGCTGCTACGGGACGTATCTGCTGACGGTGGCGCCGATGCCGCTGTAGCCGCGGCGCCGCACCACTCGCCGGCAGGCGCCGTGAGGCACCGTCAGGCGCCTTCGTCAGGCGTCGCCGTCAGGCTTCTCCTCGGCGGGCTTCTCCTCCGCCGGCGTCAGCCCGAAGGTCTCCACGATCCACTTGTCGAACTCGATCGACGCCCGCACCCAGCTGACCGTCGACGACACGAAGTGCTCCAGGCTGACGCCGGTGCCGATCAGCATCTGGGCCTCGCCGATGAGCCGGACGGTCGTCGGGGCGCCCTCCTCCTCGTGCACGTGGCTGTAGACCTTGGGCCACAGCGTGCGGCGGTTCCAGTCGTCGATCGCGTCGAGGATCTTCGGCTTGTCCTCAAGGGCGTGCGGCCGGTCGTAGAACGTCCGCACCGAGAAGACCTGCTGGTCGCCCTCGCCGCGGAACATGAAGTACGTACGGAACTCCTCCCACGGCGCCGCGAGGTCGCCCTCGTCGTCGACGACGTACTTCAGTTCCATCTGGTCGAGGAGCTGCTTGACCAGATCCTGGTCGGGGACGACAGGGCCCGCCGTGCCCGCAGCCTGCGGTTGGGGCTGGGCCCCGAAATTCGGAATCGAGGACGGGTCGATGGTCATCGCTGGATTCTCCTGAGGATGGCATGCCGTTGTCTGACGACGACCCTAGCCGCGATCCCCGGCCGGAAACCCTGCACCCCGTCGACAATTCGGACGGAGGCCCGCGGCCGGGGGGCTACGGCGTCTTCTCCAAAGAAGGCGCCCCCGCGCCGGCCCCCGACCCCGACCCGGCCTCAGACACCGCCTCCCGCCCACCCGTGGTCGCCGGTCCCACGATCAGCCCGTCGCCCGCCCGGTCCACCCGTACCGTGTCGCCGTCCACGATCTCGCCCGCCAGAATCTCCTTCGCCAGCCGGTCGCCGATCGCCGTCTGGATCAGCCGGCGCAGCGGACGCGCCCCGTACGCCGGGTCGTTGCCCTCGTCGGCGAGCCAGGCCAGCGCCTCCGGGGTGATGTCCAGGGTGAGGCGACGGTCCGCCAGGCGCTTGGCGAGGAGGCCGATCTGGAGGTCGGCGATCCGGGCCAGCTCTTCCTTGGAGAGGGCCGAGAAGACCACGAGATCGTCCAGCCGGTTCAGGAACTCCGGCTTGAAGGAGGTCCGTACGGCCTCCAGGACCTGCTGCTTCTTCGTCTCCGCCGACGGGACCGGGTCGACGAGGTACTGACTGCCGAGGTTCGATGTGAGGATCAGGATGGTGTTGCGGAAGTCCACCGTCCGCCCCTGGCCGTCGGTGAGACGGCCGTCGTCGAGGACCTGGAGCAGGATGTCGAAGACCTCCGGGTGCGCCTTCTCGACCTCGTCCAGCAGGACCACGCTGTACGGCCTGCGGCGGACGGCCTCGGTGAGCTGGCCGCCCTCCTCGTAGCCGACGTAGCCGGGCGGGGCGCCGACGAGGCGCGCGACGGAGTGCTTCTCGCCGTACTCGCTCATGTCGATGCGGACCATGGCCCGCTCGTCGTCGAAGAGGAAGTCGGCCAGTGCCTTGGCCAGTTCGGTCTTGCCGACACCGGTCGGTCCGAGGAAGAGGAACGAGCCGGTGGGCCGGTCCGGGTCCGCGATGCCCGCGCGGGTGCGCCGTACCGCGTCCGAGACCGCCTCGACCGCCTCCGTCTGGCCGATCAGCCGGCGGCCCAGCTCGGCCTCCATACGGAGGAGCTTGCGCGTCTCGCCCTCCAGCAGCCGCCCGGCAGGGATGCCGGTCCACGAACCGACGACGTCGGCGATGTCGTCCTCGCCGACCTCGTCCTTGACCATGGTGTCCTTGGCGGCTTCCTCCTCCGCCTCGGCCGCCGCCGCCAACTCCTGCTCCACGGCCGGGATCTCGCCGTACAGCAGCTTGGACGCGGTGTCGAGGTCCTGGTCGCGCCGGGCGCGGTCCGCCTGCCCGCGCAACTCGTCCAGCTTCTCCTTCAGCTCACCGACGCGGTTGAGGCCCTTCTTCTCCTTCTGCCAGCGCGCGTCGAGCCCGCGCAGCTCCTCCTCGCGGTCGGCGAGGTCGCGGCGCAGCTTCTCCAGACGCTGCTTGGACGCGGGGTCCGACTCGTTCTTCAGCGCCATCTCCTCCATACGGAGGCGGTCGACCGCCCTCTGGAGTTCGTCGATCTCGACGGGAGAGGAGTCGATCTCCATACGGAGGCGGGACGCTGCCTCGTCGACGAGGTCGATGGCTTTGTCGGGCAGGAAGCGCGAGGTGATGTAGCGGTCGGAGAGCGCGGCGGCGGCGACCAGGGCGGCGTCCGCGATCTGCACCTTGTGGTGCGCCTCGTACCGGCCCTTGAGGCCGCGCAGGATCGCGATCGTGTCCTCGACGTTCGGCTCGGCGACCAGCACCTGCTGGAAGCGCCGTTCCAGCGCGGCGTCCTTCTCGATGCGCTCGCGGTACTCGTCCAGGGTCGTGGCGCCGACCATGCGCAGCTCGCCGCGCGCCAGCATGGGCTTGAGCATGTTGCCCGCGTCCATGGCGGAGTCCCCGCCGGCGCCCGCGCCCACGACGGTGTGCAGCTCGTCGATGAAGGTGATGATCTGCCCGTCGCTCTCCTTGATCTCGGACAGGACGGTCTTCAGCCGCTCCTCGAACTCGCCTCGGTACTTGGCGCCGGCGACCATCGCACCGAGGTCCAGGGAGACCAGCTTCTTGTTCTTCAGGGACTCCGGCACATCGCCCTTGACGATGCGCTGGGCTAGCCCTTCGACGACGGCCGTCTTGCCGACGCCGGGCTCGCCGATCAGTACGGGATTGTTCTTCGTACGGCGCGACAGCACCTGCACGACGCGGCGGATCTCGTGGTCCCGGCCGATGACCGGGTCCAGCTTGCCCTCGCGCGCGGCGGCCGTGAAGTCGGTGCCGAACTTCTCCAGGGCCTTGTACTGGCCCTCCGGGTCGGGAGTGGTCACCCGGCGTCCTCCCCTTGCCTTCTCGAAAGCGGCCAGCAACTGCTTCGCCCCGGCCCCCTGCCGGTCCAGCACCTCTCCGGCCTTGCCGCCCTCGGCCGCGATCCCGATCAGCAGGTGCTCGGTGGAGAGATAGTCGTCGCCGAGCTTCTTCGCCCGCTTGGCACCGTCGGCGATGACGGCGAGCAGCGCGCGGTCGGGCTGCGGCGGCGCGACGGTGGAGCCCCGCACGCTGGGCTGCGCGGCCAGCAGCCGCTCCGCCCCGGACCGTACCTCAGCCTGGTCGGCGTCGACCGCGACAAGCAGATCGGTGACGTTCTCGTTGTCCTCGCCTTCGAGCAGCGCGAGCAGCAGATGCGCGGGGGTCAGGTCGGCATGGCCAGCCGACACCGCGCGGGCGGTGGCGGCGTTGAGCGCGTCCTTGCTCTTGTTCGTCAGCTCGGCGTCCACGTGCGGTCTCTACCTTCCTTGGCACAGGGCCCGTCCGAATGAACCTGACCCACCCGACGTACGTAAAGTTGAGTCTATCCCACTCAAGCTGAAATCACGCACCACTCAGACCGAAGGACCCCGCGTCTTCAAGGCCATTACGCGCCTATTCTTCCGGCATGGCCCAAGACGTACGCGACCCCGATCCCGAATATCTCGCCTTCTGGCACGAGCGCCACCTGTCCACCCTGACCACACTCCGCCCGGACGGCACGCCGCACGTGGTACCGGTGGGTGTGACGTACGAGCCGGAGACCCGGCTGGCACGTGTCATCACGGGCAAGGACTCCACAAAGGTGGCCAACATCCTGGCGGCGGGCCCCGACGGCGCACGGGTCGCGGTCTGCCAGGTCCACGGGGGACGCTGGGCGACGCTTGAAGGCCTCGCGACGGTGCGGACGGAGGCCGATCGGGTGGCGGACGCCGTAGGCCGTTACGCGGCGCGCTACGAGCGCGTACCGAGGCCCAACCCGGACCGGATCGTCATCGAGATCGCGGTCGACCGCGCGCTCGGCCGGGGATGACGGGCCCGGGGATGACGGGCCTGGCGATGAAGGCCCCGAGGATGCCTGGCCCATGGCGCCGGCCCGCATGCGGGCAGCACAGCGGCGCCATCGCGTTTCAGGTCCACGATGGCGCCGCTGTGTGGGGGAAGTGCCGGAGCGATCTACTACGACGGGGGAATCGCTCAGGCACTGCGGGGGGTGGCGGAAATGGTCTGTGGTTCGACCAGCTGGTGGTCACGCTGGTCAAGATTGACGAAAATCATGTCGTACCGAATCGCGCAGCGCACCGGCTGCGGCGCTCCCCGCGGCTTCCTCAGGCACCGATAGGCGCGGACGTCCTCGTCCTCCTCGCGGACGACGACCACGGGCTCCCCGAACAGGGTGACCATCAGCGAGTCACCACGGTGTGGGATCGCCGTGACGAGATCGATGAAGTGCCATCCGGACCGGTAGGCCGAGGCCATCTCCCGCCGAAAGACCCTGTCGTCCGGCGGGACGGTCATGCGCCCAGGTCCGCCGGAGCGCTGTCCCACGTGGGCTCACCGGGTGCAGCCAACACGGAATGCGCCGGCTCGGTTCCCCAAGTGGGCTCACCGATCGCAACCGACACCGAGTGCGCCGGCTCGGTTCCCCAAGTGGGTTCACCATTCACCGCGACAACGCCGAGCGCAGCCACAGCAAGTGCGCAAAGTGTGCGAACCATCCTCTTCATGGACGATCTCCACCCCATTCTGATCACTATCCCTCCCCCCGCGTCTAAGACGATGGCTCACAGTTCACGCAACCACCAGCGAGCACGGGCATCATGTTCCTGTAATTCAGGACCCTGAGGGGGTGGCATATGGAGTCAGAGCAGGGCAATTCGGGGCACGCACATGGGCTAGGCGAACTGTGCGAAGTGGGAAAAAACCTCTACGCGGCGGCTTTGCGCCACGGCCGACTGTCCCGGTCAGAGGCGGAAGGGGCGCCCTGCCTGCTCGACCTGGCCCTGCTGCGCCCGGACCCCGACGAGGTCCAGTGGCTCCGTCCGGTGCCTCCGGCGATCGCGCTGAACCAGCTCACACACCCCATCGAGCGGGAGATCCAGGAACGCCGACAGCTGGCGATCTCCCTGGCCGACACCTTCGAGCCCTTCATGACCATCACGGCCATGGATCCCTCGGCCACACATGCCATCACGGTGCTCGAAGGGCTGAACCTCATCAACTCCACCCTGGACCGCGTCACCAGCGAATGCACCGAGGAACTGCTCACCGTCCAGCCGGGCAGCGGGCGCGCACCGGACGTCCTCGAGGAGGGGCTCCGCAGGGTGCGCCCCCTGATCAGCAGAGGCGTGAAGATGCGCACCCTGTACCAGCACACCGCCCGCCATCACCCGTCCACGCTGGCCTATGTAGAACGCGTCGGCTCGCGCGGGGTGGAGGTGCGGACCCTTGAAGAGATCATCGAGCGGCTGATCATCGTCGACCGCAAAGTGGCGTTCGTCCCCGCCCGCAGCGACCGCCGGATCGCGCTGGAACTCCGCCACGAAGGTCTCGTCCAGTATCTCGTCGGCGTCTTCGAGCAGTTCTGGCTCCACGGGACCCCTTGGGACGAACCGTTGTCGTACGCACCGGAGATGGACGGCATCACCAGCATCCAGCGCTCCATCGCCAAACTCTTGGTCGACGGCCACGTGGACGAGGCGATCGCACGCCGGCTCGGCATGAACGTACGCACCTGCCGCGCGCACATCGCCAAGCTCAACACCACGCTCGGCAGTGGCAGCCGCGCCCAACTCGGCTATCTCATCGCCCAGTCAGGGATCCTGGACCAGGACCACTGACGCGTACCCCCGTCCGCTCCGCACGCCGCCACGCTCCGGGAGTCGACCACTCCCAGCCACCGACAACGATCCCCCAGTAGTTAGAATCCCACCACCGCCATCTTCCTGCATTGCAGAAAAAGGGGGGTACCCAAATGGGAGGAAACAGACCAAAGTTGACGCATCCACATGGCGATCGGGAACTGTGCGACGACGCCGTGCGGCTTTATACCGATGCCCTACGCAACGGCGGCATCGACCGCGGCGAGCTGACCGCCGCCCCCTGTCTGACGGACATGGCCCTGCTGCACCCGGACCCCATGGACGCCTCCTTGATGCGGCCCGTACCGGCGTCGGCCGCCTTGGCGCATCTGTTGCTGCCCATCACCCGGGAGATCCACGACCGCGTGCGACTCACCACCGCCCTGGCCGACTCCCTGGCACCACTGACGGCCGTACCCAGCGGGGACCCCAACCTCTCCATCACCGTCCTCGAAGGACTGCCGCTCATCGCCTCCGTACTGAGCGACGCGTCGGCCGCCGCCACGTCGGAGATCCTGACGGCACAGCCGGGCGGCAACCGGACGAAGACGTCCATGGAGCAGGGCCTCAGAAACTCTCTCGCCGCCATCGAGCGAGGCGCCCGGCTGCGCCACATCTACCAGCACCCGGCGCGCTACAGCCCGCACCTCAAGGACTACATGACGCGGGTACCGGCCGACCGGCTGGAGGTACGCACCGTCGAGCAGACCGTCGAGCGGCTGATCATCATCGACCGCGAGATGGCACTCATCCCCGCCGACCCGGAACGGACGACCGCCCTGGAGATCCGGCACCCCGCCCTGGTGACCTACCTCATCCAGGTCTACGACGTGCTGTGGGCGCAGGGCACCCCCCTGACGGAACATCTGACGCCGACATCTCCCCGCACCCCGGTCACCCAGGTTCAGCAGAGCATCGCCCGGCTCCTCGCCGAGGGGACCAGCGACGAGGTGGTGGCCCGCAGGATGGGCATCAGCGTCCGCACCTGCCGCTCCCACATAGCCAAGCTGATGACGGCCCTCAACGCCTCCAGCCGCACCCACCTGGGCGCGCTGCTGGTCCAGTCGGGCCTGCTCGACCCCGAGACGGACAGTCTTTCCAAGGGCGTTCAACCACCGCACCCCGGCGCCGTCGCGCGAGACAAAGGAAGGCCGTCTTCCCCCTAGTCCGACGACAGCTTCGGCTTCGGCCGCCACACCACCAGCGCGCTGGTCTGCTGCACGTCCTGGTACGGCACCAGGTCGCGCCGGTACGACGCGTGGACCTGGGCCTCGCGTTGGCGCATCGCCGCCGCCGCGCCGTCGACCGCCGCGCCCAGTTCGGCCACGCGTGCCTGGAGCGCCGCGACCTGGTTCTCCAGCTCGATGATGCGCTTGATGCCGGCCAGGTTGATGCCCTCGTCCTGCGACAACTGCTGCACCTGGCGGAGCAGTTCGATGTCGCGTGCCGAGTAGCGCCTGCCGCGGCCCGCCGTACGGTCCGGCGAGACCAGGCCCAACCGGTCGTACTGGCGCAGGGTCTGCGGATGCAGCCCCGACAGCTGAGCCGCCACCGAGATGACGTACACCGGCGACTCTTCGGTCAGCTCAAAGGCTCGGTTGAACGATGAGTGCGGTCGACGCCGCCCGACCCCGTCCATTGGAGTCACGCTCCCTTCGCTGCCTGGAACAGCTCGTCCCGCGGGTTCTCCCCCGCGGTCGCTTTCCGGTAGGACTCCAGCGCGTCACGAGCGTCGGCACCGAGATCCTTGGGGACGACCACCTCGACGGTGACCAGGAGGTCGCCACGGCTGCCGTCCTTACGTACGGCACCCTTCCCCCGGGCGCGCATCGTACGGCCGTTGGGCGTACCCGCGGGCAGTTTCAGCGTGACCGGTGGACCGCCCAGCGTCGGGACCCTGACCTCGCCGCCGAGCGCCGCCTCCACGAAGGTGACCGGCACGGTGACGGTGAGGTTGTCGTCCTTGCGGCCGAAGACGGGGTGCGAGCCGACGTGGACCACCACGTACAGGTCGCCCGCCGGGCCGCCGCGCTCACCGGGAGCGCCCTTGCCGCGCAGCCGGATCCGCTGGCCGTCGCTGACGCCCGCCGGGATGCGGACCTGCATGGTCCGCGAGGACTTGGCACGGCCGCTGCCCTTGCACACGTCGCACGGGTCCTGGGCGATCAGCCCACGGCCCTTGCAGTCCACGCACGGGTCGGTCAGAGAGAAGCCGCCGCCCGTGCCGCGCGACACCTGGCCGGTGCCGACGCAGGTCGGGCAGACCCGCGGCGAGCCGTTCTTGTCGCCGGTGCCCGAACACGCCTTGCAGGGCGCCTGGCTGGACATCCGCAGCGGGACCGTGGCCCCGTCGACCGCCTCGGTGAAGCTGAGCGTCACCTCGGACTCGATGTCCTGGCCGCGGCGCGGCTGCGTACGCGTACCGGTGCCGGGACCGCCTCTGTTGAAGAGGCCGCCGAACACGTCCCCGAGCCCGCCGCCGAAGCCGCCGGCGCCGCCCTGGCCCTGCGTCCCTCCGCCGCCACCCTGGGGGCCGCCTCCGAAGAGGTCGCCCAGGTCGAAGTTGAAGGATCCGCCGCCGCCACCGGCGCCGGGGCCGGCCCGGAAGCCGCCACCGTTGCCGAAGAGCGAGCGCGCCTCGTCGTACTCCTTGCGCCGCTTGGGGTCGCCGAGCACGTCGTTGGCCTCGGAGATCGCCTTGAAGCGTTCTTCGGCCTTGACGTCACCCTTGTTGGCGTCCGGGTGGAACTCGCGGGCGAGCTTCCGGTACGCCTTCTTGATCTCGGCCTCGGTGGCGTCCTTGGGGACGCCGAGAACCTTGTAGTAGTCCTTCTCCACGAAGTCCTTGGTACTCATTCCCGACGTCCCTCCTCACTGCCCGTCATGCGTCGTGCCCGTCCGTACCGCACTGCCGTCGTGCACGTCAGCCCTCGTCCGGGCCACCGCTCTCCTCGTCAGTCTCCGGCTCGTCGGCGTTCTTCGCCTTCTCTCCGGGCTGGGCCCCCGGCTGGGGCTCCGCCACGGCGACGCGCGCGGGCCTGATGGTCCGCTCGCCGAACCGGTACCCAGGCTGGAGGATCGCGACGCACGTGTCCTCGGTGACATCCGGCGCGTAGCTGTGCATCAGGGCCTCGTGGATCGTCGGGTCGAAGGGCTCGCCCTCCTTGCCGAACTGCTGGAGGCCCATCTTCGCGGCCACCGTCTCCAGCGATTCCGCCACCGACTTGAACCCGCCCACCAGCTCGGCGTGTTCCCGCGCGCGCCCGATGTCGTCGAGCACGGGCAGCAGCTCGGTCAGAAGGCTCGCGACGGCGATCTCCTTGACCGTGACCCGGTCCCGCTCCACACGGCGGCGGTAGTTCTGATACTCGGCCTGAAGCCGCTGGAGGTCTGCCGTGCGCTCCCCGAGCGCCGTACGGACCTGGTCCAGCTGTGCGATCAGCGCCGTCTGTGTCGCGTCTTGCTGTACGTCCCCGGCCGGGGACGCCGGGCCCGGCTCCTTGGCGGAGTCCGGCTCGGCGGCCTTCGGTTCGGCGTCATCGGGGGTGGCGCCGGAAGGGACGTCGGGCTCCTCTTCGAAACCCGGAGTCTCCTCCGTCACGCTGCACCGTCCTTCTTGGGCTTCTCGTCGTCGACGATCTCGGCGTCCACAACGTCGTCCGCGGCGTCGGTGCCGCCGGCGGGACCGGCCTGCTCCGTGCCCGGGGCGTCGTTGCCGGCGCCCTCGGCCTGCGCGTTGGCGTACATGGCCTGGCCGAGCTTCTGCGAGACGGCGGCGACCTTCTCCGTGGCCGTACGGATCTCGGCCGTGTCCTCACCCTTGAGCTTCTCCTTCAGCTCGCCGATGGAGGTCTCGACCTCTTCCTTCACGTCACCGGGGACCTTGTCCTCGTTGTCCTTGAGGAACTTCTCGGTCTGGTAGACGAGCTGTTCGGCCTGGTTGCGGGTCTCGGCGGCCTCGCGACGGCGGTGGTCCTCGTCCGCGTACTGCTCGGCCTCTTCGCGCATCCGGTTGACCTCGTCCTTCGGCAGCGAGGAGCCACCGGTGACGGTCATCTTCTGCTCCTTGCCGGTGCCGAGGTCCTTCGCGGCCACGTGCATGATGCCGTTGGCGTCGATGTCGAAGGCGACCTCGATCTGCGGCACACCGCGCGGGGCGGGCGGCAGACCGGTCAGCTCGAACATTCCGAGCTTCTTGTTGTACGCCGCGATCTCGCGCTCGCCCTGGTAGACCTGGATCTGCACCGACGGCTGGTTGTCCTCGGCCGTCGTGAAGATCTCGGAGCGCTTCGTCGGGATCGTGGTGTTGCGCTCGATGAGCTTGGTCATGATGCCGCCCTTGGTCTCGATACCCAGGGACAGCGGGGTGACGTCGAGCAGCAGGACGTCCTTGACCTCGCCCTTGAGGACACCGGCCTGGAGCGCGGCACCGATGGCCACGACCTCGTCCGGGTTGACGCCCTTGTTGGCGTCCCGGCCGCCGGTCAGCTCCTTGACGATCTCGGCGACGGCGGGCATACGCGTGGAGCCACCCACCAGGACCACGTGGTCGATCTCGGACAGCGCGATGCCGGCGTCCTTGATGACGTTGTGGAACGGGGTCTTGCAGCGCTCCAGCAGATCGGCCGTCAGCTGCTGGAACTGGGAGCGCGTGAGCTTCTCGTCCAGGTGCAGCGGGCCCTCGGCGGACGCCGTGATGTACGGCAGGTTGATCGTGGTCTCGGTGGAGGACGACAGCTCGATCTTCGCCTTCTCCGCGGCCTCGCGGAGACGCTGGAGAGCCATCTTGTCCTTGGCCAGGTCCACGCCGTGACCGTTGGCGAACTGCTTCACCAGGTAGTCGACGACACGCTGGTCCCAGTCGTCACCACCGAGGTGGTTGTCACCGTTGGTGGCCTTCACCTCGACGACGCCGTCACCGATCTCCAGGAGCGACACGTCGAAGGTGCCGCCGCCGAGGTCGAAGACGAGGATCGTCTGGTCGTCCTTGTCGAGCCCGTACGCCAGCGCGGCGGCCGTCGGCTCGTTGACGATACGCAGGACGTTGAGGCCCGCGATCTCGCCGGCCTCCTTCGTGGCCTGGCGCTCGGAGTCGTTGAAGTACGCCGGGACGGTGATGACCGCGTCCACGACCTTCTCGCCGAGGTAGGACTCCGCGTCGCGCTTCAGCTTCTGAAGGACGAACGCGGACATCTGCTGCGGGTTGAAGTCCTTGCCGTCGAGGTTGATCTTCCAGTCGGTGCCCATGTGGCGCTTGACCGACCGGATGGTCCTGTCGACGTTCGTTACTGCCTGGCGCTTGGCGACCTCTCCGACGAGCACCTCGCCGTTCTTGGCGAAGGCGACGACGGACGGCGTGGTCCTGGCGCCTTCGGCGTTGGTGATGACGGTGGGCTCGCCGCCTTCGAGAACGCTGACGACGGAGTTAGTCGTGCCCAGGTCGATGCCGACCGCACGTGCCATTTCGATTCCTCCAGCTGACTTGAGTGGAACAGGCTCAAGGATGCACGACTGATCCTCATGCGTCAACAGAGCTGAGTCGACCAGACTCAACTATCGTGCGGTCCGATTTGCCGGAGCCGCCTGGAAACCAGGCGGCCCTGAGGCGGTTCCCGCAGGTCCGCGCGCCTTCGGAACTTCCCACCCCCACTGCGGCACGATCGGTCGGCAAGCGCTCGCAAAAGGCGCGATATCGGCTACAACGGTCAGGGAGGCACCATGGTTCCGGACCTGGATCCGCGCCTGAATCCGCACCTGGATCTCGACCCGAAGCGCCTCCTGGACCTGACGCTCGGCACCCTCCTACTGATGCTGACCGCACCGCTGCTGGCCGCCGTCGCCCTCACCCTCACGCTGTCCGCGAAGCACCCCGGCGGCGCCTTCACGTACGAACGCCGCGTCGGTCTGGACGGTCGCGTCTTCACCGTCCGCTCCCTCGCGACCCGCCGGCACCGGCTCGACCTGCTGTCACGCCTGCCCCATGTCGTACGGGGCGAGATGTCCCTCGTCGGCCCCGCGCCTCTCGCGCCCGGCGACCCCAGGACGGCCGCGCCCTGGCGGCAGTTCGTACGGCCGGGCCTGACCGGCCTCGCCCAGGTGCGCCGCCGCTCGCCATGGCCGTGGGACGAGCCCGCGCTGCTCGACCAGCACTACGTGGAACACCACTGGATCGGCCTCGACCTGGCGATCCTCGCCCGTACACCGGCCGCCGCGGCGCACGCTCCGTACGACGCGGAGGCCGCCGCCGAGGCTGCCGCGCCCCGGATCCCCGCTCAGGGCCACCTGAGCGACACAGATCACCGGCCGCGCGGCTACAGTGCGGCGGGATAAGTGGGTACCCTCAGCACAAACCGATTAAGTTACCGCTTAGTAGAACGCGTCGGCACCCACTGACGCAGTGCTGTTCTTCCCACCCTCGCAGGCCCGAGGAGCCCCCAATGCAACTCGCCGCGATCATCGTGTCGCTGGTGCTGACCGTGGTCGGCGTCGCGCTCATCGCCCGAGCCGGCGCCGAGATCTACCGGTTCGTGAAGCTCGGCTCACCCGTCCCGGCCGGCAGCCGTACCGACGACCCCAGAGCGCGCACGATCACCCTGGCCAAGGAGTTCATCGGCCACACGCGGATGAACCGCTGGGGCGTCGTGGGCTTCGCGCACTGGTTCGTCGCCGTCGGCTTCCTGACGCTCGGGCTGACGATCGTCAACGCGTACGGCCAGCTCTTCCAGGCCGACTGGATCATCCCGTACATCGGCACCTTCCTGCCGTACGAGATCTACGTCGAGTTCATCGCCCTCGCCACGACCCTCGGCATCCTCGTACTGATGGCGATCCGGCTGCTGAACCTGCCCTCGCGGGCCGGCCGCAAGTCGCGCTTCACGGGCTCCACGGCCTGGCAGGCGTACTTCGTCGAGTACGTGATCCTCACCATCGGCCTGGCGATCCTGATCCTGCGCGGCCTTGAGGGCGCCCTGCACCACGTCGACAGCTACGACGCCGCCTACTGGGTCTCGTATCCGCTGGTCCTGGCCTTCAAGGGGCTCAGCCTCGGCACGCTGCAGAACCTGGTCTACCTGACCGCCATGATCAAGCTCGGCGTGACGATGATCTGGGCCATCACCCTCGGCCTCAACACCACCATGGGCGTCGCCTGGCACCGCTTCCTCGCCTTCCCGAACATCTGGTTCAAGCGCGAGTCCGACGGCGGTACGGCGCTGGGCGCGCTCCGCCCGATGGTGTCGGGCGGCAAGGAGATCGACTTCGAGGACCCGGGCGACGACGACGTCTTCGGCGTCTCGCAGGTCGAGCACTTCTCCTGGAAGGGCATCCTCGACTTCTCCACCTGCACCGAGTGCGGTCGCTGCCAGTCGCAGTGCCCCGCCTGGAACACCGGCAAGCCGCTCTCGCCGAAGCTCCTGATCATGTCCCTACGGGACCACGCGCACGCCAAGGCGCCGTATCTGCTGGCGGGCGGCGGCAAGACCATGGAGGGCGAGGAGAAGGCGTCCACGGACCAGCTGGCCGGTGTGCCGGAAGCCGCTCTCGCGGAGGCCGAGCGCCCGCTGATCGGGACGCTGGAGGAGAACGGGGTCATCGACCCGGACGTCCTGTGGTCCTGCACCACGTGCGGCGCGTGCGTCGAGCAGTGCCCCGTCGACATCGAGCACATCGACCACATCGTCGACATGCGCCGCTACCAGGTGATGATCGAGAGCTCGTTCCCCTCCGAGGCCGGGACGATGCTCAAGAACCTGGAGAAGAAGGGCAACCCCTGGGGCCTCCAGAAGAAGCAGCGCCTGGAGTGGACAAAAGAGGTCGACTTCGAGGTGCCGGTCGTCGGCCGGGACGTCGAGGACCTCTCCGAGGTCGACTACCTGTACTGGGTCGGCTGCGCGGGCGCGCTCGAAGACCGCGCCAAGAAGACCACGAAGGCCTTCGCCGAACTGCTGCACATCGCGGGCGTGAAGTTCGCGATCATGGGCGGCGACGAGAAGTGCACGGGCGACTCGGCCCGCCGCCTGGGCAACGAGCCGCTGTTCCAGCAGCTCGGCCAGGAGAACGTGGCGATGCTGAACATGGCGTACGGGGAGTCCCTCGACGAGGACGGCGGGGTCGATCCCGAGACGAAGAAGCCGAAGTCCTCGAAGAAGATCGTCGCGACCTGCCCGCACTGCTTCAACACCATCGCGAACGAGTACCCGCAGCTCGGCGGCGAGTACGAAGTCATCCACCACACCCAGCTGCTCCAGCACCTCGTCGACGAGGAGAAGCTGATCCCGGTGACCCCGGTCGAGGGTCTGATCACCTACCACGACCCCTGCTACCTGGGCCGCCACAACAAGGTCTACACACCGCCGCGCGAGATCATCGCGAAGGTGCCCGGCCTCCGTAACGAGGAGATGCACCGCCACAAGGAGCGCGGCTTCTGCTGCGGCGCGGGCGGCGCGCGCATGTGGATGGAGGAGCGGATCGGCAAGCGCGTCAACAACGAGCGGGTGGACGAGGCGCTTTCGCTGAACCCGGACATCGTGTCGACGGCGTGCCCGTTCTGCCTGGTGATGCTGACCGACTCGGTCAACGGCAAGAAGAACGACGGGAAAGCCAAGGAATCGCTCCAGGTCGTGGATGTGGCACAGCTGCTGCTCGACTCGGTGCGGACGCCCACGGACCCGGAGGACTCCCCGGAACGGGCGGCTGAGCCAGAGCCTGAGCCGGCGACGTAACCCCCTCCTAAGGAGGACACGAAGGCCGGACCTGCCTCGGGGGCGGGTCCGGCCTTTTCCCGACTCCGGTGATCGCGATCGGTCCGTTTTCTTACCGCTTCCTCACTCCAACGCCCGAACTGGAGCATCATGTGGCAGCGAATGTCATGTGACGAGATGGAAGAGGCGGGTGGGGGTCGTGCCCATACGTACTGGCGGCACCAACGGCACCGGCGCGAAGACAGCGGTGATGACCGGCGTCGGCCTCTGTACGGCACTGGCCCTGCTGCTGACAGGCTGCAGCGGCTCCGGCTCGGACGGAGAATCCGCCGACGGCACCGGGGTCAAGAACGGCGACACCGCGCCCCTGGCCGACCGCGCCTCCGTACCGAAGCGCCCCGTCCCACGCGGCGACGGCAGCGAGGTCCCGGCCGACTTCAACGGCGACGGCCACCGCGACCTCGTCCTGAACGACCTGGTCAAGGCCCCTGACGCGGTCCAGGGCGACGACGCGGGCATCGGCATCGTGTACGGCTCCGGCACACCGCGCGGTGTCGACCCCGCCGTACGCCAGACGCTGACCCCCGCCGCCAACGGCGCACCCACCGACGGCGTCCTCCCGGCCGCCTTCGACGCGGCGGCGAGCTGCGACCTGGACGGGGACGGCTTCGCCGACCTGATCGTGAGCACGGACCCGCCGTACGACGGCCTCGGCCGCCCGCCCGTCCCCCTCCAGCTCCTCTTCGGCGGCCCGGACGGCATCACGGGCAAGGCGGTCGTCCTGAAGATCCCCGCCAAGGCGCGCTACGGCGACGAGTGGCCGGACCACCCGGTTTGCGGCGACTTCGACGGCGACGACAAGCCCGACCTCGCCGTCACCGCGAGCGCGGGCCAGGTCAGCTATCTGCGCGGCCCCTTCAGCCGCGCGGGCGCGCCCCGCGCCGCCACGGCCCCCGTCCCCGGCGGCGGCCCGGTCCTGTACGCCCCCGCGGGCAAGGCGGACACCGACGGCGACGGCTACGACGACCTCGTGCACGCCACCCGCACCCACGAGCCGGGCAAGGCCGCGAAGGGCAAGCTGCTGCTGGGCGGCCCGCGGGGACCGGGCGAGGCGGGCGGCACGTACACCTTCAAGGCGGTCGCGCTCCCGCCCCCGCCGAAACTGCCGGGCGCGGACGGCAAGGCGACGACGGACCTCATGGAATCGGCGGAATTCATCGTGACGCGTACGCACCAGGGCGAGGAGAAGGATCTGATCGCGCTGTACCGCTCGGGGAAGAGCGACCCGGTGGTCAGCTTCAGCACGTCGATCTTCCTCAAGTAGGGTGAACCAAGCCCCCCTGCCCCAGGTGTAGCAAGCCCCCCAGGGTCCCCTTAGGGGATGTCACAGCTCGGCCGCAAAGGCTTGCCTGTTCCAGCTCCTCCCGCCCCGCGCCCGCCCGAAGCGGGTACGTTCGGTGACGTGGCTGGATTCAGGATCGGACGCGGCCGGGACAACCGCGCACGTCAGCAGGAACCGCAGCGGCAGCCGTACGGACGGCAGGCGGCGCCCCCTCCGCAGTACGGAGGCGGGCAGCAGTCGGCACCCCCGTACGGCAGACAGCCGCGCCCTCCGCAGCAGCAGTGGCCCCAGGCGGGCGGCGGCCACCCCGGCCCCCCGCAGGGGGGTTACGGCTACCCCGGTCCGGGCGGGCACGGCGAGCCCGAGTACTTCGGGGACCCGTACAACCAACAGCAGCACGGCGGTGGCGGCGCCCCCGACCCGTACGCCAACAACCCCGGTCACACGCAGCAGTTCAGCGTGGACGAGCACGGTTACGGCGACGGCGCGACGTACCACGCGGGCTCGGCGCCCGCACCGCCGGCCGGGCCGCGGCTGCACTGGAAGCAGCTGCTGAGCGGCATCGTGCTGCGCCCGAACGCGACGTTCTGGCAGATGCGCGACTACCCGGTCTGGGGCCCGGCGCTGGTCGTGACGTTCCTCTACGGCCTGCTCGCGATCTTCGGATTCGACGGCGCCCGCGAGGAGGCGATCAACGCCACCCTCTCGACGGCCATCCCGTACGTCCTGACGACGGCCGTGGCCTTCGTGATCGGCGGTCTGATCCTGGGCGCGGTGACCCACACCCTGGCCCGCCAGCTCGGCGGCGACGGCGCCTGGCAGCCGACGGTCGGCCTCTCCATGCTGATCATGTCGATCACGGACGCACCGCGCCTGGTCTTCGCGCTGTTCCTGGGCGGCGAGGACTCCCTGGTGCAGATCGTGGGCTGGATCACCTGGATCGCGGCGGGCGCGCTGTTCACGCTGATGGTGAGCAGGTCGCACGACCTGCCGTGGCCGAAGGCACTGGGGGCGTCGGCGATCCAGCTGATCGCGCTGCTGTCACTGATCAAGCTGGGCACGATCTGAGGACGCCCGGCCCGCCGTCCTAAGGATGGCGGGCCTTTGGGGGCGTCTTGCTCTCAGGAGTCCAGAACCTGCCCGGCGCGCCGCACGACGGGCGGCTCGACGCTCCAGGGGAAGTTGATCCACTCGTCGGTGCGCTTCCAGACGTACTCGCACTTCACCAGCGACTGCGTCTTCTCGTAGATGACGGCGCTGCGGACCTCGGCGACGTGATCGAGACAGAATTCGTGAACGAGCTTGAGGGTGCGCCCGGTGTCGGCGACGTCGTCGGCGATGAGGATCTTCTTGTTGGAGAAGTCGACCACGTTGGGCACCGGCGCCAGCATGACCGGCATCGCGAGAGTCGTACCAACTCCCGTATAAAACTCGACATTTACCAGGTGGATGTTCTTGCAGTCGAGGGCGTAGGCCAGCCCGCCCGCGACGAAGACCCCGCCGCGCGCGATGCTCAGGACGACGTCGGGCTCGTACCCGTCGTCCGCGACGGCCTGCGCCAGCTCCCGCACGGCACTGCCGAAGCGCTCGTACGTCAGGTTCTCCCGTATGTCGTCCACGTCCGTCACACCTGTGTCCGATGGAAGTTGAGGAACGAACGGGAGGCGGTGGGCCCGCGCTGCCCCTGGTAACGCGACCCGTAACGCTCGGAGCCGTACGGGAACTCGGCGGGCGAGCTGAGCCGGAACAGACACAACTGCCCGATCTTCATGCCCGGCCAGAGCTTGATGGGCAGGGTCGCGAGATTCGACAGCTCCAGCGTCACGTGCCCGGAGAAGCCGGGGTCGATGAAGCCGGCGGTGGAGTGCGTGACGAGCCCGAGACGCCCGAGGCTCGACTTCCCCTCCAGCCGGGAGGCGATGTCGTCGGGCAGCGAGATGACCTCGTACGACGAGGCGAGCACGAACTCACCAGGGTGCAGGATGAACGCCTCGTCCCCGTCCGGCTCGACCCGCCGCGTCAGATCGGTCTGCTCGACGGCAGGGTCGATGTGCGGGTAACGGTGATTCTCGAACACGCGGAAGAACCGGTCGAGCCGCACGTCGATGCTCGACGGCTGCACCATCGATTCGTCGTAAGGGTCGATACGCACGCGCCCGGAGTCGATCTCGGCCCGGATGTCCTTGTCAGAGAGAAGCACGCCCCGAGGATACGCAGAACGCGCGGGCCCACCCCAACTCGGGCAACCCCGCGCGCCCCTACCGACCACCTACGTCAGCGCCGCCCGCCCTCCACGGACACGGGCACGGCATGCCGCAACCGAGCACAACGCGGACACCGAATAAGCCGCCCGGGCCCAAGCCGCCCGTTGTCAAGCTGCTGCATCGGGAACGACGTAGTACTGAACACATGCCCTTCGGCACAGCGGACGACGGTGCGATCCATCAAGTCCATCAGGCCCCTTCCCCAAAAACACGGACGAGCCCACACATTAGGGGATCAACGGGACAGCCATCCAAGCGGCACTCCGAGCCTGGAGGCTACGCCCCAACTCCCGCCGACCAACAGCCGCATCGAGCACGGAGAGTCGACAATGGGGTAGAGTGTCCACGGAAGCGCCGCTGATCATGGGCGCTCCGCGCGGGTGTAGTTTAATGGTAGAACATGAGCTTCCCAAGCTCAGAGCGCGAGTTCGATTCTCGTCACCCGCTCCACGACGAAGGCCCAAGTCAGCGACTTGGGCCTTGTTTGTTGTCTAGACCATTTCTTGTCCCACCAGCCCTCCACCAGCCCTTTCTGCTGACAGAAGCGCCGTTTCGGCGCCCTTCGGCGCAATGCGCGAGCCTTTCCGCGCCGGACTTCTCGAATAGCGAGACGCATTTCCTGTGAACTGGGTCACAGGAGCGTGAGGCGTTGCGGCATTGCGAAGGCAATGCCGCTTCCCGCGAACTCCGCCGGGCATGGAGCGGAGACAGAACCGCTGTTGCTGGCTAAGTGGTCTGCGTCGTAAATCCTTCGGGGGTTGATCATGCTGCCACTGCGGCGGAGGATTCTTCTGGGTGATCGGCGGTGTGCCGGTCGAGCCTGGCAAGCAGATCGTCCAGGTCGGAGGTGGTGAACTTCCACTGGAACGGCTGTGCCGTGGCGTTGTAGCGGTCTTCGAAGGCTCGGAGTCGGTTCTCGACCTCGGTGAGGTCGGTGAAGTCGTTGGGTGAGACGACCTTGCGCTGCACGACTGAGAAGAAGATCTCCACCTGGTTCACCCAGGAGGCGTGCACCGGGGTGTGTACCAGCACCGCGTTGGGAAACGCCGCGGCCAGCCGGTCCGCTGCGGCCTTGCCACGGTGGGAGGAGCCGTTGTCCACGACCCAGAACACCCGCTTCGCGCTGGCGTAGGGATCGGTGCTCATCACCTGGGTGACCAGGGCCATGAACGGGTCGATGCCGGTGCGCGGCTCGCAGCGGCCGAACACCTTCGCGCGGTGGACGTCGTAAGCGGCGAGGTAGGCCAGCGCTCCGCCGCGGCCGTAGGTGTGGTTCACCCGCATCGCCCGGGCCTGGCCCGGGGCCAGAGTCGGATGGCAGCGGCAGCGGGCCTGGATGGAGGTCTTCTCTTCCGCGCTGATCACGTACTCGTCCGCGCCGAGCGGGACACCACCCCAGGTGCGGGCGTACAGGTCCAGCACGCGCTCGGCCTTGGGCCGGAACTCGGGGTCGGTGATGAAGATCCAGGACTGGTACTGCCAGGGCTTGAGTGCGTCGTCCCTGAGCCAGCGGCGCACGGTGGAGGCGGAGACGAGGCCGGTGATGCCGCGTGCGGCGAGTTCGGCGGCGAGTTCCGGGCACGACCAGCGCGCCAGCGGCACCCCGGTCTCGGCGGGCAGGCGGCAGGCCAGCGCTTTGGCCTCGGCCACCTGCAGTGCCGTGTACGACGGTGGCCGGCCCGACCGCTCGCGGTCGCTCACACCGGCCAGGCCCTGCGCGGCGAACCGGCCGCGCCAGCAGCGAACCGTGTCCAGGTGCAGGCCCGTCTCACGGGCGATGCGCGCATTGGAGCGCCCCCTGGCCGCGTGCAATACCACCTGCGCGCATCCGCAGCCGGTGCTCGGTCTTGTGGCCATAGGCCATTTTCTTCAGCCGCTCACGCTCGGCGGCGCGCAGGGCTATCGGGCGGGCTGCGGCAACAGGCAAGGCAGGCGGGCCGATCGGGAGAAGTGGATCACGACGGGCCATAGCCTTCCGTATCCGGCCACCGGCCCGTCGGGCAGGATGGCTGCCATGCCCACGCCTTCGGAACACACCCGGCTCCGTTGGAGGCGCGCCTGGGCGAGCGTGCCCGCACTGCCTGGCCGCAGATGAAGGGGCTGCACGTCCGCCACCGCGGCGCCTTCGCCTACGTGGAGGCGGACCTGGCCGACGGCGAACGGGTCAAGCTGATGCGACTGCGCTATACCGGCGCCGTCGGCAGATGGGGCTTCGCCCTCTACTACGCCAGCAGCTGCCGCTACGAGGACGCCCTGCTGCCCGCCGGCGGCCTTGCAGGCAGCCCCGAAGACGCCCTCGACTGCTCCTGCGGGGTTCACCTCACCGCCCCCGGCATCTGACCAGACGGCCCCGTTCTCGTATAGCTGCCGTCACCCGACATTTAGCACTGCGTAGCACTGGTGAGTGCTGAGGATTGATCACGGTGCGGCAGCCTGATCCATCAGCGGTGGTTTTCAACGTTAACTCGGTTGCAGTGAACCTCATGCGACTCCAACACTCGAGGCCATGAATGATTTCGTGATCCGCGCGGCGATGACTGATGACGCATCGTTCCTGCAGGACATGCTCGTTGAGGCGGCGAACACGCCCAGTCACCCGGGGCGGAGCCGAGCGGACACGTTGGCAGCCCCGGAGGTTGCGCGCTACGTCAACGGGTGGCCGCGTGCTACCGACCTCGGTGTGGTGGCCGCCGAGGCCGACGGGCGCGCCGTCGGTGCGGCATGGCTGAGGTTCTTCACCGAGGCTGAGCCGGCCTACGGCTTCGTCCATGCCGACATCCCCGAGCTGGCGATCGGCGTTGTCGCTGATTGGAGGGGGCGCGGTGTGGGTCGTGCGCTGCTGCGGGCGCTGGCCGACACCGCCCGACAGCACGGCTTGGAGTCCGTCAGCCTCAGCGTGGAACGCGCTAATCCTGCTGCCGCGCTCTACTACGCGGAGGGCTACCGGGTGGTCGAGAGCCGGGACCATGCCGACACCATGCTGCTCGATCTGCAGTAGGCCAGCTGCAGACGACATGGACAACGCAGACACCGGAGTCAACCCTCGAAGGATTTACGACGCAGACCACTAAGGAAGGCGCCGACACCCTGCTGTCCCTGCGCTGCGGCCAGCGCATCGCCCTGCCCGCGACGTACCCGCCACCATCGCCGACGGCCTCGGACACAGCAGCCCCTCACCCCTGACCTGGGCCGTCAACTCCCAACTCCTGCACACGGTCGTGACCGTGACCGACAGCGACATCACCACCGCCATGACGTTCACGTTCAGGCACCTGAAAGCCGTAGCCGAACCGAGTGGCGCCTGCGCCCTGGCCGCCATCCTTGCCGGTCTCGTCCCCCACGAGTCGGGAATGATCGGCGTGGTCATCTCCGGCGGCGGCGTGGGCTGGGTGACGGCCACGCCCGAGCTGGTGACCACGGTCAGGGCCGCGAAACAGTTCCTGACGTACGTCTCGGCGGGCCCCTTCCAGTACGCCGTCGCCGAGGCACTGCGCCTGCCCGACTGCTACTTCGACGACCTGCGCGACGACCTGCGCGCCAAGCGCGACCTGCTGTCGGCGGGGCTCGCCGCCGCCGGCTTCGAGGTCTACCGGCCGGCCGGCACGTACTTCGTCACCACCGACATCCGCCCGCTCGGCGAGAGCGACGGCTTCGCCTTCTGCCGCGCACTGCCCGAGCGGTGCGGGGTGGTGGCCGTACCGAACGCGGTCTTCTACGACCACCGGGAACAGGGCACGCCCTTCGTGCGCTTCGCGTTCTGCAAGAAGCTAGCCGTCCTCATGGAAGCAGCATCACGTCTCCGGACGACCTTCAACAGCTGAGGGCAACTCTCAGGATGGTCCCCTCAGGGCAAAGGCAAAGACCGACAGGCAGCTATACCCGTCCATCGTGTGGCCGCGGTGTGGACGAAGGCGAATACCGGATCAACCGCCTGCTGACGCAGCCGCCAACCGCACTTCACCCAGTGTGACGTCACCATTGGCCGTACCTGCGAGGAGACGCAGCCCATCGAAGGCCAGGCACGTGATGGCGCCGTGGAGCACCACGTGACCGACCCGTTCCCGGTCGGCGAGATCGTGGATCGTGACGGTACCGTTATTGTTCCCCGTTGCGAGATAGCGACCGTCTCTGGTAAGAGCGGCGACCAAGTCATCAGCAGGGAGGGGAAAGGGCTTGTGCTTGTCATCGGGCCACAAGACCCGGGTCAGCTCGCCGGTATTGACGCTCCATTCCTCCACTCCCAACCACATATGCCGGTAGATGCCGCCGAGTTGAGCGACAGTGATGAGGTGGTCTCCATCCGGCGTGAACCGAACGGTCCGGACGAGGTGCCCACCCCGTGTCACCTCGCGTACGAGATCACCGCGGTCCGCATCCCAGACACGCACCACGCCATTTAAGGTTCCGGTCGCGATGCGGCGGCCGTCAGCTGAGATGTCGAGGGCCGAAACGGGGGAGCCATGTCGATCGTTGAGACGTGTCGGCCAGTGGGCGCGCGGGCAGTCACCTGCTCCCACCGGAGGCAGCGCTTCGTCCCGGGCGCCTACGCGTGTCCGCCAGTTGTCGTCGCAAGGGACACCCCCAACCATGAAAGGCCGTCTCACGGAACGACGCCGCAGGTCATGGAGCATGGCACTGCCGTCGTCGGTCCCCACGACGCACAGACTGCCCTCGCGGTCCGAGGCGAGAGCGCCTTCGCGTCCGGAATCGGGAGGCGTGTACACCGTGCACAGGTCTCCCGAAGCTACGTCCCAGATCTTCAGGTCGCCGTCATTTCCCAGAGTCGCCGCGTGACCACCGGACAGCGATGCCGCACGCACGGAGCCCCGGTGACCGTCCAGTGAGCGCCGCGGCGCGGGGGACAACGGGCTAAGGACGTGAGCTCCACCGATGGCCGAGCCTACGATCACCCACCGGCCGTCAGGTGAGATGGCCAGCTTGTTGGCGAGATGGGCAGCGAAGCTTCCCAGCATGGTGCGGTTGGCGAGGTCCCACATGAGCACCGAGCCGTTCGCGCACTCGTACACGGCCGCGTACCGGCGATCCGGAGTGACCGCCGCGCTCAACTCGGCAAGCTCCATCGGACCGAGCCCGTTGGGCATGGCGTAGGGCGGGAGGTCAATCGGCTGAGAGACGGACTGGAATTCGGAGACCTCGTCGGGCTGCAGCGGTTCTGCTGTCCCGGAGGCCACGTCCCAGACCACGCCTGTTCGATCTACCCGCAGGGCTGTGAGGTACCGACCGTCGTCACTAAAGCGAAGACTCCACACCATCATGCTGTTCTCGGTGGGTGCAAGCTCTCGGATCGTCGAACCGGTCTTCGTGTCGAAGACGTGAATGCTCGGCCCGTCACTCTCTTTCCAGGTACGTCCGCAAAGCGCTGTCCTGGTTCCGTCCATGGACATAGCCACTGCCTCCACGTGGAATTCGCCGGTGGCCAGCGTGTGGGACAACAGCCGGCAGTTTTCGCTCGCGGCGCTCCACAAGGTCTCGACGATCGGTTCGTGTTCGGGAACTCGATGGCGGAGGAGACTGGAATGCCCACTCACCGAGCACTCGTGCTGGAGCTGTTGAGTGGTGAACGACGTCCCTCGCTCCAACTCCTCGTTCCGCAGGTTGTGCGCCTGACGTCCGAGCACCCCACGCATCGCACCGAGTACCGCATTCTCCGGATGCAAGCCATGCAGAGCAGTGATCTCGTTAAGGATGGAGTCCACGCCGGTCGCGGTGATGCGCGCGCTGAGATAGCCGCAGTCCGTGACGGTCTGCTCCAGTTCGCGCAGTGCTCCCTGTTCCTGTCGGCTGTGCTCGGCGATGTACGCGCCGTCAGGGCCGGGGGCCGTGAGCCGGACGCGGTCGGCCATGTAGCCCAAGAGGTGCTCCACGCCATGTGGACCGGTGGCATCGGCGCGGAACGTCTCGGTGATGCGCTCTGTCGACTCCAACGGGTAGATGCCGTGCGGGGACTCCGAGCGGAGATGGTCGCGCAGTGACCCATGGAAGGGAAGAAAAGGCCCTTCGGGCCGCGAACCTCGTAGATACGGAGCACACATCTCCAATGCATCATCGACGGATGATTGGCGAAGACCGGACAGCCGAGCCAGCTGACGCCTCGTGAACCCATTACCTCGGCTCTGTACCAGGAGACCGAGAACCGGGCGGATGACGTCACGCCACTGGCCGGGGTGGGCGGTCACTTGACGGTTGAGGAAACTGTCGTACAGGTCCGCGAGCCCGTGTGGCAGAGCATGCTCGCCCGAGGCGAGGAGACCCAGCCACCCGGCATCCTCGGATGCGGCCAGGGTGGCATAGAGAAAGTTGCCATCGGCGGCGTTCGCGATCAATTGCGCGAGAAGCGTGGGATCGGCGATTCCTCTCTTGTGGAGGCGACCCTGAAGGTAGGTCTGCACGTCGTGCGTCCCCGTCGGCTCGTCCTCTCGCAGCCGCAATCGCCGACCATGGTTGAAGCGCTCAGCAGTTGGTCCGTTGCGTGTGGTGAGCACTAGCCGTAGTCCTGGTATGGGGTCGGTGCGCAGCGTGGACAACAGCCAGGCCAGCGTTCGCGCCACACCGATCTGTTCTTCGGTCTCGTCCACCGCGTCGAACAGGATGACGAAGTTGGCCTCAAGTTCGGACAGCGGCTGTCGGAACAGGGTGTCCAGCAGCTGACGCGGTTCGGCTTCGGGGAGTACCAGGCGGTCGATCCCGGTCACAGTGGAATTGTGTACGGGCCCCGTGAACTTCTGGTTGATCACGACGCTGGTGGCCGAAGTGCGGTACGCCACGGCTTCGGCGTAACCGGGGAGCGTGGCGCACAACTGTCCGGCCACCTGTTCCAGCACCCCGCGAATGTCCAGCGACCCGAATCGCTGAGCTTGGCAGAAGTGCCACGCGTGCAGCCAGCCCGGTCCAAGTCCCTGTGGGGACGGCACCCCGCCGAGCGAGATTCGGCGCAGCCGTACCGCGAGCGCGGACTTGCCGACCCCTGGCTCTGCCGATATGACAAGAAGCGGTTCGGCGGTCTCGTACCAGGACGCGATCTCGGCCAGAGCCCATTCACGCCCGACGAAGGAGTATGACTGCCCAGCCAGTTCTGCCGGGATTCCCGGCACTTTATCGAACGTCACTGGTTGCTGTTGCCGTCAATGCCGACGATGGTGGACCGGCTCACCGCACCAACGCGCTGCCGTACTTCCGTGACACCGCCTCCGACGGGACGGCGTGCCGCTGTGATGTTGCTGTCTGACACGTCCGCGAAGTGTTGCTCGGCCTTCCAATCCGACCGAGGCGGAGGGGTGTCGTCGGCGACACGACTCCGGCCCCATTCAAAGAGTGCCTGAATCAGAAGAAGCGTGCCGAGGCCAACCCCGGCGGGCCAAGTCCAATTGGTCGTCCACACATTGACCACAACCGCGATGGCCGTAGCGGACACCGTCGAGATGACTGCGGCCGACGCGCGAGAGCGAAAGGCCGACCCAAGAGGTCGCCGCAAACGATTCGACATGTGTCTTACTCCTCAAGCGGGTGGCTTCTAGTGGTGCGGTCTGTCCAGAGGCTACCCACCCCCGTCTCCCTCGCGAATGGCATCTGCGTGATCGGCGGAATCCGCGCCGCCACAATCGTTGAGAGGATGGATCGTCTGCTCGTTGCCGACGTAGGGCCGAACGGCTGATGCCAGACTGAAGAATACCGTTTCGCCTGCCTTGTGTGCCCACGTGAATAGGTGTATGGACCAGGAGTGGCGTGGCCCACCTTCCACCGGCTGATCAGCCAGACGGTCCACCGGAAGGAACCCTCACGTGCCCGATGACCACGCGTTCCCGACCATCACCCAGTACGCCAGCCCGGACTTGATCGCCGCCTTCGCCTATGAGGGTCGCACCCACGGCGCGGACCCCCGCTGGGCCGAATCCGGCGCCCCCGACCTCGACACCTACGGCCGGTGGTGCGGCCACATGTGCGGCATCGCCTGCCTGCGCATGGCCCTCCTCGCACGTACCGGCAACGCACCCACCCTCTTCGAACTCCTCGGCGGCGCCCGCAAATACGGGGCCTACACCGAAAACCTGGACACCGGCACAATCCACGGCCTCATCTACGCGCCCTTCGCCCAGTACGTCCAAGACACCCACCCCCTGAAGGCACAGGTACACCCGACCCTGACCGTGCCCGACCTACTCACCCTGCTCGACAACGGACACCTCGTCATGGCCTCCGTCCACAAGGAAATCCGCCGCCCCGAAAACCCAGCCCCCGGCAAGGGCGGCCACCCTCGTCCTCATCACCAGCCGCCAAGGCGACACCGTGCACCTCCACAACCCCTCCGGCCACACCGACCAAGCCCGCACCGCGACAACACCCCGACCCTCGCATCGCGACTGCCGGGGTCCGGACACTTCGCGCATGTCGACTTTCACATCTGGTCTTGAAAAGCGCCGGCACGAGCGCGCTGCTACTCCGGCGGTGTGACTAGACGCGTCGTTTGCGGATCGACGTTGGAGGCCCAGTCCAAAGTGGGGAGGTCGTGATCGGGAAGGCCAGCAAGCGCGACCGCAGCCTTGCCGATCAAGTGTGCCCCTTGGAGTGACTGCCCATCAGCAACTGCCGCATAGAACCGGGCGGCGTACGCGATCGCTTCAAGATCGCCGATCGTGTCCGACATGCCGATGGCAAAAGGAACGCTGTCGGTCAGGTTCTTGGTTTGTGCGGCAGAGTGGCAGGAGTTGAGCAGGACCAGCAGCGGCGGCTCGTCGACGGCCGCAACTGCGCTTGCGAAGGCGGCGGCTGTGACGATGGTCGATGTCCTTCTCGAAGACGATCAAGTCCTCCGTGCTGTGGCCGGAGAAGTGAACTACGTGAGGCCGGAACCGGGTAAGACCATCAAGGAGGATGTCTGCCGTCGCTGCCGGATGGACATCCAGCTCCACCAAATCCCGGTGTGTGGCCCTCTCTACGGCAGCACGGATCCGTTCCTGCTCTCGGCCGACTCGCAGGTCCCCGGCTGAAGCGGCCCCCAGCATAAGTACACGCAGTTTCTCGGGCTTCGGCGCGCGCAGTTCCTTCAGCACCGTACTCACCTGCTCCTCCGCAGTCGACAAACGGTTCTCGATCCTCATTTGTTCGGCCGTAGCTCGCCGCTCCGTTTGCCGCTGCTCCCGCTGCCGCGTTTTGTCGGCAGCTTCCCGCTCTGTTCTCTCCGCCGTGGCCAGCTTGACCTCCAGGGCCGCCATCTCGCTGCCGTATCTGGCAGCCTTGCTCTCCAACGTGCTGGCCTCGCGTGCGGCCGTATTGGCTGCGGTCTCGTAGCGGGCTGCAGCCATCTGTTTGCTCTTGATCGTGGCTGCGTTCTTTGACTTCCCGGCGGCTTCCCGGGCCTTCGCCGCGTCCGAACGCTTGCCGGACTCCTTGACCCGCAGCGCACCCGCCTTCTTCTCGGCGTCAGTGCGTGCCTTCCTCTTCCGGCCGAGTTGGCCGCGGTACAGACTCGCGCTCATGGATGGCCCCTTTGACAGTCCCGTACCGACGGTACTTCGCGCCACTGACACCCCAGCCCACCCGCGGCTGGTCCGACCGTGAGGCTCCCACCCTGCATCCCAGGTCGACGTAGCCCCCATCCTCGTCGACGGACAGGGCATATCACTCGCAGCTTCGACGACCACGGCGGCGACCTGACACTTTGCTCGGGGATCGCGGCTACGGCCACGACAAGTACCGTCGCCTGCTCCGGACGCAGAGCATCAAGCCGGTCGCCCCCCGTTGCGGCGTCGCACATGGCTCCGGTCTTGGTGTTCACCGATGGGTTGTCGCGCGAGTGTCCCTCTCCCGACGGCCGACCAGGATCGCTCAGGCCACTGTTCACCCCGCGAACCAGGCAGCCCGCTCGTGTCCCTGGTTGCTTGCCTTCCCACCCTGCTGGTACCGCTCGGTGGTCCCTCAGCGTTCGAGGGTCAGCAGCCACCAGCCGAGCCTGCTCGCCGGAGTGCCCGGGAGGACTTCCTCGAAGCCGGTTCGGCGGAACATGTTCCGGCTTGAGAGGTTGCGGTAGTCAACACGCGCGAGGACGGCGACAGAGTCATCATCGGGCTCACGTTCGACAATGTCGTAGAGCGCGTCATTCAGTACTTCGTCGGCGAATTTGCCTCCCTGGTGCCGGTGCCGGAGGGCGATGGCGATCACGAGGAGGTAGCGGCACGCTTGAGTTGGTGGAATCTGCAGGTCAGGGTGCGGTTCAGCGGGTCTGGCATGGGTGTACGCGGCAGCGATCCCCTGGGCGTCCTCAGCGATGCGAAAGCGCTGGTCATAGCGGAGGGACCTATTCGTGTCCGCCAGGGCTTCACTGCGGAAGTAGGTCTGGACCTCGTACTCCCAGGGCATTGGCCGGCCTGTCGGCGGGACACCCTGAGCGCAGCTGAACGACTGCAGTAAGCTGCGGTCCTTTTTATCCGGGATTCTCCAGCTGACAGTGCTCACGGGCGAGGCGGCAACTTTCGTCGCGGACCGTCTTCAGCTTTGAGGCGTTCGCTGAGCCTCTGAGCTTCGGTCGCGGTCATCGGCGCTTTGATCTGTTCGATGAGAGACTTCTCAGGGTTTCCGAGCCTTCTGGCTCCGGTGGTGAACAGGCTGCCGCCGCCACCGTTCAGGGACAGACTCCTGTAGGCGATGCTGGCGTTGTACTGCTCGATAAGCTTGGTGGCTTCCCGCTGCCTGGCCGCCCGCGAGTCTCTACCGAGGAAGGGACTGGGCAGCCGAGTGGTCAAGTGACTCCAGTGCAGGAGCTGCCAGGAGGGAACGCGCTTCCCCAAGTCATGGAGAGGCGAGTCAACGGCCAAGGTACCGAAGGCGGATAGGTAAGACGCCGTGGCGACCAGGTGCGCTGTAAGGGGGCTACTGCGGGCTCCCCCTTTCAACTCAAGAAACAGGCCAGACTTCGGGTTGATGCGGGCCGCTGCCAAGGCTGCGAAGCTCATCGTCTTCCCACTGCCACCGCTGTGCCGTACCAGATTCCGCTTGCGCCCTACATCTGGTGAATCGTCCCGATTTTTGGGAGCAAGGCGGTTCAGTGCAGAGCTTTCCGAAGCCTGCTCAGGCTTCTCCGGAACCGGTGCCATAGACCCCAGAGTACCGATGGGCGTCGTACACGGGCAGCTCGCACCGCGGTTAGCCTCTATGGCAAAAGGCAGGGACTGCAGGCTCGCGTCCCCGTCGGCGCCAATGCTTGCTCGCCGCTAGGCGGGACTGGGCCAACACGGGAACCTCGCACAGTGGCATGGAGCCTTCTGCGCCACCACGCCATCCCAAGGCTCAAGAACGATCACTTCGGGCCGCTGGCGTGGAGGCCCAAGCGTCCACCTGGGGAGCGTTTCCGCTGTTCATTCGCTGATCCGCAGTCAAGTGCGGGTTGATTCCTTAGCTCAGAGCGCGAGCTCGAGCAGCAAGGCACAATCCGCGACCGGGTCGAAGGCATCTCCGAAGCCTGCCGCGGAGTGAAGCCCGCACGGTCGCATGTGCATGCAATCCCCCTGGCTGTCGTGCGAAAGCCGATTAGAGTCAACCCATCGAAGGACTTCCGGAGCCGACCACTAAGCGGGCACCAGATCGCCAAGCGCCCCACGAAGGGCCCTCACCACCACGGGGCCGGCTTCGGCTACCTGACGCAGGGCATCGCCCTTCATGTATCGGTAGCTTTGCGGAGGATGGAAAGTGCCCTTGGCCCGCAACGCGCTGAGCGTGACGGGCTCGTTGAAGGACACGGGATCCGCCAGCGTGAGGCCACTCGCGTGGGCGGCGCCGCTCATGTAGGCGTCGTACTCGCGTCGAGTGATTCCTGTCTGAGTGCGATGCGCCGACCAGACCTCCTTGGGAGAGGCCACGTGGACTGAGGCGATGCGCGCCATGCCCACCAGGGCCATGGTGGGCGCCGTCGCATAGAGCAGGACCGTCGTTCCGGGAGGCGCGGCGACGCGTTGGCGGCGGACCTCCACCGTCTTGCTCCCGGCCAGGATCGCGGCGGCGAAGCGCGGGTGGACGGACAGCAACATCGCGCGTTCCGGATCGTTCACGTCTTTCGGTGCCCCTCTTTGTAGACCGCCTGGAACAGCTCGTTTCTGATCTTCGACAGTGAGATCAACGAGTTCGACGACCAAGGTAGTCCCAGTTCCCTGGCCAGTGAGGTCAACCGCCGTAGCGTTACTGGCTCGGGGAAGATCTCGGTGTCCGAGAACCTCAGCGCCATGGCGTGACCAGAGGCGTCAGCGGCTCCGTGTACCTCAGCCCGACCATATACGCCCAGGTGTTCGAATTTTGAGAAGAGGCTGTCGGGTGTGTCGATGAGCACCTCGTCCAGCCGCGAACTGCCCACGACCATCTGGCTTTCCACGCCGGAAGGACCCTCGCTGACGTACCAGAGGAGACGACCGGGAACGCTCTCGCCTCGGTGCCCCGAGGTTCGGTAATAGACATGCTCCCTGCTGATGCCCAACACCTGGCTACGCGGTAGAAGCGTGGCCGGGCAATTGAACAGTTCGGTGGACCAACGCGGTTTGATCGGCACCAGAAAGGACGGCATCCCGGAATCGATGACCTTCGCCGGCCACCAGGCGCGTTCCACCACAGCGGCCACCTCGGCAGGCATCCCCTCCTGCAGCGTAGTTGCCTCTACGATCAGCTCGCGAGCGAGCCCGCCGGCCACTGCCTCGACCTGAGCTGTCGTACCGCACACATTCACCAGCAGAGCCACGAGCCCACCGTCGTGCTCGAAGAAGCCGTCGTCCCCAGCGGCTGCCTTGGCGACCATGGAAGGATGCGGATCGGTGATCCGAATCATCTCCGCGCCGCAGTCGCGCCCAAGACGCTTGAGCAGAAAGAGGAGTTGCCTGGCCAGGGTCTCTTCCAGTGCGTGCTCCGCGGTGCGGAGCACGGAGACAATCAGCGTCCGCCCGTCCAGAGCCCACGCGTAGAGGGCGACAGGGTGACCCTCCCCATCCCGCAGCAGCTCGCGGCGCCATGCGACCGAGTCTGCGGTCAGGCAGCGCAAGCATTCGGCGAAGGCTGATCCGTCGTCCCCGCCGGACTGATCGAAGAAGGCAACTAGTTCATCCTCCGCTCGTGGGGACACCTCCACGGACCGGAAGTCCGTACCCATCAGGTCCGCCGGGCGGTACACCTGGGCCTGCCGAAGCTCGTCCACGTGCAGCGTCACCGTGGATGGCGCCACGACACGGACCCTGGCAACCTCCCAAGCCACGTCCGTCAGACGGGACAGGAGGGGGTTTCGAGTGACCAGTACCCGGAGGCCGGCGCACGACGTCTCAGCGACGTACTGCGCGCAACGACGCAGTGCCCCGTCGTCGTCGGGGAGGTCCGGGAGCGACTCCGCCGCCACGCTGAGCAGCGCTGCCGTCCGTTCAGCCACGGCTGCGGGGGCGGGAGTGAGCTGACGTAGTCCGGGCAGCGCCGCTCTCTGGTGCTGGCGCTCAGCAGTGTCGGCGATATCGCGGATTTGATGAACGAGTTGGGGCGTGTAGGCGAGCTCGACAAGGTCTGTCAGCCAGCCCGCTTCCAGCGCGCGGGATTCCTCTACGTCGGTTGTATAGGTGCGCCCGCGGAGATCAGCGAACACCGCGTGGTCGATCGCAACCACCAGCAGCGCGTCGCTCTCCACCTCCGTGAATAGGTGCGGGTGCCCGAGATCCAGCCACCATCCGTCGAGGATCTCTCCATCCCGACCGCGTCCTCGTACCTCGCCATGTGGGACGAATCCCAAGCTCGTCCACATGGCACTGAGGTTGTAGTCACGACGGCACTTGGCCTTGATGCCAAGCCGTTGTGGATACCGCTCCTTGATCTCCTCCACCAGTCGCCGTGCAACGCTCCTGCCGCGCTGTTCTTCCGCCACACACAGGTGGGCTAGGCGGATGTGGGCACTCCTTTTCGGCAGCCCGAACAGTGCGTAACCGATCACCTCTTCCGCTTCAACCGCTACGAGCAGTCCACCATCTTCCGCTGCCTTGCTGTACGCGGGAGGCTTCAGGAGCCCCAGTGTCTTGGTGTAGCGATTGCCCAGAGTGATGGCCTTGTCGATCAGGTCGTTCTGCGCAGGCGCAACGTACAGCAACTTGATTGCCACTACTTCCCCCTCCAGAAGGGCCGACCGAGAGCAGCCTCAACTCCCCTGTCAGTACATACGGGGCAAGCTGATCGCAGTGGAAGCCGTCCCTCAAGGGGGCACGAAGGGCGCATGGTGCTATAGCAGTAGTCCCAACGCGGCCACTGGCGTAGCGAATTCGATCGGTTTGACTTCGCCACCGTGTCGTCACGCTTCTACGGGGCAGCCCTTTTCCCGCCTCTACATAGCGGATTGCGCGCGGTACCCCGCTAGCGCCTCAACGATCAATGATCGTCCTTGTTCTCTGCTACCACCCGAGGTGAAGCAGATCCGGTGGGTTTACCGACCTGGGTCTTGCATAGGTCGTAGACCAGCTCATCCGGATGCGCGCTAACCCTTACTAGCCGCCAGGCATCGCTGAATGAAGGCGGGGGCACGCACCTCAATCGGGTGGCCACGGCTCGCACGCTCGTGATGGGGGAAAGTACCGCTCGGATCAGAACCAACTTTGTCCGTCGCTCCCGCCTCACGTCAAGCAGGGGTCACACCATCGCCGAAGCCCTCCGGATCGACGTACAACCGCAACGTCCCCTTAAGTGCTGCCACTGCGATCCCCTGGCGAGCAACGAGTGCTTCCAGGGAAGCGCTTCGTGCCTCCGCATTTGCCGCTCGCACCTCTGCGTCCGCTTTCGCCTTCTCCAACTTCTCAAGCCGAGCAGCCATGCGCTCTGGGGTCGACGGTCCAGACCCAGGCCGCGGCGTCGGGATTCCACGCCTCTCCCTACGGCTCTTCACCCAATTTTGGACAGTCTGCCGCGGTACTTCGCAATCGTCGGCGACCTCTCGGATGGTGCGAGCGCCGTCGATCACCTGATCGGCAAACGTCTCACGCTCGTTAGCAGTGAACCTGGACTGAGCGGTCATAAGTTCCCCTCGTATCAGTCGGGACACTAGGGGAACGTGATCCACCCGGGGAGAGACACTGCCCCCCTGACCCGTTCATGCGATTGTGTGAACCCTCACCCGCATAGCTGACTCATGGTGACGCTCGCCTCCAAGAGAAGTCAGGTGACATGATCCAGGTCTTGGCTGGAGGAGCCGCAGATCGGTCTACTCATCCCCTATGGGCACGACCAGGATCCGCCGGGCCCGGACCTCCGGCGACTCCCGGCCACGCCGGGAACTGCGCAGGGACATGGTTTTACTATCCGGCGACTCCCAGCTCCGGGTGCCGCACTGCGTGTCCACCGCAAAGCTCATGTTCTAGCGTGCTGGTGCGTGCGAGTATCCGGGACTCCGAATTCTTCGCGTGCGCACACTCCACTCTGGTCATGAGCGCGAAATCCCTTGCCCGAATAGGCCAACGCCACTCAAGTCGTCTTCGCAACCGCCCCGTCGCAGACCAGCCCCATCCCAGCCCTTTAGTGCGGTACGCCAGGGGTCCGAAACGGTCAATCCATCAGGTCCCAGCGCAGGTCGGGGATCTCGTTATCCCTGTTCAGAGCGCTGTGGCACTCCGGAGCGCCGTTGATTCCCAAGCTCAGAGCGCGAGTTCGATTCTCGTCACCCGCTCCACGACGAACCCCCAGGCCAGCGGCCCGGGGGTCGTTTGTTGTCTAGTCCAATTCGAAGGCCACGCACCACTTAGAGCGTGTCTCATGTGGCGAGTTTTGCGAGCTTCTTGTAGCAGGTCAGAGCGGCGGCCAGGCCGAGGAAGGCGAGGAAGTGGGAGCCCTTTCGTTCGTATCGGACGGTAAGGCGGCGATAGCCGAACAGCCAGGCGATGGACCGCTCGATCTTCCAGCGGTGCCGGCCGAGCCGTTCGCCGGATTCGATGCCCGGCCGGGCGATACGCGGGATCAGCCCCCGTTCACGCAGCCAGGCGAAGTGATCGGCGGAGAAGTACGCCTTGTCCGCGCGGAGTTTGACTGGGCGGCGCCGACGGGGTCCGCGCCGGGAACGGATGGCGGGTATGCCGCGGATCAGCGGCTTGAGGGCAAGGCTGTCGTGCATGTTCGCGCCGGACACGGCGACAGCGAGCGGGATGCCCTGGGCCTCGGACAGCACATGTAGTTTGCTGCCCTTCTTGCCGCGATCGACCGGATTCGGCCCGGTCAGCGGACCCCCCTTTTCGCCCGCACCGACGCGGCGTCGACGATTGCGGAGGTCCAGTCGAGCTCGCCCCTGGCGCCGAGTTCGTCCAGGACCGACCGGTGCAGTCGGCGCCACAGCCCCGCCTGGGTCCACGCGGTGAACCGACGGTGTGCCGTCGCGGGCGACACCCCGAACATCTCCGGCAGGTGCCGCCAGGCACACCCGCTGGTCAGCACATACACCACCGCCGTGAACACAGCCCGCTCATCCAGCGGCGCAGTCCCACCGCCCTGCGGACGGGAGTTGAACGACGGCAACAACGGGGCGACGAGTTCCCACAGACCGTCAGGAACCAGCCGCTGCGACAAATCGGCACTCACGAAGAGACATCATGCCGCAGCTCACACCATCACCACATGAGACATCCTCTTATGCACAACATCTGGCGGTCAATCGGTGCGGCGGCACGAGTCTCGCCCGTATCCGCTACTGGACTGAACTGAACTCGTGATGTCGGTTGAATCGTGGTGAGGTCCTGATTCGAGAGAGCTGGACGCCGGCGTTCCGTGATTACGGAGGTGGCTCATCCATCGACGCGCGGCGCCCAGGTTCACTTCGATCTCGTCGTTCGATGAGCAGGCTTCCAGCCACGACGGGTAGCCGCCTTACGCGAGTACCAGGACCTGACGAGGGCGCTCGGCGGTTTCGGTGAAGAGTTGTACATCTGCGGCCCCGATGGTGCCCGGGCCGGTCGCTGCGGGCACAACCTCGTCGGCCGGTACGCGGCCTGATCACAGGTGGGCGTCCAGGAACTCCCCGAGCGCTGTCCTGGACATCGGACCGCTCCCGGCCTCCATCGCCTCGCCCCGATCGATCAGCACGAAGGAGGGCGCGCCGGTGACGCCGTACCGCCGTACGGGGCCGGGGCACCTTGCGATGTCGGCCCGCACAACAATCAGTCGGCCCTGGTAAACGTCGGCCACCTCCCGCACCAGGGCATCCATTTCCTTGCATGCTGCCGCGGCCTTGGGCCACACCCCGTGAAAGTACGCGAGCACCGGGACGTCCGCCCTCGCCAGGATGAACTCGAACTCGGCTTCCTCATGGGGTCGTTGGACCCTGTTCGCCATCGGCACTCCTTGACGCTCCACTCGATGCGAGGCAGTGGGTGGCTCCGTGTGTCTCCCCACCCGCGACGGCCGTACAGCCCGTCAGTGGGCCCTGCGCGCTCTGGCGGCCTTGCGGGCCTCCGCCATCGTGCGCGCCTCCGCGGCCTTGCGGGATTCCTTCGGCGGGCGGCCCGCGCGGGTGCCCAGACCCCGGAACGCCGCATTGCCAGTCTTCGCCCCGTCCTGCATCGGCGGGCGCTTCGCGCCTGTGATACTGGTCAGCCTCTCCTCGCCGGAGCGAACCTGAGCGACCGTGGGCCGGATCCCGGCATCCGACATCATCCGGTTCACGTCCCGGCGCTGGCCGGGCGTGACCAGCGTGACCACGCTGCCGGACTCCCCGGCACGCGCGGTGCGCCCGCCGCGGTGGAGGTAGTCCTTGGGGTCGGAGGGCGGATCCACGTTGACCACGAGGTCCAGGTGCTCGACGTCGATGCCACGGGCAGCGACGTTGGTGGCCACCAGCACCGTGATCTCCCCGTCCTTGAACTGGGCCAGCGTGTGCGTACGCTGCGGCTGCGACTTCCCGCTGTGCAGAGCACCCGCCTGAATGCCGCTGTTCCGCAAGTGGCGGGTGAACTGGTCCACACCGTGCTTGGTGTCCAGGAACATCAGCACCCGCCCGTCCCGAGCCGCGATCTCGGTGGCTGTCACGTACTTGTCGGCGGGATGGACGTTCAGTACGTGGTGCTCCATCGTCGCGACCGAGCCCTCCGCCCGATCGACCGCGGCGAACACCGGCTCACTCAGATATTGCCTGACCAGTTGATCGACGTTGCGGTCGAGCGTCGCGGAGAACAGCATCCGCTGCCCGCCGGGCGGCGTCCGGTCCAGGGTCTCCGAGACCTGCGGCAGAAAACCCATGTCGCACATCTGGTCCGCCTCGTCCAGCACCGCGATCCGCACCCGGTCCAGGTGACAGTCCCGCCGGGCGACGAGATCGGCCAGCCGTCCCGGCGTCGCCACCACGACCTCGGCACCCGCCCGGAGCGCCGCCACCTGCCGGCCGATCGCCAGCCCGCCGACCACAGTCACCGAGCGCAGCCCGAGCGCCTTCGCGTAGGGAGCCAGCGCCTCGCTCACCTGCTGCGCGAGTTCCCTTGTCGGCACCAGGACCAGCGCGAGAGGGCGCTTCGGTTCGGCGCGCCGGCCCGCCGTACGTGTGAGGAGCGCAAGCCCGAAGGCGAGGGTCTTTCCCGAGCCGGTCCGCGCGCGGCCCAGGACATCCCGGCCGGCCAGCGCGCTCGGCAGGGTGGCCGCCTGGATCGGGAATGGCTCTCGTACCCCGAGCCCCGCCAGCACCCCCATCAGCGCGACCGGCAGTTCCAGCTCCGCGAAGGAGCCGGCCGGCGGGAGACCAGGCACCGGTGTCCCCGGCACCGAGAGCTCGCCCTTCGGGGCCCTCCCCCGGTCGGACCTGCCGGGTCCGGAGCGACCTGAGGCCGACTGCTTCACCTTCATTGGGGGTTTCCTCGTTTCGGCGCCCTGAACGGACCTGGGCCCGTGCCTTGTCCGGCACGGGCCCAGGCTCTCTGCAAGCGTGACCCGACCTTACCAGCGCGGGCCTCGCGTCGGCCGTCCCGCGGCCCGGCCGGGCACCCGTCCCAGGGATCGTCACGCGCTGAAGGCCGGTAAGCCCCTCGACATCCGGAATGCTCTTGCCGAGCCGTACAAGGGTTTCTGCCGTAGCCGGCCGGCGCTGGACGCGAGTGCCCCGCAGCTGGAGACCACGGCGGGCACGGTCGGGGCGCGGGCGATCGGAAGGCAGAGCTGACGCACCACTGTCGCAGGGCGGCGCCGTACGAGGCAGGGTCAGGGCCTCGACCAAGTCCTTGCCGGTGATCGCCACGATGCCCTCACGCAGCTCCTGGTCGGCGTCGTCGGCGTAGCCGATCTCCAGGACGACCTGGCCGGCCGTGAGGCCCAACTTGACCGCTGCGTCCGTTCTTCTGCTGCTGCTGCCATCACGGCTCCCGCCTTCCTCCGCGCGACCGTCGCGCCTTGGCGGAAGTCAGCCGGGAATGAGGCCGCTGTCGCTCAACATCACACGGACATCGTCGAGGGAGGCGTCGGAGGAGGGAAGGATCAACTCGCTGGGCTCCTCCGCGTCGTCAGGCAGTGGGGTCCCCCGGCATCGAACCTCCGCAAGGAGGGCGCCGAGAGCGTTACGGAAGCCCTCCTCGTCGTGGGTCTCAACCGCGACGCTCAACTCGTCGTCCAGCGCGTTGAGGGCGTCGATGTCGGAGGCGGTCAGGGTCCACTGCCCCTCCACCATGATCCTTGCGATCACCATGAGTCCTTCCTGAGTGGGTTTTCGGTGAGGTGCGATCAACGCCGCACGGGCGACGGCGCGGCACGGCCTCGCCGAGAACGTCGGCGAGGCCGTGCGCGCAGATGACTCAGCCGAGGCGGAAGTGCTGGTTGGGCTTGTTCTTGTCGGTCCACTGGACGAGCTTGCCGCCGTCCGCGGTGTCCTCGCCGACGACGGACAGGAGCTTGCCGCTGTGGCGGGCCTCCAGGGAGAAGTAGCCGTCGTCCTTCTGGACGAGCTTCCATTCCTGGTTGGGCTTGTTCTTGTTGGTCCACTGGACGACGGTCCCGCCGTCCTCCATGTCCGAGTTGGTGACGGACAGCGCCTTGCCGCTGTGCACAGCGACGACGTGGTAGTAACCGCCCGTCGTCGCCACCAAGTTCCAGTGCTGGTTGGGCTTGTTCTTGTCGGTCCACTGGACCACCTCGGCGCCGTCCTCGGTACCCGAGGCGGTGACGGACACCAGCTTGTCGCTGTGGCGGGCGACCAGAGCGGCGGTGAAAACAGCCATGAACTTCTCCTCGTTGGTTGATCAGTGGGGCATTGCGGTAATGGCCGTTCGGCTTCTCAGCGATGGGCTCCTGGGCGGTATGGCCAGAAAGCGCCCACCATTGACTCGGAAGAATCGGCAGTCCTCGAAGCGGGGAAACGGGGACTCCACCGGCGGGGCGGATGTGCAGCGCCGGCAGGTGTGCCAGCCACGGCGGGCTCAGCCGAGCGGGATCTCCACGCCGGCGTCCTGTCCGCCGGGTGAGCCAACGGTGATGGTGCCGCCGTCCGTTCCGGCGAAGGAGTACAGCTGGTCGCGGCTGTTGACGACCAGCGCGAGCCGGTGGCCCTCCGCCACGTCGTAGACAGCGGGCTGAAGTTGCCAGCTGAGGGTGCGGTCCGTGTTCGGCGTCAGGTCGGCGGCCCTGTACGGCTCGTGCGTGATGATCCGCGCCGTACCGTCCGCAGCGATGTCGAACAGGTAGGCGACCAGTGTGGCGGCGTCGTCGGTGCTGCGTACGGTGATCCGTACGGTGGCGGCTCCGCGGATCCGGCGGGCCACTCCGCTCCGGCCGGACAGCGGTTCCGTCGCCCAGACCAGCAGCTGCGAGCGGTCGAACTTCTCCAGGTCGTAGGTCTTGGGATTGCCGCTCCACTCCTTCTGGCCGGTCTGCAGGACGGCGTCCATCGCGGTGGCCTCGGTGAGGCCGCCGGTGGCGAAACCGCGCGACCAGCCGTTGGCCGCCTCCTCGGCCAGCACGCCATCACCGGAGCCGGCGGCGGCGGCCGTGAGATACCAGGTCTCGCTCCCGGTGCTGACGTCGCCCCACGCGGCGTGCGTCTCGCGGCGTGCGGGGGCGGTGATCCGGCGCGTACCGCCCGGCACCGGGGCGGTCTTGTAGGTGAACATGACCTGGTTGCTGACCTCGGGCCGGCCGGACACGTCGTTGTCGGCGCCGAGCAGATGGTGGTCCAGCCACTCGTACGCCTCCCGCATCGGCTCCCGGAGCCCGGGGAACGGCAGGCTTGTCAGCAGCCCGCTCAGGCCGGGCCCTTCCGGAGCGCCGTGGTCGCCCGTCCACATGTTCAGCCGCTTCGGAACCGTGAGCCGGGTGAACATGTCGATCGTCTGACCGGCGGGGAACAGGCTCTCGTGCCATGTGTTCGATACGAACGTCGGGATCCGCCGCTTGTTGGTGAGCTTCACACAGGAAGCGGGCGAACGCTCGGTGGCCCAGGCCACCACGTCGTCGAGGTTCTGGCCGTGGAGGAAGTCGGTGAGGATCTGCTGGGTCTCCTCGTCGAACTTGTCCTCCATCGGGCCGCCGGTGAAAGCGATCAGCGCCTGAGCGGCTGCGAGATGCCGGGTGCCGTTGGCGTACAGGCTGGTGGCCAGATTGCCCCAGGTGCTGAGCGCGACGACGGCGGAGACCCGAGCGTCGGGGTCGTGCGCGGCGACCAGCTGGCTGATCCCGGAGCCGTAGGACTCGCCGAGGAACCCGATGCCGCTCGGGTCGAAGTGCGCCTGGGCGTAGTCGATCACCGCTGAACCGTCAGCCCAGTCCTTGGGCCCGGCCACATCGACAGTGCCCTCGGACGTGGACGGCAGTGCCGGGTCGCCGATACCTCGGGGTGTGTAGGCCAGGACGTGGTATCCGCGCTGCGCCAGCGTGAGGTAGGAGTACGCGAAGGGCAGCCAACCGTACGGGCTCCAGCCGGCGGGGACGATCACGACGGGGTGCGGTTTGCCGTCGTTCAGCTTGATGGAGAACGCCGAAAGACGGATCCCGTCCGAGGCGACGATGCGCGGGAAGCCGATCGAGGCCCTCTCCCGCACACCGGCCACCAGCTCCGACAACTCCGCGGGCAGCGCCCCGGCCGTCCCGGCCGCCTCGTCCTCAAGCGCCGCGAGCAGAGCCCTGGCCACTTGGACGACAGCGGGGTTGATGGTGGGGCCCGAGGCCCAAATGCCTTGTGTGGCGATGTTGTTGATCGATGCGGTCGGCTCTTCACCGGCAGCGGTCATGAGGTCCACCCTTTCCGTAACGGACGCGAGACCCGGTGAAGGGTCACGCGGTGGCGGCGCGAGAACTTCCCGCTCCGGCCGGCACGGCTCTGGATGGCCGTGGTCCAGCACCATGATCAACGAGGTTCAGGGCAAATTGACCTGAGATCTGGGCATTCATCACATGGTGTGAGGCTGCGCCTTCCAGGCACCACGATCATCAGGTAGCGTTACTGGCTGCCCATCGATCACGGGTGCGGCCCGGCCGAGGGAGAAGGAAGCCTTCGTACGAGCAGTGCGCCGAGCCAGCTACGTCGCGATGCCGCCGCAGGCCCGGCGAGAGAGCGCCCGTCGGTACGCTCGGAAGCCCGCGGCTTTCCTACAGGCCGCCCGTTACGCACTGCCTGCGCCCAACCGCCCCGTCGATCCGGACCCCGCCGACTCCTTCGCGTGCGCGCACCGTGCCGCGTCCCGGGGCCCGATGTCCTTTGCCGTACGAGCCCAACACCACCCGAGCCGTCTCGGCAACCGCCTTGCCGCAGGCCAGCCCCGTACCAGCCCTTCAGCACGGTAAATCACGGTCAGAAGCGGCCGAGACGTTCCGCTTCAGCACAGCTCGCGGGCCAAGTAACCCCTGGTCAGAACAGTGCGGTGCTGCTAGGCACCGTTGATTCCCAAGCTCAGAGCGCGAGTTCGATTCTCGTCACCCGCTCCACAACAAAGGCCCAAGTCAGCGACTTGGGCCTTGTTTGTTGTCTGGACCAGTTCAGGGGCCCCGCACCAGATCCGTACCAGAAGGCTTCTCCTCGGCCTTCTCGCGAGCGGTGCGCGCGAGGTCGACCAGCCCGCTCACGACCTCCTGCCGTCGCTCATGGTCCGAGCACTACGAGCACGCGTACAACGATGCGGGCGCCGCGGCCCTGCTGTACCGCAGCTCGTTGGGATCTTCCTCGCGGCACGCGTGGCTGTCACGGTTAACTCCATGAGCCGGGCGAGCGGGATCGACACAGCGGACTCTGAACGAGGAGGAATTTGGTGATCAATATGCAGGTGCGAGGGGAGACCGGTGACATCGTGGTGAACGGATCGTCCAGACTGGATTGGATGAACGCGCTTCAGCATGTGGATGCTGACAAGCACCCCTTTCTCGGAAGTCTGCTGCCGTTCGCGGACACAATGTTCAACTCGCGCCAGACGGTGAAGCTTCGGCAGGAAGTTGCCGACCAGTCCGCGCGTGAGCTCCTTGGGCATGACGCAACGGCGGAGATCGAGAGGCTCTGTCTGCAGGTGGAGGGCGAGTCACACCTCTAACTATGGCTCCTGGGGGACTAGTACTGGACTAGATGAGTAAGTCCGATGTGCTGGTCAGTGGTCGTAGGCGGTCAGTGACCGGGTGATCGGTGTTCTGGTGCGGCGGTTGTGCCAGATGGCTGT